>MVRL01000001.1 GCA_002067705.1 Methanosaeta sp. PtaU1.Bin112
GACCTTCGTCATCAGGTATCAAAGAAACACCGTCCTCATGTGCAGAAAGAAGCCATTGATATGGGATTGGTGGCTCTAGCACGGGAAATCACTTGCTTGAGAACTATCCCGATCTCATCAATGTTTTTTAGTCTTTTATCCCAAGCACAATACGTCCCATTTCAGCCCATCTCTTGCGTATCTCATCCCGATCTAAGCCGAGGATATTCATCAAGCGCAGGCCATTGAAAAAGGATATCAATGCAACCGCAATGGTACGAGGATCGGCATCAGTGCGGACTAATTTCATCTGTTGCTGCGAGGCTATTTCGTTTTCTATCATTTCGATCTCTTTCTCTAGATTTTTTGCAGATAGCTTATTAATCTCAGGATCGCGTTGCGTTATGGCCACGAGTTCAAAATAGAGAGCATTTATTTTTGAGTCAAATGGCATAAAATTATCAAGAATTTTAATCCAGACATCGAGGGGGTCCTTCGTGGGAGAAGCAGTCATCTGCATCCTACGAAGTTGTGAGAGATGTAATTGCATGTTTTTCGCGCTCTCAATGATTATCTCATCCTTACTTTTGAAATAGAGGTAAAGTGCCCCTTTGCTCACGCCGAGATATGCAGCAATATCCTCCATAGTTGTCTGGCTATATCCCTTTTCACTCATTACCTTAACACTGGCCTCAATTATTCTCTTTTTGGCTTCTTCTTTGTACTCGGGAAGGACTTTGGGCATTGCGATATGCAAATGGATATATGAAATATAAACCTGACCATTGGGAAATAAAAATGACTTATCAGAATGTTTTAATAGTAGCTTTATGGTATGAAGAGATAATATAGTTGAGCCGAGATGTAAGAAGCGATTTCACGGGGTGGAAATAAGATGAAAATCCATTTAGGAAATATATTGTTAATATTTTTTTTATTTACTGGATGCAATGGCGAATCAAGCCCTGCTTATACGCAAAAAGATGAGAAAAATGCGCTTATTCCGCGAGAAGTGCTGTTCGGAAATCCGGGTAAGGCAAGGGTACAGCTAAGCCCTGACGGATCCCGGATCAGCTACCTTGCCCCTGTAAACGGCGTGCTCAATGTATGGGTGGGACCTGCCGATAATCTTGAAGCGGCCAGGCCGGTCACGCACGACACAGAGCGTGGCATCGGACTCTATGGATGGGCCTATACCAACGACCACATCATCTACTTGCAGGACCAGGGGGGCAATGAGCAGTGGCAAGTCTATAGCATCAACCTAAGCAGCGGCGAGACCATGAATCTCACTTCCTTTGAAGGCATCACAGCAGTCGTTGGGGCTATGAGCGATAAGTATCCAGATGAGATCGTCATCGGGATCAACAATCGCAACGCCAGTCTTCATGACCTATACCGTGTGGACATAAAAACGGGCAACATGACTCTAATCCAGGAGAATACCGGATTCCTGGGATTTTATATGGACAACGATTATAATGTCCGCTTTGCGGTCAAGATGACGCCCGATGGGGGGAAAGAGATCTTTGAGCCTGCAGAAAACGGCAGCTGGACGTCCTTCATGAAGATAGGAATGGAGGACGAGAGGGCCACAAACATTCTCGGATTCGATAAGACAGGAGAAGTTATTTACATGGCCGACAGCCGGGATCGAAACACGGCTGCCCTCTACTCTCTTAATCTGAAGACAGAGGAGAGGAAGTTGATGGCTGAGGACCAGCAGTCAGACCTTAACTGGATCTGGACCTACGAGATCGTAGGCTTATACGTGCCGCAGATCCTCGTTCATCCCACGGAGATGAATGTGCAGGCTGCAGCCTTCAACTATGATCGGATTCATTGGAAGGTCATCGATCCGGCAATTGCTCAGGACCTGGAGTATCTGAGGGGAGTTGCAGATGGAGACTTTCACGTTATAAGCCGAACACTCGACGATAATGCCTGGATAGTAGTCTGTGTTGTGGACAACGGCCCGAAGCGCTATTACTACTACGACCGAAAGAAAGGCCAGGCCAAGCTCTTATTCAGTGCAAACAGTGAGCTGGAAGGCCACCCTCTGGCAAAAATGAATCCTGCGGTCATAAAGTCCCGTGACGGCCTGGATCTGGTCAGCTACTATACCCTGCCTTTGAACAGTGACTCAGACGGGGACTGCATACCAGACAAGCCCCTTCAAATGGTCATCATCATCCACGGCGGCCCATGGTTACGCGATGACTGGGGCTACAGCGCAGATCATCAGTGGCTGGCCAACAGGGGCTATGCGGTCCTCAGCATCAACTTCCGGGGTTCGACAGGCTTTGGCAAGAACTTCACTAACGCAGGAAACATGGAGTGGGGGCGGAAGATGCAGGACGATCTTATCGATGCAGTAAATTGGGCCGTTGAGAGAGGAATAGCCGATCCGAACCAGGTGGCGTTCATGGGAGGAAGCTACAGCGGTTATGCAGCCCTTGTGGGATTGACGTTCACGCCTGAGACATTTGCATGCGGGGTGGACATTTGCGGCATGTCGAACCTGACCGACTGGATTGAATCCTTCCCGCCCTACTGGCAGTCAGTGATCGACCTTATGGCCGTTCGCGTGGGCGATGTCAGGACGGAGGAAGGCAGGAAGCTGCTGGCCGAGCGCTCTCCGATCAACTATGTGGACAGGATTCAAAGGCCGCTTCTAATTGCCCAGGGAGCCAACGATCCTCGAGCCAGGCAGAATGAGTCAGACAGAATAGTCCAGGCCATGCAGAAGAAGGACCTTCCCGTCACCTATGTGCTATACCCCGATGAGGGTCATGGCTTTGCCAGGCCTGAAAACCGCCTGTCATTCTACGCTGTGGCAGAAGCATTTCTATCACAGCACCTGGGAGGGCGCTTTGAGCCCATTGGAGATGATTTCCAAAATTCATCGATTACAGTTCCTGTGGGTGTAGAGGAGATACCTGGTCTGGAGGATGCAATAACTGAGAAAGGATGAGTCAATTCGATTCAGGTAAAAGTCCTTAATTAGATGCCTATGGCGGGCTAGGCCAAAAGAAGTTAGGTCGAGCTCCCAATATTTTCTTAATATTTCATATTTCATTTATAGAGAGGCTTATTAGTTACTATTAATGTCCTCTGAATTAACCGGCAGAGGTTTCGTGGGGTTAAGGCAAGGGTGAAATAATATGCGAGAGAGAATAATAGCAATATACTCTATTTTAATAATTTTATTTTTGTTGGTAGGCTATTGTTCATGGACCTCCTCGCTGGGCGATGATTACAGCTTAGGCTGCCTATCGTCTGAACCTGACGAGGGATGTATGAAGCAGGTTCTCCAGGACTTTGAGCAATACACAGAGAAAGGCATGAATGACTGGCAGGTTCCTGGAATGGCAATAGCCATCGTCCGAGGAAATGAGACCATTTACTTGAAGGGA
>MVRL01000002.1 GCA_002067705.1 Methanosaeta sp. PtaU1.Bin112
ATATCTTTTCGATAAAAAAGAAGAAGCCAACGAACTGATCGATTTTATTGATGGGCATTTAAGCCAGATTAACGATAGAGTGAAGACGATACCCATTGATGCGAGAAAAACAGTTTACTGCGAGGTCTTCGGCGACTATAAGGCTGGCGGCAGAAATTACATAGAACTTGCCGGTGGAAGGAGCATCTTTGGAAATACATCACAGGAGACCTTTACCACAACTCCCGAAGAGATAATAACACGCAACCCAGAGGTCATACTTCGTCTTATGGGATGGAAGTATGCTGGCAAAATTGGATGGGAAGCAGATAATGTCACTGCCATGCGTGAAGAAAGGGATGAAATCATGAGTCGTACTGGATTTACCGGTATTGACGCAGTAAAGAGCGGAAGAGTCTATGCCCTAGACTCTAATATCGTGATGGATGCCATCTACCCCGTGGGCATTTGCTATTTTGCCAAATGGTTCTACCCCGACCTTTTCAAAGATATGGATCCAAATGCCATACACCAGGAATATCTGAGCAAATTCCTTGGCATCGATTACGATCTCAGCAAACGTGGTGAATTTGTATACCATCCGGAGCAGCATCCCGATGGGCGATAGTTTCGGGAGGGAGAGAGATGAGATGGAGCACTCTGGCCTTAATCGTGGTATCCACAGGGCTGATGATCGGATCAGCGCTCGCACAGGGAACGCATGTTCCTGGTGACAGCAACGGCGATAAGGTTGTTTCTGCCGATGAGGTGGCAGCGGCGGAGAAGCTCGCTTTGGGGGGGAAGATCACATCAGAGCAGCTTGAAGAGATAAAGCATATTCACGACAAATACCCAAGAACGATTGTAGATTCTACAAATAGATCTGTAACGATATACAAGCCGATAAGGAGCATTGTCTTCACACTTCGCACTAATTATGAGGCGCTACGAACGCTACAGGTGCAAAGAGACATGATAATTGGAGTGTCAAATGATGTAAAAAAATATCCTTCGTATTACCCAGAGTTCAACGAAAGCAACCTACCGATGGTTGGCACGTTTAAGGATGTTGATGTAGAGAAGATACTGGAATTAAAACCCGATGTTGTTATTGCACATCCAGGACACGGATCTGCACCATATCCATTCGTTCAGCAATTAGAGACGGCTGGTGCAACGGTTTTATGTTTCAAGTCTCATGTGCCGGCACTTTATCCTGAAGAAATATCTAAATTGGGATATGCACTGGAACGAGAAGATGAAGCCAAAACGTTTCTTGAATTTTATAATGGTTTGTTGGACTCTATTAGGAATAAAACAAAGAACATTCCAGAAGATGATAAACCTAAAATATATTGCGAAATCAAAACATCTGCAGGAAAGTACTACAGATGTGATCTTGTATGTGACGGACCTTCAATTACGATGGCCGGTGGTAAGAATATTTTCCCAATTGAACCTTATGGGGAGGTGGACCCTGAAGAGGTAATGGTGGGGAATCCCGATATTATAGTCAGCGTAGTCGCAGCTGGGACTGACGCTCTTGATGCAGGTGAGATTAAAGTGCTAAAGGATGCAAGAGACGATGTCATGAGCAGACCAGAATTGCAAAATGTGACAGCAATCAAATCGGGAATGGTTTATGCGATAGCTACGCCTATCTGGAGTGCCTATGGCTATGCAGGCGGTAGGCACTTTATTAGTGTTGCATACCTCGCAAAATGGTTCCACTCCGATCTTTTCAAGGACCTGGACCCAGAAGCAATCCATCAGGAATATCTAACGAAATTTCAAGGATTGGATTACGACTTGAAGAAGTGTGGCGTGTTTGTATATCATCCAGAATACCATCCAGATAAGGAGTAATAATGGAATGAGAATCGTATTTAGGACTTGACGAAAAGCAAGATTTTCAGCCTGAAGGAGGTGCGCAGGCTTATTTGCAGGCAAGCTAAAAACTGCAAAAGCAGAGGGCCAATTGAGGCATCCGATGATCGACTGGAACTCCGTCTGGAAGCTCGCTCTCCTCGCCTCCCGGGATGGTCGCCTGGAGAACGGCTATAAGAAGGAGGAGGCTGCAGAGCGATACGACCGATCCGAGATAGCCAGGCAAGACGGCGTGAGAAGGACAGCAGCCCTGGAGATCGATCCCGGCTGGTCGGTCCTGGACATCGGCGCGGGGCCTGGAACCCTGACCCTGCCCTTAGCCAGGAGGGCGAAGCAGGTTACGGCAGTTGAGCCCTCCTCAGCTATGGGGAAGCGGCTCGAGAAGCACATCGCTGAAGAGAGGATCTGCAACATCAGGATTCTGCCAAAGTGGTTAGAGGATCTTACAGATGAAGTGGCAGGTCGTTCTCCGCTGAGAAGTACGAGATCCTTGATGATGGTCTCTGAGCTGCGGAAAAGCAACGTGTCTCGGCACTCAGGAGCACGACGGATAGATCAGGGAGTGTCTGTGGTGGCGGGGATGGCAGGATTGCAGGCGGGTGGTCTGGAGGGTTATGACGTTTTTGCGTTAGGGTCTAATGAAACGCAGAATAACCATAATCTTAGAACGGTTCACATGTTGGATTTTTCTTCGAGATCATTGCGAATCGGGCCATATCCGAAACCCCAGATTCACCATCTCAAAATGACGATCCCCTGTGAAAACCCTTGAGACATCAGCATCTCCCATCAATACAAATGAGGTAGATCTGTGAAGGATATATCCGGTTTATCCCGATAAACGCTGCGCAGCAGCCATGCATCGTCGAATCTGCCTTTATCTATTATCTCCAGAAGGATCCCACCTTCTTTTATATCCAAGAACAGGGCTTCAATAAATCTCTGCGCTCCATCAAGCTGACTTTCTTGATAATGAGGTGATAACTTCGTCGAGGACATAATCAGAGGTCATCATCAAGCAATCTTTTTCTCTTATCATTTCGTAGATATGGACGGCTTTCTGGTGATCATTGTCTCTCCCGTTTGCCAGGGCCAGAAAGGCCCAGCTATCTATGAAGACAACCTTGTCAGTAGGCATAGCTGTCGTGTTTCTCGGCTAGATCAGGAGGACCTTCGCATATGCCTATGACCTGAGATAAGACATGAGGCTTATGCTTTCTGGATGCATTTTTCGTCTCAAGTGATCGCAGGAATTCCGCGAACTCCAGCAGATCCGTATCGGCAAGGACCCGGGCGGATCTCTTATCTCAGGATCTACGGGAGAGAGCACGTACCAAGCCGTATAAGCGATGTCTTCTTACATCATGCCCATCCGCCCCTTTTCTGCGAAGTCGAGAATGAAATCGTCTCTCCCATCTGCAAAAGATGAGCGCGCCTGGCATACCACCCTGTAAGTCCTGCTGCGGTCTTGCAGCTTTACGCACCCTAGCGTCAGTATGAACGAAACGATATTGGCATTTGACATCGGCACCGTGGGGCTATAGCAGACCCAGGCCTTCTGACGTCATCCGGTCCTGTGGTTCAGATCGCCAGGGGTGATGCCCGAGAACAGGCCCTCCCCGATTCTGCCTTTCACGCCTTATGCAACTATTGACGTAGTTATTATTGAATTAGTATTAACTAGTAAGATGTTTATATTAGAAAGTCGCTTGTAATAAAAGAATTGATCTCTAACTTGAGGTCACAGGAGGTAATGAGATGGGATGGAAGAATCTTGCCCTGGTGATAGCATGTGCATCGTTGATGGTTGGTTTTGCATTTGCACAGGGGACTGACGTTCATGGTGACAGCGATGGAGACA
>MVRL01000003.1 GCA_002067705.1 Methanosaeta sp. PtaU1.Bin112
CTCGTCTTCGTCATCTAGTTCCCTCCATGAGTCGACATTGCTTAACTCACTGTCCACTCGGAGGGGTTCACTCCACGGGACCATCTTGCCCTCAGCAATGCTGATGCGTATTGCGCGCAAACTGGAATCAACGAAAGAGTGCTTCATAGCTATTGAGCCAAAGGATTTTGATGGCCAGATCTATGCAGTCGATGGATCTAATGGAGTTGTCTGCAATTGGTCAGTAGCAAATCTCAACCAAATCCGCGCCGGCTATGTGATCTACAAAGGCAGATCCTGGCAGAAGACGGTGCTTACTTATGACGATGCTTTTTGGGCTCATCCTAAGAATTATGCAGCCAACTTCAATCTGTTCTTTCAAGAATTCTTCGGCCTGGAAGGAATCTCCCTAGAAGAATCCGACATGGATAGGCTTTCCAGCTATTTCCGCGAGCTTCAAGAGTATATCGCTCTTGCTGACGCCATTGACCAATCCCGACCAAGCGACCTGATACTTTACGATGGAGGCTTTGATGTCTTCAAGCCGCTTCGAGACGTGCTCAGGCAGGTCCTTAAGTGGTATCGATTACAATGCGACCGCATTCCCCCCAATCAATCTGAGACTGGGCTCTTGGTTTAGTCTCGTATCGGTAGATGGCTTGGACACCAGCCTTGGGCCGAAACTCTCTCGCGAAATCCTTCACGATGGTATATTTGCCGGTAAATCCTCTTGTCTGAATCTATCAATTGCTAGCTTGGCGCATTTAACTCCATTACCTTACTTAAGCGCGGTCTCGCGTGAAATCATCAAAGTTCATCTAGGAATAGATATAAGTACAGTACTATATCTCATGAGGTTACCTAATTGATTAATCCGTTGCTTATTCTACTTGGTCACAGACGCCGTCATATGGTCCTAGAAGATCCAAGCAGCTCAATTCGCGTGAGCAGAAAATCTCCTGTTTCATCCTATCGCTGACCACAAGTTCTCATGTGCTTCTCATGTAGTGCGATCCACAGCGATCTAGATCTTAGCATATAAGAATTATGAGTGCTATAAGCGCATAAATTGTTGGATGCGATCGATAATCTTTCTTGCTTCCGGACCGGCAACTTCCACTTCATACGGAACTATCTGGAACATACCGGATGATACATTATCAAAGACTCTGACGAAGAGTTCTCTAAAGGATTCTTCGGCATTTTCTGCAAAGGAATGCAGAATCTTGAGTTGTTCGGGATTGAAAATACATAAACTTACGTGCCCTACGTCAATTTCATTTCTCAATGCGATAGCTGGGATGAATTTTCCCTCAATTTCATCTTCCTTATAACCCAGCTCTTTGAGTTTAATCCGAACCGCATCACGTGTCTTGCCATCTCCAGAGGGCGGGAACAGAACCTCCAAAGTCTTAGCCAGGTTTAGTAGAACCTCAGGCAGGAACTCACCAGGAGTGCTGCCACACCGTGCCAAGCGACATGCTACATGAAAATAATGAATCGCAGCCAAAAGACGCCTGTTTGGCTCAGCCAAAGAATTTAGGCGTTCCCATGAGCGTATTACAGCCTTTTCTTGTTGATCCTGTGTTGTAGTTCTAAAATGCCCTTCCCACTTGGATAATTGCCATCTAAAATGCGAATCTCCTACGATGCCGTCAACCCTTTCGATTATCGGAGGGTCTGCAAATTCGATATTTAAAAGTGCAGGGAGTACAAAGTAAAGGCTCTCTATTATATCATATAGAGCACGGATATCATCGAAATGCTCATTGATGCTGAAAACGTTTCCTTTAAGTGATAAGGTCCTATTTGGCTCTTTGATTGTGACATCGAGTGGTTCAAGTGGAGTTTTCGACTCAATTGAGTGTTCACCAGTATTCGCATTGAAAAATGCATTTGCTTCTATTGCTCTTACAGCAGTATGTCCACCACCAGCCTCCATACCAAATGGTTGTAGCGGTTTTTATGAAAGCGAACCTCAGCATTGTTAGGAAAAACTAGAGGTTTTGCTTTATCGTGCCAAAATACTCTGGGTCGTACCTGATAGGTTAACATTTCATCCTTGCATTTTCTCGCTGGACTTTTGGCTCTCAGCGATCTCATCCACTCGTTCTAGGATGAATTGGACTATTTCTTTTGCTTTATCATATGTCTCATTATTTAAGGTGGCGATTAGTGTTTTCTTACCAGACTCTCTGAAGATACCGGTAGAGATTAATTCTCTCCGCAGAGTCTCAGATGCTTCATATGATATTGGAAGTTGAGCAAAATAAAAATCAAACCGCCCTTTCGGATAACAATAGATAACGCTCGCATATCTATCCGAGAATGGCAAATATTTCCTAATGGAGAAGCTAGTAGTTGCCCAATATATCGAGTAGCCCTTTTTATTAGCAAGACAGATTATATTTTTAAAAAACTCTGCCAATTCAGGTTCACATTCCTCCATGAAATCAGCTTCCGTAAAATTTCTTCTTGTGGCTACGTGCTCTTTGTTGAAGGTGGAACCAATGACCCGGGGGACCATAGCCTTCTGTCCCTCGCCAAGAAACTGCTTGATCTCAACGATGATCACTTCAACATCCCTCATCTGCCTGTTGAGAAAATCCACTAGCTTTCGCAATTCTTTAGGTGAGCTATCTGTAACGAAAATCAAGCGAATCATATCAGATCGAAGATTTTCTTCAACTTTCTTCCAATATCCCTCAACATCCACATCTTCTGATTCGAGTAATCGCTTTACTTCATCGTCGAGAGATTTATTACATTGGCCCGCCGTCTCAGCAGCAGCTTGGCGAAGACCATCAATATTCCAATATTCTGTACCATTAGCAGCATAATCAAGCATTTGGGCCACAACTTGACGACGAATCTGCGTATTTGATGCACGCTTACATTCGACGAAAGTAGGTATGCCATCCTGATCGAGAAAGAGGTGATCGAGGCTCCATCGATCAGTTTCTGAAGAATCTCCTGGTATTCCTACCTCGCGTGTAACAAGTAACCATCGACGTGGATTCTCAGGATTGATCTGGTCTCCCGGTAAAAGATCTGGATAATGGGCAAGCAAAATCTGTAGATTCTCCTCAGTAACGAAGGAAGTCTCTATCATCTGTCTGAGACGATTCCCATCATCATCTACAAGGAATATTTTGGCATCCATGGTTTTATCACACACCTATCCATTAATTATGATGCGTAATCCTACATAGTTCTCATCCGGACAGAAAATGCGAATGGAGAAAGACCGTTCCATCGGCATCTGCTGAGAATACCCTTGACTCTTGAATTGTCCATAATCTAATGGACAGTCAATCATGAGTTAGACCCCTGATTTCCTAGCATGTCCACTCCTGGCACAGCAGCTCGGCCTGCTCCATCACTGTTTGCGTCGCTTTCTCCTGTTTATCCGGAGGATAGCCATACTTGCGCAGCAGCCGCCTGACTATCACCCGCAGCTTTGCCCTGGCTGACTCCTTAACCGTCCAATCAATGGTCACATTCTTCCTGACAGCCAGAACCAGTTCCTTGGCAATCTTCTGTAGTGTTTCATCTCCCAGCACCTTTACTGCGCTGTCGTTGACCTCTAAGGCATCATAGAAAGCCAGCTCGTCCTCAGTCAGGCCGATGCCCTCTCCCCGCCTGTGGGCCTCTTTCATCTCCTTGGCCAGCTTGATGAGTTCTTCGATGACCTGGGCTGCCTCTATGGAGCGATTATGGTACTTGTTGATTGATTGGTCGAGCATCTGGGCAAAGGATCTTGACTGGACCAGATTCTTATGAGATATGGTCTTGATCTCGTCATGGAGCAGCTTCTTCAAAAGCTCCAGGGCCAGGTTCCTGTGGGGCAGACCCCGCACCTCCTCCAGGAACTCCTCGGAGAGAATGGAGATATCCGGGGTCTTGATTCCCGCAGCCTTGTAAATATCCACAATGCCATTGGGCACAATGGCCTGAGAGACAATCTGCCTTATGGCTGCATCCAGATCCTCTTTGGTCTTGCCGCCGGGCGATGTGGCTTTAGAAAGGCCGGAGCAGACCGCCTGATAGAAGGCGACCTCTTCCCGGATCTCCTGGGCCTTCTCATGGGTTACCACTATGGCGTAGGACTTGGAAAGCTCGGTTACGGCCTGAATATAGCGGTTCTTGCCGTCCTCCAGGGATAGGATGTGCTCCATAGCTTCGGCTATAGCTGCCAGGCGCTGCTCAGGCGTGCCCCGGAAGAACCTGTAGGTATCAAAGCCGTGGAACATGGCCTTGACGATCTCATACTTCTCCAGCATGATCACGACCACTTCTTCTTCGGGGACTCCAGTCTCTCCCCGGTCGCCTTCGGTGTATTCAGCCAGTGCGTACTTCAGGCTCTCGGCTATGCCCAGGTAATCCACGATCAGGCCGCCGGGCTTGTCCCTGAAGACCCGGTTCACACGGGCGATGGCCTGCATCAGGCCGTGGCCTTGCATGAATTTGTCAATGTACATGGTGTGAAGGCATGGGGCATCAAAGCCGGTGAGCCACATATCCCTGACTATGACCAGCTTCAGGGGATCATTGGGGTCCTTGAAGCGGTCGGCCATGTCTTTTCGCTTCTTCTTGTTTCTGATATGAGGCTGTAAGTTCTCTTTATCCGAAGCCGAGCCGGTGATGACCACTTTGATTGTTCCTTTCTCGTCGTCTGGGTCCTGCCACTCTGGCCGTAGCTTTACGATGGCCTCATACATCTGTGCGCAGATGCGCCGGCTCATGCATACGATCATGGCCTTGCCCTCCAGGGCCTCCTGGCGCTTCTCAAAGTGCTGGACGATATCTTCGGCGATGAGTGAGACTCGCCTGTCTGCGCCTGCCACGGCCTCCAGCCTAGCCCATTTGCTCTTGAGCCGCTCCTTGATGGCCTGCTCTTCGCCCTCTGTGACCTCCTCGAACTCAGGATCGATCTTCGGCCGCTCGGCCTCGGATAGATCTAGCTTGGCCAGACGGGCTTCGTAGTAGATGCGCACAGTGGCGCCATCTTCTACGGCCCGCTGGATGTCGTAGATATCAATGTAGTTGCCGAAGACTGCCGGGGTGTTTATGTCCGTCTTCTCTATGGGCGTCCCGGTAAATCCAATAAATGAGGCATTGGGCAGTGCATCCCGGAGGTATTTTGCAAAGCCGTAAGCGATGTAGGCCCCTTCCTTCTTTTTGACGGTGTGGGCCTTGAAGCCGTACTGGCTGCGGTGGGCCTCGTCGGCGATGAATACGATGTTGCGGCGGTCGGAGAGGAGGGGATACTTTTCTTTGTCGCCTTCTGGGGAGAACTTCTGGATGGTGGTAAAGATAACGCCGCCGGATGCGACTTGGAGGAGATCCTTCAAGTCCTCACGGTCCTCGGCCTGGACCGGTTTTTGGCGGAGCAGCTCCTGGCAGGCGGCGAAGGTATCGAATAGCTGGTCGTCCAGGTCGTTTCTGTCGTTTAATACCACAAGGGTAGGGTTTTGCATGGCCGGATGGAGGATGATCTTGCCGGCGTAGAAGGCCATGGAGAGACTCTTGCCGCTGCCTTGGGTGTGCCAGATCACACCCGCACGCCGGTCGCCTTGCGGACTGCAAGCCAGCACAGTGCATTCTACGGCCTTGTTGACGGCATGGTACTGGTGATATGCGGCCATCTTCTTGGCGACCTTCTCGCCATCGGATTCAAAGACTGTGAAGTGCCTTATCAGATCGAGGAAGCGGCTCTTCTCGAAGATGCCCTTGATCAGCACATCCAGCTCCGGCTTGCCCTTGGGCGCAATTTCGTTCCCTTCTACGGTCCGCCAGGGCATGAAACGGGCCCAGTCTGAGGTGAGAGTTCCCGCTCTGGCCTCCAGGCCGTCGGAGATCACCAGCGTCTCGTTGTAGGTGAAAAGTGATGGTATGTCGTTCTTGTAGGTTTGGAGCTGCTGGAAGGCGGTTTGGATGGTGGCGTTCTCGTCAGCTGGATTCTTGAGCTCTATGACTGCTAGGGGCATGCCGTTAACGAAGATCACAATGTCTGGCCGCCTGTTCTGCTGGCCTTCAATAACAGTGAATTGATTTATAGCCAGGAACTCGTTGTTCTCCGGATTCCCGAAGTCCACCAGGCGGGCGTGGTCTCCGGCGATGGAGCCATCTTTGCGCTGGTATTCGACGGATACGCCATCGATGAGCATTTTATGAAAGGCCCTATTGTTGGCCAGGAGAGACGGCGACTGCTGGCGGGAGACTTTGCGGAAGGCTTCATCTAGGGCATCTGCTGGAATGCTTGAATTGAGGCGACTCAGGGCATCCTGGAGGCGGCGGGCGAGTAGGACCTCCAGGAAGGACGCGCGCTCAGCGGCGGGCTCTTCTGGAGCGATGTCTGGGCCGAAGATGGTGGTGTAGCCGAGGGAAGAGAGCCAAGAAAGGGTGGCGGATTCAACTTCGGATTCAGTCAAGTTCATCCATTATTCCGCCTGCTTAACGACCCAAAGTATTCTTCAGCTAATTCATTTGCTCCTTTGTTCATTTGTGCTTCTTGTGCATTTCGTAAATATCTATAAATTCTATCATAAATCAATGGATTGTTGCTCCTGCAATCAAAAATAACATCCTGAATATCCCTTGATGACCTCTCTATCTGTTCCAGAGTAATTTCATTTTTTATGGCCTTAGCCCATATCTCCTCAACGTAGCTCTTCAGTTGATCCAATCTTTCTGCAGCATCGTGTTGTTTCCTATGCTCACGTATGCCCAATAATATCGCCGGTGAAAGAGGAGCAAGCACTGCAAGAACAAATTTTTCCATATCCATTTCCCCAACGAGGCCAATTAAAAAAACCAATATTGATGCAACAATAAGAAGAATTCCTGACCAAAAGCAATACCTTCGCCTTAGGTTGGAATCCCACCAGCAGTTGGTCCGTTGACATATAAGTCGTGCCATATGAAGTGGCAAGCTCTCGACTACCTGCGGATACCAGTCTCTCAGTGTCATTAATTCAGGATCTTTTGATCTTAATTTTTCCGATAGATCTTCAATCGATTCTGCATCAGGTTTGTTATCTAATTTCAACGTATGCCAATCGAGATGCAGGACATCGCAATCAAACAGTTCTTGGATTTTTGCTGCTTGTATTTTCAATGATTTTATAAAATGATCTATAAAAGCTGCATCTAAAATAGCGATGCTTAATCCATAAAATGCCGCCCAAACCTTGAGATCTGGATTGAATGCAATCGCTAATGACCAGACTATTACAATTGGAACTGCAAGGATTATCTGAACTATGCTTATCAGTTTTGCCTTTGAATACAGGTACCTCTGTGCTGCTAAACGTGCCAATTGGCGCTCAGTATTCTGATCTCTTGTTATTGTGTTGGGCATGAAACCTCAAAATTTGCTTTAACCATATGCAGGGAAATAATCTCCAAATATGAGACGCCATTTATCATATGCATGCTGTATATCACCAGCACTATTCAGTCTTTCTGCATCGTATGCCCTTTCATAAGCAGTTTTGATGCGATTTATTGCATTATCTTTTTTATCCTTTGTGTCTAAATAAGCGCCTATATCCCCACCATATCCTGCGGGATCAACAACGGCGTATTGAATTTGGGTCCTTGCTTTATCGAAAACATATCTGATACCAGAAGGATAATCTGATATGGTTACATTATTTAAAATTTGAATAACGAGAGATTCTAAGTGGAAGGAACGCAATGGAGCACTATGTGCTTGATTCCAACATTTCATCATTTTTATAAGTGGAACTAAATACCCATTATGCATTTTATTGGCTTTAGCCCATACATCAATATGTATTTTTGGATCTGTAGAGATCCACCGCTTTAATATCGTGTCCGGAATTAAATAACCTCCACCTTGACGGAAGAACGCTGGAACCACATCTACTCTAAAATCGCTAAATACAATGGTCACCGCTTGTCCATTTCGGCTTATATCGGGTGTTTTAGGATATGTTTTTCTAAGCACTTGTTTAACTTTATCCAATAATATGGCCTGTCCATCTTGCTTAAAGTATTCTGATCCTAATATAACAAAAATATCTATATCAGCTTCAGATAACGGAGCTATCATTGTATTTCGTCTATATGATCCCGCCAAAAAGGAATCACGCACATTTAAGTCGTTTTTTAATGCATCTCTGATATTTTGCTGACGCTCAGATGTAGTTGTTTCTTGAAGTGTGGTAATTTCAAGATTTTCTTTTAATTTTTGGAATCCCTGAGGTATTGTTATTGGCATTCAAATAACCTCCTTAGCGACACTACAATCGTTAACCAATTCGCCTGAAATAAGTTTCGGAAGCAGAAAATCGCGAATAG
Organism: Methanosaeta sp. PtaU1.Bin112; assembly: GCA_002067705.1. Classification (GTDB taxonomy): domain Archaea; phylum Halobacteriota; class Methanosarcinia; order Methanotrichales; family Methanotrichaceae; genus Methanothrix. Next base: position 8,308 of record MVRL01000003.1, read on the forward strand.
CAATTAGATTCTTGGATTCTTGCAGGTTCATAATAATCCGTTCCATGAATGAAGATATTTTTTCATCAAACTTCTGTGTTAATTCAAAAGGTACTATGATGCTTTTAACTCTTATAAAAGTCTCTCTCGTGATCGTATCAAATACCGAACCATGTGTACTCCGCTGCAATTCAGACACAAGATTCCTCACTGCAAAGAAAGTGAAATAATTGCCGCGATTATCTTTCCCGCGGATACCGTAACAAGACTGGTTCATAGCCATTTCAACGCCCACAAGGGCGCACTTCCCGATAGTACCTCTTGCCGATATAATTGTAGTTCCTCTCGGCAATAACCTTGCAGATGAATCCTCGATCCCCCGTTTTGTAATCATCTTCATAGTATCAATGACAAAGACGTCGCCATTTCTAGGGGCATCAACGATCGAGAACCAAGGGATATCTCCATTCCAATACTCTGGATTTGATGTCTTAGGAGTACCTCCTCCAATTAATTCAATGGTTTCTTCAAAGCTGCCAACTCTCCATCCCTTCGGCACCAGCCCCAGCTCCGTCTCCTCGAAGCTGTCGGGAAAGAGCCCCGCCGTCTCCGCATCCATGCCCGCAGGCTCCCGGCCCTCAGCCTTAGCCCGCACGGGATCGAAGTCCACGAACCAGGACTTGAAGATGGCCCGGGCGATCGCCTCAAGCGTCTCGTTCATGCGGCGGTTCAGCTCGATCTTGTCGTCCAAGGATCCAAGGATGCGGGCAATGGCGCGCTGTTCGGGGAGGGGTGGAATGGGCAACGGAATTCTTCCAATTATTTCCTGATTTAATGAGGGCATAGTCGCACCTTGCGCATTCCTCTCGATCCACTTGCGATAGGCGGAAGAACCAAGAACATAAGAAATGTATTTTGGTGATATATTATTTCGATTGAATCTAACTCGGATACAATCGCTGCCTTGAAGCCAGCCTTCTTCGGACGATTTTATATATGCTCTGCGTTCTACTGCCCCTTTGCGGCCAAAGACAATATCACCCTCGCATAGTGCATAACGAGAAAGTCGTTCACAATCATCTGGGCTTATCCTCGGAAGATCCTCATGCAATAGACGATTATCACCCAGATGCTTTACAGCAACCACAGGTGTACCTGACGGAACGTATGATTCCGCATGAAGCATTGTTCCGAAGGGGCCAGTCTGGATATCCGCATCACAACTTAATACGAGTTCTTTGATAGTAGTGAGCGACCAATTGTCCGGGAGACCTCCATAAATTGGCTCAACTAAATCTGTCATTCCTGTTTTCCTCTATGCTTTCCGATTCCTTACATCCTGTTGGCCTCGCCATCTCCACCGCCTTCAACTCCGCCTCTAGTTGTTCCACGCTCGGCAGGCTGCCTTTCAGGCTCTCAGGAAGCGCTTTTGCGAGTTGATATTCTGCAACACCTATCGGCTTATGCACACTTCGCAGGGCGTACTCCACAACCACGCGGTTTTTGCCCTTGCATAGCAAAATGCCGATGGAGGGATTGTCCAGCGAATGAGAAAGCAGGTCATCAACCGCAGAGAGATAGAAGTTCAATTTTCCCGCATACTCGGGCTTGAATCCGGCGGTCTTTAGCTCCACCACCACAAAAGACCGCAGCCTCAGGTGATAGAACAATAGGTCAAGATAGAAGTCTTCGCCGCCGATCTCCAGATGGTAGTTGCTGCCGACGAATGCAAAGCCGACGCCCAGTTCGAGCATGAAGTCCTTAAGGTGTTCGAGCAATCCTTTCTGCAGATCGCGCTCGACTGCATCGTCATAAGTGGTCAGAAATTCGAAGTTGTAAGGATCCTTGAGAAGCTGCTGTGCCAGTTCAGATTGTGGTGCGGGAAGTGTGCGAGAAAAGTTGGTGATGGCTTTTCCGGAGCGTTCATGCAGGCGTGTCTCTATCTGCGCCAGAAGTACCGCCCGGCTCCATCCATTCTCGATGCATGCCAGGATATACCATTCCCGCAGATCAGGATCTTTGAGCCTGGTCATGATCACCACATTGTGCCACCAGGGCAATTGTCCAGCAAGCTGCTGGACTGTTTGCTCGCTTCTGTAAGCCTCAGCAAAAGCCCTCATGTAAAACAAGTTGGCTCTGGATAGGCCCTTCATGTCGGGAAACTCGCGGCGCAGATCATCTGCCAGGCGCTCAATGACCTTCGCCCCCCAGCCCTCCTGCTTCTGACGCGCGAGGATTGCCTGTCCAATCTGCCAGTAGAGCAGGACAAGCTCGCGGTTGACGCTTATTGCAGCACGCACTCGGGCATTGCGGATGCGGCCTTTCAGGTCATCTAGCAATTCTTGATAGGCTCCAGTTAGAAACTCGTTTGCCATCTTCTAACCGCCATCAGACCTCATACCCCGGCCCCTTCAATCTTTTCTGCAGATCTTTTCCCCAGTCCTCCTTTTCCTCTCCATCCAGATACAACTTAAGCTGAGAGCTGCCGTTAAAGTTGAGTTTCAATAGCAGACCATATAAATATTTATAATTAGGATCTCGGGTGAACTCCTCAAGCTTAACAATATCTTTTGTTTTGCTTTGATCGCTATTGCTTTGACCGCTTGCCTTCTTGACTTCGATTACGATGAGGTTCTGCTTAGTGCCGCGTCGGTGAACGATAATGTCGGGAAATACGGTTATGGCTTCAGTAGATTTCGGATCTACTTCATCTGAAAAGCGGATTAAGAGTCGCTTTGGAATTCCTCCAAGGCGGTTGTATTCGCAATCTACGTTCCAATCGGGAAATTCATCTTGGAGGTACTCTGCTAGTTTATGTGTGATAGAACGTTCATTTGCATCCATGCTTAACAATTCTCGGTCTTGCCGATACAACACACATATTGCAGTAATCACTCGACGCTTTGCATCGAGCAGGCTTGGGTACGCCTTCTCACCGGTCATAGGTCATACCCCAGCCCCTTAAGATTAGCCCGGATCTCCGCCTCAAGCCGCGCCGACTCCTTGAATTGTGCCTCAAGCCTCACGGTCAGCCTCTGCATCTTCTCCTCGAACGGCTCCCCATCATCCTCTGCCGCTTCCGCACCGCCCGGGCGTCAGGACAAAGCCATTCTTCCTGATCTCCTCGATCTTGGCGCTCTTGCAGAATCCCGGCACATCCTCATACTTGCCAGCTCCAGAATCTCCCCTCCAGGCATGATATGTTGCTGCAATCTTGGCGATCTCCTCAGCCATCAGCTCGCGGTGCACCCTATCAATGAGCACCCCCATCTTTCGAGCGTCGATGAACAGCGTCTCGCCCCGGCGATCCCTGAACCTTCCATTCTTCCTGTCTCTGGCCAGGAACCAAAGACAGGCCGGAATTTGAGTAGAGTAAAAGAGCTGTCCAGGCAAGGCCACCATGCAGTCCGCAAGATCGGCCTCGATAATGTTCTTACGAATCTCACCCTCTCCTGACTGGTTAGAGGACATAGACCCATTGGCCAGCACGAAGCCTGCAATGCCAGAAGGAGCCAGGTGGTAGATGAAGTGCTGCACCCAGGCGAAATTAGCGTTGCCAACAGGCGGCACGCCATACTTCCAACGCACATCCTCACGCAGCCTCTCCCCTCCCCAATCGCTGCTGTTGAAGGGCGGATTGGCCAGGATGTAGTCTGCTCTCAGGTCTTTGTGTAGATCCCTGTGGAAGCTATCGGCATGCTCAGGTCCGAGATTACCGTCTATCCCTCGGATGGCCAGATTCATCTTGGCCAGCTTCCAGGTGGTGGGATTGGATTCCTGGCCATAGATAGAAATATCTCCGATGTGCCCGCCATGAGCTTGGACGAATTTCTCGCTCTGCACAAACATTCCACCAGAGCCATTGCATGGATCGAAAACCCTGCCTTTGTATGGAGCTAACATAGCTACTAAGAGCTGAACCACGCAGCGCGGAGTGTAGAACTGCCCGCCCTTCTTGCCTTCGGCGGAGGCAAACTGGCCTAGGAAGTACTCATAGACCCGTCCTAGGATGTCCTTAGAGCGGTTCTCTGCGTCGCCCAAACCGATCCCTGCAATGAGATCAATCAGCTCTCCCAGACGCTGTTTATCAAGGGCAGGCCGGGCGTAGTCCTTGGGCAGGACACCCTTTAAAGAACGGTTGTCTCTCTCAATGGACACCATGGCGTCATCTACCAGCTTGCCAATGGTTGCCTGTTTGGCATTGGACTGAAGGAAAGACCAGCGGGCTTCTTTGGGTACCCAGAAGATGTTGTCCGCCCGGTACTCGTCAGGATCTTCAGGATCTGCACCCTGGTCCACTTCCTTTAGGAGCTTGGCGTGCCTCTCTTCGAAGGCGTCTGAGATGTACTTCAGAAATATGAGACCCAGGACAACATGTTTATATTCAGCCGCGTCCATATTGTTGCGCAGCTTATCGGCTGCTGCCCAGAGGGTGGCCTCGAAGCCCAGGGTTGCCCCGTTGCTCTTTGTGCTATTGTTGCGTCTCCCTTTTGCCATGTCCCGTCCTCATCCGTGGCTGGCTATCGGAGTACACTACGATATAGCTTTTGGATGAAATCCGAGAGGATAGATTACAAAACATGTCTTAGAGCACTGGTTGTTGAGCTCCAAGTGCATCTACTAATCCATAAGTGGATACAGTTGAGCTTGCAGGGATATTCTTATGTCGCTATCTTGGCAAAATCTGTAAATAATTTCAAGCCTTCCAATTGATCCAAATGGCTAAAAACAAGCGGCTCTTGTCCGCAGCCCAGCTCATTCGGTGGACTGCACCCCTGGTAGTGGACAGGTAGTTAAGCAACTGTATTTAAACTGACCTCCAATTCGAACTGATCTGGCGACCTGTAATCCAGTGCCGAATGCAGTCTCTTCTCGTTGTACACCTTTTCAATAAA
>MVRL01000004.1 GCA_002067705.1 Methanosaeta sp. PtaU1.Bin112
CCGGAAACTAGGCGGGTGGTGGAGGATTTAGCAATGGAAAACAGAACCAGCCTGAGCGACGTGACCCGCGGGCTGTTGGAGGAAGCGATCAGAGCGAGAGGTCTAACAGCATGAGAAAATGTAAAATTGCCCGGTGTTACCAGCACCAGGCGGGCACAGACGACGACGCTCACCTTAAATCGAAAGGCTACAATGCATTACGATGTAATAGGATATAAATCTATTCTTGAGGCTCCTCACCGCCTTACCGATTGCGAAGAGGCCCAAGGCGAACTCCTCCGGATCTTCGATGCGGAAGGCCAGTGCATCGCAGTGTTTTCATGGGGAGCAATATCTCTGCCGCTCGATCTGCGCGAAGAGCTTGCGGACCTGGTGGGACACGAGATCGCGGTGCTCCGGCTGGATGGCAGATACCATGTAAGGGTGGTGGACGATGCCTAACCCGCTAGGGACCACTACGCCCAGGCGTAATCCTGAGACCACCCCAAAAGGGACCCTATCGACCCACACAAGAAAGGTGAACAAGCGACCACCGAAACAGGGACCCTCTTCCAAAGCAGGCAAGCAGCACGAAAAGATAATCGCCTACACCTTCCCAGGGCGGCACCCCGTTTACGAAGGAGCGATCTGCCAGGAATGTGGCTCTGCTATTCGATGGCTGCCGCTGGGAGCGCATGGGAACCTGGTTCCAAGGTGTTCTAACGAGAAGTGTCAGTGTCTTGGAGCTCCGGCACAGCAGCCAAAGCCGAAGTCCACCCCGGAGGAGATCGGGATGAGGCAATGGCGGCGGGTAGGGAGGGGGCGATGATGGCACGAAGAAAAGCTCTTCTCGCGGCCGAGTGGCCTAAAGCTTTTCAAGCTTTTGTGGATAGTGCTATAAGGAGATTGGGAAGACCACCGTGCATAGCGCTTGAAGAAGACGAAGCGGGTGGCGCTGAATTGGTTGCATCCGCCGCGAGTCAGACGAAATCAATCAATGTGTTGGGCACGCGAGGACAACTCGTATTTAGTGATGTAGAAGGCCTGACCGCTCACGTCTATAAGAGCGAGCTGGCTGCTGTACTGCAGCTTTTGAGAGAGTACGAGCAGCCGGATCCAGAATTTGATGCAAACTTAGGCTACTGGAGCGAATGGCTACCAGCAGAGGCACACAAGGATCAATCTGATTTTACGAGGTGGCTACGGTGAGCGGAGCTTTTGAGCCTCTTGATTTTGATAGGGCAATGGAAGAAGCGGCGCATAGGGATGTGTCGATATTGTCAATCCCCGAGATCATCATCAACGACCGGCACCTGCACGAGCTCACCTCCCTGGCATTGCCTGCGATGGCTCGATACAACAATCCGCCTACAATTTTTGTGCGCTCCGGGCAACTAGTGAGAGTTCGGCAGGACGACCATGATAGTGTCATTATCGAGGCGTTGTCAGAGAGTGCTTTGAGAGGATATCTCTCAAGATGTGCGCGCTTTATGGCATATGTACCAGGTGAGAGAGATCCCAAGCCCACTGATCCATCAGTTAAGGTTGTAAAAGATATTCTGGCTCTCCCTGCGTGGCCGGAGTTCCAGCCTATCACCGGGATTGTGACCTCTCCGGTGATGAGAGGGGACGGCAGCATACACAATTGGCCGGGATACGATCCAGAGACCAGGACTTATTATGCAGGCAGCTTGAGACTGGACATTCCAGAAAAGCCCACAAAAGAAGATGCGGGAGAATGTGCACGATATATATTAAATGAAGTTCTTTACGACTTCCCATTTGCAGATGAGGCAAGCAAGGCCAATGTTTTCGCGGCATTGCTCACAGTGGTTACTAAGAATCTGGTAAATGGTAATACTCCTCTTTGTCTTGTTGACAAACCGCAAGCAGGAACCGGCGCGAGCCTTATAGCTGAAATTGTGGCCGAAATAGCCACGGGTACCGGCGCCTGCATGGAGACCTGTCCAGACAGCGACGAAGAATGGAGAAAGTCGATAACCTCAATCCTAATGAGGGGACCTCAGATCGTAGTTCTCGATAATCTCACCGACACCCTGAAGGCGCCTAAATTATCGCAGATGCTCACCGCCAGGACCTGGAGTGATAGGCTCCTGGGTCAAAATAGGATTATCGACCTTCCGCAAACAGCCACATGGTTTGTGACTGGCAATAATATTCAACTGGCAGGAGATATTGCCCGGCGATCATATTGGATCAGGCTTAACGCGGGGGTAGCTCAGCCCTGGCTGAGAGAGGGATTCAAGCACCATGATCTGAAAGCATGGGTGCATGAGAACCGGGCGGATCTCCTCACCTGCCTCTTTGTGATGGTTAAAGCCTGGATATTGGCGGGATCGGTGAAGTGGGCAGGCACCAAACTTGGATCTTTCGAAGAGTGGAGTTCCACCATAGGCGGAATACTGCATTTCGCGGGTATCGAAGGATTTCTTGGCAATGCGACTAACCTCTATGATAGCGCGGATCAGGATGTAGCGCAGTGGGACATTTTCTTGGCGATCTGGCAGAGCCTAGAAAGGAACGATGCCATAACAGCGGCACAACTCAAAAGGAGATTAACGGATTCTAAGAACCCTGATATAAATGATAACCTCGGGCTGCAGGCGGAAATGCCACCGGAGATTATAGCAGCAGTCGAGAAGAAAGGAGCTGTTGCCTTGGGTCTCGCCCTGAAGAGACGGGTCGATCAGGTGTTTCCATCTGGCAGGATGCTGACCCATGAGAAAGATTCTCATACAAAAGGCATAAAATGGTTAGTTAAGACCGCTAAGACTTCCAATAATGAGAATAAAGCTTCAAGAGATAGGCAGGATGTAAAGAAACCCTCGGTTTGCGGAGGGTTGAAAAAACAGGAATCAACAGCAAGAGGGCATTTTGCGGAGGGTGCGGAGGGTTGTACCATACCCCAACGAATTTCAGGATGCAGAAATTCTATAGAGGTAGAAATACCCTCCGCACCCTCCGCAGATGAGGCTCTTGATAGCGAAATAGCAAAATCCAACCCTCCGCAAAATGACCGCTTGATAGTGGTTCGCTTCCTGCAGGATATCCCCGCATTCGTGGGAATCGATGGAGAGACATATGGTCCATTCCGGGCTGAGGATGTGGCGACCATCCCAGAGATCCATGCTAGGGGGCTCTTCAGGAAGGATGTGATTGTAGCAGTACATCCCGAGACATAAACGGCCAGAAGGCTGACATTTACCAAACCAGCGCCGGGGGGTGCCTTCGCCTTCCGCCTCCCGGCCTCACAGGATGAGATTATGATGAACGAATTGAAAGCTTTGCAAGCATTAAGACTCACATATATTCAGAATATTGCTGATATTTCCGACAAAATAGCAAATATAGACACAAGATTAAGCATTTTGATGGAGGAAAGCGGGAATGATAATTAAGCAGAGATCTGATGGCCGGGCGAAGATGGTTGAGGGAACCGATACGGGCGAGCCCTATGTTATTCTATGCGGTGTCACTGCGAGCGGTGAGGTCAAGCCGTTGCTTGTCGATGATGATGGCAAGCTCATCCTATCAACCTGAGGCTGCCATGGCAAAAGGCAAAGCCCGCAGCCGTGGGGCCAGGGTCGATATACTGCGATCTGACGAGCGCAGGCAACGGAAGCAAGCGCGGCGCTATGACCGGGGAGCATACGATAAGCCACAGATCGAGGAGAGCTGATGATGGGCAGGCAATGCACAGTATGCGCTCATGCAGACCTTGAAGAAATCAATAAGCTGCTCCTCTGTAGCGATTCATACCGCGACATAGCGCGACAGTTCGGCCTTTCGAAAGATGCTCTTGCCAGACATAAAGAGAGCCACATTCCTACAGAATTATTAAAATCAAATGATATTCAGGAGATCGCCAAAGCTGATGTCCTTCTGGTGCAGCTTGAAGAGATCCGAAAAAAGACCCTGTCGCTTCTCGATAAAGCAGAGCAGGCGGCGGATACGCGCGTCTATGGCGCTCCTGTTGCGTATCTGCGAGAGGTGAGAGAGCAGCTCAAGCTCATCGCAGAGCTCGAGGGCAGGCTCGCATCGCAGCCCCAGGTCACCATCATCAATCACCCCGAATGGATTTCGCTGCGAACCGTTATCATCCAGGCCTTAGACGACTTTCCCGAAGCCAAGGGGGCGGTAATCGATGCCATCCGCAACCGCCGAT
>MVRL01000005.1 GCA_002067705.1 Methanosaeta sp. PtaU1.Bin112
GGAGATTCAGAGGGCCATGCGATACAGATTTGGCGATGAATTTCAATGTATTTTGCGTTAGGTCAATGTGAGGCTCAGCTGGAATCTCATGATCGCCCACTATAAGCGAAGACTTCTGATCGTGCCTCACTTCCGGGGCAAACCTGACATGAAATGTTATATTATTTTTTGTGTCTTTGCTGACAGAGATAAATGTAGGCTGCCCACCAGCCGCTGCCTCTTCATAGTTGATAATGGTGGGTGCCAGTGAAAAGGGAAGCTCGTTGGTTGTTCTGTAATATGTCTCTCCCTTCTTCTGAACGAGCACCGTAACGCTATAAGAGCCTGCTGACCATATCTTTTTTGAATCGCTAACGGTTGGTTGATCTGTATCAAATGCCCCGTCGAGTTTTACTAGAATCTTCGTCCCAGTGATCTCTAAGAATGAGGACGACTCAAGGATTTTTTTAAGTTTTGGGTTTACGAAGCGAACGCGAACATCGCTTCCATCCAGATTGCGCCCAAGCAATGTCAAGGCATCTCCCGGCTTTGCACTGGCTTGCCGGTTTGGCGGCTTTACCTCTATCAGCGCAGGGAAGGGCGTAGTCGTGGTCGCCTGCGATATTATTCCGCGATTATCCGGACCAACTTTCAAAACCGGCAAAGGAGATCTCTTTGGTTTTTGGCTCTGGATTAACACTACTGATACAAGATAAGCCACAGTTGGCCTGTATTTTGACTGCAATGCCGACCAGAGCTTCGACATCTCATCGGTGCTCAGATAGTTGGGTGTAATTCTTATATTCTCAATCTGATCTGTCAGATCAGAGGCATTCAGGTTTCTCAGCTCTGTTGGAAAGTCCCCTGGTTGCGTTTCCTCTGGCTCCAATGCCATCGATATTAACTCTTTGGTCAGGACCGGCATCTCATGTAGCAGCTGCATAGCATAGCCCAGCAGGATTTCGGAATAGAGATCTTTTGAGCTGTATGCAGTAAGCATGTAATGAAGATTCAGGGCCAGAGGTGGATTTTCAGTGAGTTCCCCTCTTGAATCGCGTGATGGCAGTCCCATATTTCGCCATCCTTGATTTGGGCTGACCTGATAAAGGAATAGATTGAGCTGATTCAGATTTTTGTTATCCGTTTCAATCAGGTCGGGTGGCAACGTGCTGACTTTAATAGGGCCACCAGTGTTATCCATGACATCATGATCGATCATGCCATTGTGAAGCAGATCTTTCAACACTGCAGTCACGGCCGCAATTGCTTTGGCGCTGCTCACCGTTTCCCTCCATTTGGTTGCTTCAAGTAGTCATCCAATGAAAGACCTCGTCTCGATTTTGCTTTTCTATTGGGGACCGGGGCAGGCGCCATTATAGCCCGGATCTCAACCCTTCCTATTGTCACATTTATATCCGATTCAGATTCGATCTCTCTAATTATTATTTCTGATTTGGATCTCAATTCAGGTGAGAAGGACGATGATGATTTCTTGATCGGCGCAATATTTAGCACCCGATCAATTGAATATCTTGCTTCAATTTCTGAATCAACATATTCGGAAGCGGTTTGCAGTACGGTCTCTGCCATAGCACTGCCTTCCGCTGCACCATCATCCGCAGAACCATCTTCTGCCACGCCGCTTTTTGCTGGGTCCCGTCTTGTCTTTGAGAAAATGTCAGACATAGGGAGCTTCTCTCTGGTATACCTTTCAGGATGCATTATGCCGCGGTCAGAGTCCTTAACAGTCGAGCCTGGTGCAAATTCTGCGGATCGGTGAACATGGGGGGACGCAGGATTCTGTTCGGACTTCACGGCAGGTGATCCTAAATCGGGTCGGCTTTGCTCGGATTTGTCCGACCATATATGCTCCTTTTTCACTAGATTATTTTCGGGATAGAATCGCTTATCCTGATCGATGCCAGAATCAAGCAGATGAGACATATCGCTCTTTGGATTTGAATTGAAGTCTTGAGCAATAGGTAGATCTATCTCAGTAGCAGCAGTCTTCGGGATGGCTCCATCCTCAGGATTCTGCAAACCTGCGCTTTGCCTGTCCTCGGAGGGATTTTCATCTGAATCCGGCTCGTTCTCAGCGTGAAATCCACTGACTTCTTCTGTCTGCAATTCAGATCTAAAATCCTTTTCGACGACTGGTGCAATAGCTCTTGGCTGAGGCTCGAAGATCGATCTTGGCCTGGGCCGGAGATCTCTCTGCTGGCCGTAGCTTCTGGATATCAGGTTGCTGAGGTAGTCGCTCACATTCCCACCATATCCAGATAGATCTGCCTTCTGGATGGGCTGAGTGCCAGTATATCAGACTCACTCCAGCCGTATGATAAGGCAAGAGTGTGCACCTCTCGCAGTGTTCGATGTGCCCAGGCATCTATCTCACTCCAAAGGATAGACACTATATCGAAGACTACTTGCCACTTCCGTCCGCAAAAGGGACAGACAAGCATGAACTGAATATCTGCAAGTGGATCTGCTCGAGCCATATCATCAACCAGTTCCTTCATAACATCCTGAGGCAGTTGGCCCAAGGCCATTTCCGCTCCATTCTCAGAGGCTGAAATGAGGCAACGCATCAATAGCATGCTTCGAGCCATGTTAGTATCCCTGCAACCAGAAATGGCCATCAAGTCAGAGATATTTGGCAGGCGGAATCGGACAGAATATCTTGATCTTTCTAAAGATAGGAGATTATCTTTCTGTTGCTCAGATCCTGCTTTGGCACGCAAGTCTGCCGATGTAAAGGCCATCTCAACATTTTTGTTGCAGCCTGGACAGACGGAGAGGCATACAATCTCCTGACCGAAGAGTATATCTCTCAGGGCAAATAAAAATGAGTCCCTTTGGCCTATGGTCAGTTCAGCCAATTCCGGCGCAGATTTCTCAGGAAAAACTGCCTCTATCAGCATCTTTGCATGCTCAGCTGGTAGCAGAGATGCTCCTCGCTCCCAGATAGCCAACAACTCTGCTGCTGATGGAGCTTTCATGATCAGCTATCCTTCAGAATTTTTTTTCGGTAGGCTCTGCCACCTCATTATCCCTCTCCCATCCCTCGTTCTCCAGCTTGATATGCTCGATAGCTACGGCATTTGCATTGGAATCAAGATCTGGCAGCGCCTGGAACTCAGAAACCCAACATCTGTATATCTTATAGGCTATTGCCAGTTGGCCAGCCTCGTTATAGACCTCAAGGATCATTTCTTTGCGGAAGTCCTTGAGAGAGACCTCTTCGCCCAGACCTCCACCGTAGTTCCAGATTTTGTTTGCCCAATCTTCAAATTCAGGGTCGTGGGTCACCCCGCGCTCCAATGTGATGGCTTCATATTCCGTGCGCCCAGGAGATTTACGAGTGCTGCTTGGATCGCCACCCTCGCGATGCTTGACAACCTCCGTCGTCCTCTTCAGGGAGCTTACCTTGCTCACACCTGCGACATATTTTCCATCCCACTTTACTCTGAACTTGAAGTTCTTATAAGGGTCGAATCTTTGCGTGTTGACACTAAATTGAGCCATTTAGGATACCTCTCAGGTTTGAATCTGGCCAGCCATTTGCTGGATCTTGATCACTACAAACTCTGCGGGCTTTAGTGGCGCGAAGCCCACAACGATATTTACTATACC
>MVRL01000006.1 GCA_002067705.1 Methanosaeta sp. PtaU1.Bin112
GGCATCGGAGAGACGCTCCTTGTTAGTCCACTGGGAGTCGCCAAAGATGCCGTAAAGCTTATCGGGATTCTCGATCTCGATGGAGTGCAAAGCATTTTGCAGAGTATGGCCCACGTTTCTGGTTGCCCGGCGCACCTTCCGCCAATGAGCCTCGGGAGGAATCTGAAATCGATGGTTTTCCGGGAAGGCAGCGTAGTTGGCGTCACCCCTTGACTCGGCCAAGGCCGTCTCTGTCTCTTCATCGAATACGTCGCAGAGGCGTTTGTAGAACAGGATGGGGAAGATGAACTGTTTATAGTCACCAGCATCAATGGTGCCGCGCAGGAGCATCGCCGCGCCCCAGAGATACGATTCGAGCTGGGATTGGCTGATGTGGGCAGTCATTCGAGTAGACCCTCACGTCTGAGGATGGTAATCAGTCGGTCCTCTGTCTCAAAGGCTGCTTCAGCATTTGTCTGAAGCTGCTGCATCGCCTCATCTACAGTCAGCGTTTCTTGCTCCATCTTTGGCTCAATGTACCGTGGAATGTTCAGGTTATAATCATGGGATGCGATCTCCTCAAGCGTGACCACACGAGCAATGCCTTCTATGTCCCTGAAGTTCTGATACCATTCGTAGATTCTTTCGACGTGCTGAGGCAGCAGTTCGTTATGAGCACGGTTGGTCTTAAACTCCTTTGAGACATCGAGGATGAGCACTTTGTTTTTGCGCTGCTTCGCTTTTTGCTGGCGGAAAACCAAGATGCAAGCCGCTAATCCGGTGCCGTAGAAAAGATTGGGGCCAAGACCAATCACCGCTTCGAGCAGGTCCATGTCCAGAATCTTCCGACGAATTTTGCCCTCTTTGCCCATGCGAAAAAGTGCTCCGTGGGGCAGAACTACAGCCATGCGGCCAGTTCCAGGAGCCATTGAGCGGATCATGTGCTGCACCCAGGCATAGTCACCGCTCCTGCTCGGAGGCATCCCAGCGAAATTGCGGCCGAATGGATCGTTGGCCCATTCTTCCTCGCCCCAATTCTCCAGCGAGAACGGAGGATTGGCGATGACACAGTCGAATGTCGCCAGATCGTCTCCTGAAAAAAATGCTGGGTGGCGTAGAGCATCGCCGCGCGCTATGCTAAAATCTGCCGCACCATGCAAAATGAGGTTCATGCGAGCAATAGTGCTGGTGGTGAGATTCTTCTCTTGGCCAAAGAGCTTTCCCCAGAGCCGTCTGTCGTCGCCTCCATTCTCTATCACGTATTGAATGGTCCCCAGCAACATGCCCCCGGTGCCGCAGGCAGGATCGTAAATTGTTTCCTCTTCCTTAGGGCCAAGGATATTCACCATCAGCCGCACCACTGGGCGAGGGGTGTAGAATTCTCCTGCCTTTTTGTTCGTGGCATCAGCAAACTTCTTGATCAGGTATTCATAGGACTGCCCGAGGAGGTTTGCCTGAGCGGCCTTATTCCCAAGATTGATGCAGGAGAAATGCTCGATAAGGTCACGAAGCAACGAGTCTGAGAGCCGCTCCTTATTTGTCCACTGTGCGTCACCAAAGATGCCAAATAGTGTTTCGGGATTTGCTTTCTCGATGCCACGCATTGCTCTCTGAAGCGCCTGCCCGACGTTAGTGGCAACGGCCCTCACTTCTGACCACCGACAATCTTCTGGTATCTGAAACCGGTAATTCTGCGCAAATTGGGCATATTCCAAATCCCCGCCGGACTCCCTCAAGGCGGCTTGATACTCCTCGTTATGCATATCCGAGATGCTCTTGAAGAAGAGGAGCGGGAAAATATAAGTCTTGAAGTCTGCTGCATCAACCGGCCCACGGAGGATGTTGGCCGCTTTCCAGAGATGTGATTCAAGCTCAGGGAGGGTGAACGACTTTTCATGTCCGTTGAGATCGCTCATCGGCATCCCGCCAGCCAATTGTCTCTGATTGAGTTTTCACATGAGCCAATAGCCCTATAGCGAACCCTGAGCGATACCGTTGGACTCCCTCCGATAACATGGAACAACGTGAGAAGAGATATAATCTTTACGAAGAAAAGGCTGGGGCGGCCTTGAAATGTCTTGAGCAGCCTAAGGATACGGCATTCCACGAGCAATCGGAGGTAGCAAACGCTTAAGCATGATAAATCCCATAAGTGGGATGAGAAAATTATGCCATTCACTAAAGTGGACGACAAAGGGAGAGTTGTTCTGCCCAATGAGCTTCGGCGCAGGCTCTCCATCAATCCAGGCGACGAATTTGCCGTAGAGGAGCTGGGGCCGGATTCCATCGTATTGAAGAAGATAAATCTGCGGGCCTTGCTGGAGGAGATTATCGAGAAAGCTAAGGACATGGATCTGGATAAACTCGAAGCCGAGATTGAGGAAGAGGCAAATAAGCTTGCCAGGCAGAAATACAAGGTTTTGGAGCGTCTCTGAGGCGATCAGGAGATTGCTCGATTAAGCCCGTTCGCAGAGCGCCCGCAGAAAGAGAATCGATTGCTTTTTATTCAGCCGCGTAGTGATGCCCTCGGTTGATCATCAATGTCCGGTTACTGGGACCC
>MVRL01000007.1 GCA_002067705.1 Methanosaeta sp. PtaU1.Bin112
GCAGACACTATTGCAAGGACGCTCCTCGCACCGGTGATACTTCCGGTGGGCATAATGACCTCATTTTTAGGCGTTCCATTTTTCGTTTATCTATTCATGAAAAGGAGGAAGGTGTTTTGGTGAATATCACTATTAAGAGCTTGACCTTCAGCTACAACGGCTCCCGGATACTGGATGGTCTCGATCTTGTGGTCGAGGATTCAGAGGTGCTGGGCCTGGTCGGTCCGAACGGCTCAGGCAAGACCACGCTCATCAAGTGCATAGACAAAATCCTCAAGCCGAAAGGTAGCATACTGATAGACGGCAGGGATATCGAGACGGTAAGCAGAACCGAGCTTGCCAAAAGCCTAGGCTATGTTCCTCAATCCAGCTCCACCCCATTGGCCACAACTGTTTTTGATACCGTTCTCATGGGCAGGAGGCCGCATATTAGCTGGCGTGTCTCAGACTCCGATCTGGAAAAGGTAGCCGATATACTGGAGCTGCTCCATCTGGAGAGTCTGGCGATGAGGGACTTTTCCCAGCTCTCCGGCGGCCAGAAGCAGAAGGTGCTCATTGCCCGGGCCCTGGCTCAGGAGCCGGAGGTGCTGCTACTGGATGAGCCCACCTCAAGCCTGGACATGAAACACCAGCTGGAGGTCATGGAAACCATAGCATCCCTGGTCAAAGAGAAGGAGATCTCTGCGGTCATGGCTCTTCACGACCTCAACTTGGCCTGCATGTTCGTGGACAAGCTGGCGATCCTGAAAGGGGGAAAGATCTTCGCAGCCGGAGAGCCTGCTGATCTCCTGAACGCCCAGAGCATCCGCGATGTTTACGGAGTCGAGGCCGTGGTAATAAACAATCTCGACAGGCCGTACATCGTTCCTTTGCGATCACTTAACGAATGCATATCATAGACATGGTAATTAATTGGTGAAAGAAATGCATCATATCAAACGAAGAACTATCCCTTTTACGTCCATCGTTGGCCAGGAGGATATGAAGTTTGCATTGATTCTGAATGCGATCAATCCTCGCATAGGCGGCGTGCTGATCAGAGGCGACAAGGGCACTGCCAAATCGACCGCAGTGCGTGCTTTGGCAGATCTCTTGGAGAATATCAAAGTGGTGGAAGACTGTCCGTTTAATTGCGATCCCGAAAATCCGGAGGAGATGTGCGACCTCTGTTTTGAAAACAGCCAGGCAAACCGGATAAAGGGAATTGAGAGAAAGACGCCGGTTATTGATCTTCCCCTGGGGGCGACCGAAGACCGGGTAGTGGGCTCTCTGAATGTGGAGCGGGCCATCAAGGAAGGAATCCGGGCTCTGGAGCCGGGCATCCTGGCGGCAGCCAACCGGGGAATACTGTACATAGATGAGGTCAATCTGCTCGATGATCACGTGGCCGATGTGCTCTTAGACTCAGCAGCTATGGGTGTGAACATCGTGGAACGTGAGGGCGTATCCGTGGCCCATCCATCGAAGTTCATCCTGGTGGGCACCATGAACCCGGAGGAAGGAGAGATCCGGCCACAGCTGCTGGATCGATTCGGACTGCAGGTGAGCGTCGTCGGAATTGAGGATGTAGACCAAAGGATGCAGATCGCCAAGATGGCAGACGCATTTGATGCCGATCCGGACAGATTTGCCAGCGAACAGCAGCCCATTCAGGATGAGCTGAAGATGAAGATCTCCCTGGCCAAAGAGCTGCTTGGCAGGGTGGCTCTGAGCGATGATCTTCTGAGGACCATCGCCTCTACCTGTATCGACCTGGGCGTCAAGACCCACCGGGCAGAGATAGTGATCTCCAGGACTGCCAAGACCATTGCCGCCTTTGACGGCCGGACAGAGGTCACCCAGGAGGATGTGAAGAAGGCGATGGAGCTGGCTCTTGCTCATAGGATGAGGAGCAGGCCATTTGAGCCGCCAACCCTTAACAAGGATAAACTGGATAAGTCCCTGGAAAAGCAACAACAAGAGCAAGAGCAGCAGCAACAGCAGCAAGGTCAGAAGCAAAAAAATCCGCCTCAGCAGAAAAAACAGGAGCAACCGCCAGAGAATCAACAGCCTGAGAAGCCCGATGAGCCACATGATCAGAATCATTCTCAAGCGGCCACACCACCCGAGCAGATCTTCGAGATCGGCTCTCCGATTGATGTGCGTCAGATCTGCATGCCCAGAAAAAGGGATAAAATCCTGCGCCGCAAGACCTCTGGCCGAAGAATTAACACTCTCGCTCTGCGAAACAGGGGCAGATACCTGAGGCAGAAGATGCCCAACGGTGGAAAGGATATAGCCATCGATGCTACCATTCGAGCTGCTTCCCCCTACCAAAAAGCCAGGTGCGGCCCCAATGCTATCCGGGTGAAGAGCGAGGACATTAGAGAGAAGGAGCGGGTGGCAAAGACATCCGCCATGCTGCTCTTCGTGGTCGATGCCAGCGGCTCAATGGGGGCCATGCAGAGGATGGAGAGCGCCAAGGGAGCGGTTCTATCCTTGCTTATGGATTCCTACCAGAAGAGAGACAAGATCGGCATGGTGGCCTTCAAAGGAAAGGATGCCGAGATCGTCCTCCCTCCCTGCTCCAGCGTCGATCTTGCCCAGAGATGCCTGCAAGAGCTTCCCACCGGCGGTAAGACGCCGCTATCCGCAGGCCTTTCCCGCGGGTTGCAACTGCTTCAAGGGGAGATGAGGAAAGATGCAGAGACAAAGCTCATGATGGTTCTCGTATCAGACGGCAGGGCCAATGAGGGAATGGGAGGAAAGATTAGGGAAGAGCTGATGGAGATCTCCGAGAGGACAAAGCAGCTCGGGGTTCACACCATCGTCATCGATACCGAGGTGGTGGATTCGTCCTTCATGGACATGAGGCTCGGCTATTGCCGGGAGATCGCACAGACCATTGGTGGAAGATATTATCCCATTTCCAGCCTCAGCTCCGACTCACTGTACAACATTGTGGACGGAGAGCAGAGGCTGCTCATCGAGGCCAATGCTTGACCCGAATCTCTTCTGTCGTCGTGATCAAAATGATAGACATCTCAAATCTCATAAAAGAGTATTCCGGAAAGAGGGTAGTTGATATCCAGAACCTTCAGGTGGGCCAGGGGGAGCTCTTTGGATTTCTGGGGCCGAATGGAGCCGGAAAGACGACAACCATCCGCATTCTCACCACCCTTACCAAGCCCACCTCAGGCAAGGCACTGATCAACGGCTTTGATGTGGTCAGCAATACCTTTCAGGTGAAGTCGGAGTTCGGCATAGTTCAGCAGCACCTCAGCCTGAACAAGGATCTGACCATCCTTGAAAACCTGGAGCTTCATGCCAGGCTTCATCATCTGACCAGAGAGGCTCGCGGAACTTCTGGATTACGTGGAGCTGACTGAGCATGCGGACTATCTCATCGATGATGTCTCCGGGGGCATGAAGAGGAGAGCCATGATTGCCAGGGCTCTGATCCACAGGCCGAAGCTGCTATTTCTCGATGAGCCCACGGTGGGCCTAGACGCTCAGACCCGTCGCCGGGTCTGGGATCTCATTCGCAGGATGAACTCAGACGGCACGACAGTCTTCCTCACCACACACTATATCGAAGAGGCCGAGGCCCTGTGCAAGCGAGTGGGCATCCTTCACA
>MVRL01000008.1 GCA_002067705.1 Methanosaeta sp. PtaU1.Bin112
GTAGCTGACAGCTACTTTGAAGGTCTTCAACTTCTGGAAGCGATAGTTTTTCATTCCCAGCTCTCCGAAAATTCCAGAAACCGCTTCATTAAGAATATCCCTTCTATCTCTGGGCTTGGGCTCCAGGCTCCTTCTTTCTGTCTCCCAACTCTTTTCTTGAGCAGTCTGAAGCTTCCATCCCTCCTCGGTATTTCTGACGAACTTGGCTTCATGAAGAAGGTCCAGGGCGGATTTGATATCCGCTAACGGCGCGGGCCGATCGACCTTGTCCACTAAACAGGCTGCTATATTCGCCTCTGTTCTGGGAAGGTCCCTGATGAACTCCAGCAAGCATATGGCCTTCGCTGTCCTCAAGGCCCACTCTGACTCTTTCTTGAAGCTTCTGCCAATATCATCGATATCTTTTCGCTTCTCCGTGGAGATGTTTCCTTCTATCAGGTCGAAGATCTTATCCAGAGTTACAAGAACGCCTACTGGCTTGTCCTTCAAGGCAGTCCTCTCATTGACCAGCATCTCATGGGCCTGCTTGATGATCGTCCTGTTGCTGCCGCCCAGATGTTTGTCGGCACCAGGCTGCAGGCGAATGCCGGACATAATGTCTATGGATATGTCGATAAAGTGAGGGAGATATGGATAGCTCTGAACGAACTCCTCCTCCTGGACCTCGCTCTTGCGTGATGTCCTCTCCAGCCGGCAGCTGAGGTTCAGCTGTCCCTGGGAGCGATCAAATAGACTCTTCAAAACCGGCAAAGCCTCCTCCTTCTTGGCCAGCACTCTGCGGCTTGCCACCTCTCGAATGTCAGCGGGAGCCAGGTCAACCCGGTACTTGAACCTGTCCTGTAGTTTAGCCAGTTCAACTCTCTTTGAGTCGAGAGCGGCCACAACCTCCTCCAGCTTCTCCTGGGAAGTAACAGCAATCCAACAAGGTGCAATGGCCGTTTTAGCCTTCATGCGGTTCTTGCTCACCTTGCCGAATTGTTCCACAACGGCTCGCAGATCCTCAATCCTGTCCACGCTCCGGGCAACGTACTGTCCGACCTCATCGATTATAAAGAATAGAGCTTTTCCAGGGCGTCTGCGCGCTGTAAGCTCAAAGGCCCTATCAACAACCAGCTCTACCGTAAGGGTAGGATGCTTTCCTTGAAGGGATTTGGCCCATGAATCGGCTTGAGGAAATGTCTTGGGATTCATCTTATGAAGGATTGCAGAGGCATAATTGATCTTCATAGCCCCTTTTCTGGCCGCGCTCCAGGCCTTGCCATTGATTTCTTCTGAGAGATCTACGAACTCATTGAGCTGTCCATCACCTTCCAGCTCGATCTCCAGCTCGGCAATATCATAATCCTCAGCATAGTCCAGATGGGAGAGAAGTCGCCGGTAGATGACCTCTGCAATCTTCTCATCTCCGCGCTTTACCTCCTTGGCCTTGGAGATGTCAAACATGATCACCTCTGTAGGCAGCCCCTTGTTAACGAAATCCACAAATTCGCTGATTCGTCTGTCCTTGAGCTGATTCTTGAAGAGGTCGCTGTATCTGCTGTCCAGTATTGTCGGATTGGCCAATACATAGCCCAGATTCTTGGCAAAGGAAGACTTGCCGGAGCCAAAGAAACCGGAGATCCAGATTCCTACGCCTTCATGAGGCTCGGATGGAGCTTCAGCTATTGCTTTCAGGAGCGCCCTGTAGTGATCCTTGATCCTGTCTGTAGCCACATACTCCGTAATCTCCGAGTAGACTGTCTGCTCATCCAGCTGGTCCACCTGAATTATCTCTTCAATGACCTGGTTTAGATCCCTGGAGAGTAGATCCCCGATTAATTCCATTTCTGCATCTCCCTCTAAAACCTCAGTATATCTTCACCCTATAATTCCCCTGAACTTCCCTGTCCATTAGATCCATAAAGCGAAGGCCAGTTGTTCCTTCTATGGTCCCCGGATAGAAGAGTATGGTCGTTACCCTGGTGTAGCCATGCATCTCATCGAGCAGCCTGGACATAGGATATATCGCCGGGGCCATAGAAGCGGCTCTCCAGAGAAATGCAATGTGCTTTGCTGGATCCAGTGGCTTCAATCGTTCCGCCAGCAGACACTTAAGAGGACGATAATCAGAATCGGAAAGGTAGATGGTCACTTGCTCCTGAGCCTTTTCGAACCCCATCGCCTTTTCAAGTTCGATTATCTGATCCAATCCCTCAGATGCTTCTATGGCCTGCCAAAGCAGTTCGGACAAAGAGATTTCTACTGTCTCCTTTCCGATAGCTTTCAGCCTGGTGGCGAGCAAGCTCAGCTCTTTTCGCAGCGTCCACTCATCTTGAGGCTCATACCTCAATATAGCAAAAGGCATATCATGGTAAACGCTCACCCGCTGCGGCTCTGCCTTCAGGTCATTCTCCAATAGCTCAATGCGCTCTTTCAAGGATAACATGAACATACTCCTCGATGGACTCGGATGGGAATACGATCCTGACCACAGAACCTGCTGCGTGATAATCAAGCAAATGCAGCTGGTGAGCTTCAATAAAGAGGTGCTCAACTGCCTCTGTTTCCAGGAAGAATAATTGCCACTCTTTGCTTTCCAAGAGCCGTTTGCCTGAGGGCTGAATCCTGCTCAGGAAATAGGCAATATAACAGAAGGCATCAACCCTGAGATAAGCTGGTGTAAGACGCTTATTTTTCAATCCCTGCAGTACTCCAAAATCCCTCAAGGTACTCATTAGCCCCTGAGCAGATTTCTCAATGGTATTATCTGACCAGGGTTTAGCAGTTGATCCTTTGGAGATTTTATCCCGGATCCAGTTTTCAGCGTCCTTAACCAGGATATCCTGCCTTCCGCTCTTATACCTCGGCCATAGAACCTCAGTCACGAAATCGTGAATGAGCGGATCAGATCTCGCTGCATGAAAATATAGAATCTGGTTCAGGCTGTCTGCGGGATGCTTTGCCCTGATCAGGGTAATTAGGGTTTTTGTCACCTGAACTTCATTCAAATAACGCTGCCGAAATATCTGTAAGATGTCTTCCACTCTTGAACGAGATGCCTTTCCAAGAATGTTTCTTTGGTGGAAATGATCAAAATTGTCTTGAATTGAAGTCGAATCATCCCAGCCGGCCAGCAGGATCTTTGTCTCGCTCAATATCGCGCCCGATTTCAAGATCTTGCTTGAGTAATTCTGCACCTTGCTGGATTTCATCTGCATTCCCTCATATGGGGATACGTCTATCTGGTTTCTGCATCCCTCCAATCCTCCCGAAATTTCTGGTTCAGCCATGTTCTATGGATTTATCATTGTTGCGGTTACAATGGCAACAGGATTGCAGAGGAAAATATTAAAAATTATGTGATAAATTAGATTAGGAACGTATAATGAGACAGCATAGCATAAGGACTTCTATCATTCTAAGTTCACCTTGAATGCTCTTTGATACTCTTCGATTCTCTCATCCAAATATTCTTGAAAATTTGGAATATTTTCATCGCCCAAAAGCACCAATCTAGAGATCCCATCCTTTAGATAAAATAGCTCTGCGCCGAGTAATGGTGAGAAGATCTCCCTGGCCAAGTAGAGATAAAACTTCATCTGGAAATCATGAGCCTCGCTATGGCTCTCTGATCTGGAGAACTTGAAATCCAGGATTTTCCAGCCCTCTGCAGTCTTAATCACCTTATCCAGCCGGCCATAGAGTATATACTCACCAAAAGGCTTAGTAATCTCATACTCATTCCTAGACTCTAGCGCCAACTCCATCTCCTTTACCAGAGGATGGTCCTTCAGCAAGCTCAGGTAATTCCGGACATCTTCAATATCATCTTTATTGATTCCTATTTGGTCCTGCGGTGCAATCAAATCTCCGCTATACAGAACCTCATCTAGTCTGCATCCATTCCCCACGGCCTCCATGATCTGATGGGCCATAAGGCCAAGCGCCTGGCTCTTGTCTCTATCGATATCTTT
>MVRL01000009.1 GCA_002067705.1 Methanosaeta sp. PtaU1.Bin112
CGACCGCGGAGTTCTTTTGAAGAGCGACGTCGACCTGAGCGCCGTCAGCCCTCTCAAGAACGCGGCCATGCAGAGGCTCATTGCCCTTACAAAGCGAACTGTCGCCGTTAACCTGGCTGGCATTGAAGGCGCCCTCAAGAGCGGAAAGGTGGGCGGAGGACGCAGGCAGATCAAGGGACGCGAGCTCAATTATGATGTAGTTGCCAATGCTGGTGCCCTTGCCGAAAAGATCAAGTCTCTGATTCAGGTAGTTCCTGGCGACGATACCAACGTCCAGATTCTCGGCGGCGGCAAGCAGCTGCTCGTCCAGATCCCCACAGCCAGGGTTAACGCAGCCTCTGAGTTCGTGGTGGGCATGACTGCCGCAGCATCTGCCACTGTAGAGGCATTAGTCCAGCAGTTCAAGGTTGGCATCGTAGAGGCTCCCATGGTCCATGCTTCCGTCTGGGGCGAGTATCCGCAGACTGTAGGCATGAATGGCGGAAATGTCGCATCTGTTCTCAACATCCCCCAGAACGATGAGGGTCTGGGCTTTGCTCTGAGGAACGTCATGGCCAATCACCTCGCCACAATCACCAAGAGGAACGCCATGAATGCCGCTGCTCTCGCATCCATATACGAGCAGATCGGCGAGTTCGAGATGGGCAATGCTATGGGAATATTCGAGCGCCACCAGCTTATGGGCATGGCATACCAGGGCCTGAACGCTAACAACATGGTCTACAATTGTGTTAAGGCAAACGGCAAGACCGGAACCATCGGCACAGTAGTCCAGAGCACTGTTGAAGCCGCCATTGAGGATAAGGTCATCAAGGCCGGCAAGAAGATGCCCTCTGGCTATGTGTTGTATGAGGCCAATGATGTATCCAAGTGGAATGCCTACTGCGCTGCAGGCGTGCTGGCTGCCACCATGGTCAACTGCGGCTCCCTGAGGGGCGCCCAGGCTGTGTCCTCAACACTGCTGTACTTCAACGATATCATTGAGAAAGAGACTGCTCTGCCCGGATGCGACTTCGGCAGAGTAATGGGTACTGCCGTAGGCTTCTCCTTCTTCAGCCACTCCATCTATGGCGGCGGCGGCCCCGGAGTATTCAACGGCAACCACGTGGTAACCAGGCACTCCAGAGGATTTGCCATTCCCTGCGTTGCTGCAGCAGTAGCACTGGATGCCGGCACACAGATGTTCACACCTGAGATGACATCTGGACTGGTCGGTGCCATATACGGCGAGATCAAAGAATTCCGTGAGCCGATCGTATCGGTTGCGGAGGCTGTGTAAAGGCGGAAGCATGGTCACAGAATCAGACACGGAATCGATACAGGTCGAGATAACACCGCAGAGATACCTCATGCCTGCTACGGCTCAGAAGCTCCTGAACGAGATCTATGCGAATGGTGGGATAATCAGGATAATGATCCACGGTCCTAACCTTCCCAGGTCCGTTCCTTACGGTCCCGGCAGAGGCACCCCCATTGATGAGAATAGAGATCTCATTATCGAGGTGGGTGGACAGGCCTTCGAGCTTAGCGTAAAAGTAGGAAGGATCAGATTAGAGCTGGAAAACGAAAAATATATGTCCGGCCTTAGAGCAGCGTGTGAGCGAGCGCTGCCCTTCACCTTCCAGATCAGACGCGGCAAATTCTTCCACAGCCGACCTACAGTCTCTGACTATGCCAAATTCGGCAATGTGGAGGATAAAAGAATACTAGGACTTATCGATCCCAAGGCCAAGAAGGAAAGACTGGCCATATTGTCTGAAGAGAAAGTGACTGTAGAAGATGAGGAGAGATAAAATATGGCATACAAACCACAATTCTATCCCGGAAGCACCTCTGTTGGCATCAACAGAAGAAAGCACATGTCCGGAAATATCGACAAGCTCAGAGATATTCCTGAGGCGGATGTCGTAGCCATCATGGGCCACAGAGCCCCCGGCGCGGATTACGCCAGCACTCACCCACCCCTCAAAGAGATGGGCGAGCCCGACTGCCCGGTAAGGCAGCTTGTAGCACCCACCGCTGGTGCAGCCGCTGGTGACCGCGTCAGGTACTCCCAATGGACCGACTCCATGTACTTCGCCCCCTCCATCCCCTACTTCAGATCCTACTGGGGAGCAATCAACTGCAAGGGCTGCGATCCAGGCACACTGTCCGGCAGACAGATCATCGAGGCCAGAGAGAGGGATATCGAGGACTACACCAAGGCTCAGTATGACTCCGAGGTCACTGATGTCGCCCTCTGTTCCATGAGGGGCTGTACCGTGCATGGCCACTCCCTGAGGCTGGAAGAGAACGGCATGCAGTTCGATATGCTGGCCAGGACCGAGATGGGCGCAGACGGAAACGTCTATGCTGTCAAAGATCAGGTAGGCATCCCACTGGATAAGAAGATCAACCTGGGCAAGGCCATGAGCGAGGCCGAGGCCAAGAAGAGAACCACCATCTTCAGGTTTGATGGTGTGCCCATGGGTGGCAAGGTCGGAGAGAGGAAGTTCGACGAGGCCATCGAGATGACCCACCACATGTGGGAGCGCAGAAGCAAGTGGGGCTACAGGCCGGAGTAAGAGGGGTGATATAAATGGCAGTAAAACACACCAAGAAACTATTCATTAAGGCTCTTAACAAGAAGTTCGGAAAGGATTTCGACCTCGCAGGCCAGAAGGTCGAGTACAAGAGGCTAGGCCCTGAGCAGAACGCCCGCAAGCGGGAGTTCATGGAGTACGCCAAGAAGCTGGAAGGCAAGCGCGGCATGACCGGCTACAACCCCTATGTCCACGCTGGCGGCATTCCTCTCGGACAGAGGCAGCTCGTACCCTACAAGCTCTCCTCCACTGAGTATGTGGTAGAGGGCGACGACCTGCACTTCGTCAACAACCCAGCCATGCAGCAGATGTGGGATGATATCAGGAGGACCATCATTGTCGGTCTCGATATGGCCCATGAGGTGCTGCAGAAGAGGCTCGGCAAGGAAGTCACACCCGAGACCATCAACAACTATCTCGAGATCCTCAACCACGCCATGCCCGGCGCAGCCGTGGTTCAGGAGCACATGGTGGAGACCCACCCCGGCCTGGTAGATGACTGCAACGTTCGCGTCTTCACCGGCGACGATGCCCTGGCTGACGAGATTGATGATCAGTACAAGATCGACATCAACAAGATGTTCCCCGAGGATCAGGCTGAGACCATCAAGGCCGCTATCGGCAAGACCTCCTGGCAGGCTGTGCACATCCCGACAATCGTAGTGCGCTCCTGCGACGGCGGCACCACCTCCAGGTGGAGCGCCATGCAGCTCTCCATGACCTTCATCGATGCATACAACATGTGCGCCGGTGAGGCCGCTGTGGCTGACCTGGCTTACGCCGCCAAGCACGCTGCCGTTCTGCATATGTCCGATATGCTGCCCGCCAGGCGCGCCCGCGGACCCAACAACCCCGGCGGACTGTCCTTCGGCTACATGGCCGATATGGTCCAGACCTCCAGGGTCAAGCCCCAGGATCCAGTCTATGTATCCCTGAACGTGGTGGCTGCTGGCTCCATGCTCTACGATCAGATCTGGCTGGGAAGCTACATGTCCGGCGGTGTCGGATTCACCCAGTATGCTACCGCAGCATACACCAACGATGTTCTGGATGACTTCTCCTACTACGGCGTAGACTATGCCGTGGACAAATTCGGAGGATTCGCCAAGGCACCCGCAACCATCGATGTCGCCAAGGAGCTGGCCACTGAGGTCACACTGTACGGCATTGAGCAGTACGAGGCCTTCCCGACCCTGCTCGAGGATCACTTCGGTGGATCCCAGAGGGCAGCCGTTCTGGCAGCCGCATCCGGTATCACCTCTGCCATCGCCTCTGGCCACTCCCAGATCGGCCTGGCTGGCTGGTATCTCTCCATGCTCCTGCACAAGGAAGCCTGGGGCAGACTGGGATTCTTCGGATACGACCTGCAGGATCAGTGCGGTCCAACCAACGTGTTCTCCTACCAGTCCGACGAGGGCAACCCACTCGAGCTGAGGGGCGCCAACTACCCGAACTACGCCATGAACGTGGGCCACCAGGGCGAATACGCAGGCATTACCAGCGCTGCACACGCTGGCCGCATGGATGCCTTCGCAGTCAGCCCATTGATCAAGGTCACCTTCGCCAATCCAGGCCTGGTATTCGACTGGGCCAACATCCGCGATTGCTTCGGCAAGGGCGGTGCACGCGAGTTCCGCGCTGCAGGCGAGAGATCCTTGGTTATGCCCGCTGTGTAGGTCGAAAGCCTACGCATTTTTCTCTTTTTTGCAGCTAAGAAAAGCTTGAGTCTTTTGCCATTATTTGAGTGAACTACCGCGTCCTGAAGGGCGCGGCTTCCCATTTCATCGCCAAAACTTGCATCACGGATATGTGATGTAGCGGTTTTGGTTCTATGGGCACTACGGGCTGTTCCATCCCTGCGATGAGTATGTTCATGGAAGCATTATAGTCTCGATCACATGAGAATCCGCAATAAGGGCACTCATGTACTCTATCGGACAGTTCCTTTTTCACGATGCTTCCACAAGCAGAACACCTTTGAGTGGTGTTCTTGGGATCTACCTTTATCAGCTTTCGACCAGCACTTTGAGCCTTGTACGATAGCATGAATATGAATTTGGACCAGGATGCATCATGAATACTGCGATGCATACCATTGTTATGGCCGTTCTCTTTCAGACCTTTGACATCAAGATCCTCAACACAGATGATATCAAAGTTATTGACATAGGTCCGGGATAGCTTATGCAGGAAATCGTCTCGTTGGCAGTTGATTCTCTTATGCAGCTTAGCGATTTTGTCCTTAAGAGATCTATAATTATTTGATCCTTTAACCGCTCTGGCTAGACTCTGCTGCAGCTTTGCCATTTTATCAGCAGATTTCTCTGCGCATCTTGGATTCTCTATCTCATTGCCCTTGGAATCAACCACGAATGAAGTCAAACCGACATCCAGACCTACTGCTTCTTCCGTTTCTGGCAGAGGATGTGGTTCCTGTTCTGATTGGACTATGGCAAACCATCTCTCGCCTTCTCTCTTGATTATGACGGCTTTGATGCAACCTTCGATCTTTCGA
>MVRL01000010.1 GCA_002067705.1 Methanosaeta sp. PtaU1.Bin112
TCATCCCGCGCAGCATCAAGCTGGCCGAAGCTCCCAGGTACGGAAAGCCTATTCTCTTAACCGAACCTGATTCACCAGCGGCAGAAGCCTATTCGAGGCTCGCAGAGGAGGTGATACTACGGATGATTTGATGGATTCGGTCTTCGGCGAGATAGGAACCAAGGCCAAAGCCAAGAGCAGCGCAGCAGCATTAAGCAAAGAAGAATTAAGCAAAGAAGAATTAAGCAAAGAAGAATTAAGCAAAGAAGAATTAAGCAAAGAAGAATTAAGCAAAGATGCATTAAGCCTTAAGGTAGACCCTGCGCTCCTTGAGGAGGCCCTTAATGCGGCAGTCAAGCGGCGGATGATAGGCGTGTGGAGTCCGACGATAGCGGCAGCTATGTATTACTTGAAGGGCTCGATCCCCAGGTTCTCGACAAGTGAGGTAGCAAGCCGCTGGATCGAGGAAGGCCTGAAGAGAGATTACCCCGAGCTAATGAGAAAGTTGAAGGAGGATATGGAGCACTAAACACCACCTCCAGAAGGTCAGAAACATTCATAAGATCTTATAGTACTAAGCAATGTTATGAGCCGAAGACGCTCGACTTATCCGATCCTTGAACAGATCCTCAGAATATGCATCGATGGGGCGGCCATGACCAAGATAGTTTACGGTGTCAACTTGAATTTCAAAACTATCAGGCCCCATTTAGATCTGCTGGTTCGCAACGGATTGTTAGAGACCTCGATGGGTGGTAGATATGCCTGCTACACCACGACGAAGAAAGGCGTTGAAGCGTTAGAACACTTGCAGGCATTGGAGAAGCTTCTTTCCGATGCTGCCCAGGCGGATACTTCTTTGGCTCCCATCCGCACTACCTTGGATTCTCGGTCATAGCTCCGCCTCGTTTTTTTGCCATATGCTTCCTTCCATGAGCCGGCATTGCTTAATTGGTTGTCCACTCGCAGGGGTCCACTCCACACGTCAGGTAGTCATTCCTGCTGCTAAGGGAGATATAAGTAATTTACTCACGTTTTCCTGTTGATCCTTTGTTGCCAAAGCCTTCGTCAGATGAGTCCCTCGAGGACAATCCATCAGAGGGCAATCCATCAGAGAACAACCCATCAGAGGGCAATCCATCAGAGAACAACCCATCAGAGGGCAATCCATCAGAGAACAACCCACCAGAGGGCAATCCATCAGAGAACAACCCACCAGAACCACCATTCCGCCCCCCAAATTGGATGGAAATATGATAATAGATGTCCGTCATGACCTTTTATGTGGAGGGAATTCCTAAAGCCGATCAATTTTTAAGAGACATGCTCTAATCTAGGGTTAATCACGCTTAAGTCGTGAGTTTCGAGGAATTGCATGCCATTGGAAACCGGGATTGCTCCAGAGAATCTCAGCATTGCCGATATCGATCCTACTGCAATTTATTCGGTAACTGAGCTCTCCCGGCACATAAAAGATGCTTTGGCTGCAAACCCCAAATTCAACAACCTTCTCTTGAAGGGAGAGATCTCGAACTTTTCCCGGGCCGCATCAGGCCACATCTACTTCAATCTCAGGGAGGAGAACTGCGTCATTGCATGCGCATATTTCAGGAGCTTCCAGGAAGCAGGCTGCAACGATCTGGGCGACGGCCTGCAGATAGTTGCTATGGGCTCCCTGAATAGCTACGAGCCCAGAAGCCAGTATCAGCTGAACATCAAGAGGATCATACCAATAGGTGATGGCCTATCAGCACTGAGGCTGAAGCGCCTCCGGGAGAAGCTGGAGAATGAAGGCCTGTTCGATCCGGAACGGAAGAGGCCGCTTCCCCGCCTGCCCAGGAAAGTGGGCCTCATCACATCAAAAGATAGCGCGGCCATCACGGATATTCTGACGGTGGTCGATTCCCGCTTCCCCAACATGAACATGGTTATGGTCTATGCGACCATTCAGGGGGAGCAGGCTCCTAGCAGCATAGTCCGGGCCCTGAACCACCTTAACAAAGTCAGCGATGTGGATGCCATCATCCTGGCCAGAGGTGGAGGTCCTTCCGAGGATTTCATGGCCTTCAATGATGAGAGCCTGGTTCGGGCCATAGCCTCTAGCTCCAAGCCTGTGATAACCGGCATCGGCCATGAGCGGGACATCTGCCTGGCGGATCTGGCTGCGGACTTCAGGGCCGCCACGCCTACAGCTGCGGCCAAGGCGGCCATTCCTGATGTGCAGGAGCTGAGAGATGAGCTGAACGACCTGAGATTGCGCTTGGCACGCTCTTATTCTCTCGTTTTAGAGCTGGAACGCAAAGATTGCCAGAATCTAAGATTTGGTTTGAATTCTTTGAGGCGAGACCTGGACCGATCCTATAACTCCTACCTCATGAGCCTGGAGATTGAAGAGAAAGAGTCCGAACTTGGCAAGAAGGATGAGGAGATAAAGCAGGTTCTAGAGAGTGTTGAGAGCGGCAAATCCGACCTAATGAAGTATAAGGCGATTATTGCAGCTCTAATCGTGCTGCTGGTGCTCGTTGTTCTGATATTCTTGATGGGTAGGTTTTCTGTATGAATGATAAGAAATATTTTGATAATATTGGCCAGATTCAGGCCATAATTTCAAGGCTCGATTCGGAGGAGCTGCCGCCTGAGGAGGCGAGAAAGCTATACGAAACTGGCAGGGCGCTGATCGAGGAGTGTGAGGCCATCCTTAAAGGCTATTCAGGGAGCATTGAGGAGATGAGCATAAACGCTTTAGGGCCTTAAGACGGCTTCACATATAAATCGGAACTTCCCACTTGTCCTTCCGATCCTTCGGTGCGTTCTTCTTTGACCAGGCAGGATATATCAGGATATTGCCCTGTTCGTCTTCTTCGTGAATCATCGGCACTTTTTCTTCTTCGTCGCCCATATGATATGCCCTCCCTGGCGGTCTGGGAGCTTGAAGATCTGCTAAGTAGATAACGGAATACAATTATAAGAGTTATAGCCTCGTCCTTCATGATGCTATCATGAATTGCCAGACATCCTCTATCTTGAACCCGTATGTAGCTATTCCATCAGATGAGATAAGTAAGGAAACGTCGTTGTAGATGCACTAAGTAGATAAACAAATGCTAGAATTTTCGACTTGGTGAAAATTTAATGGTTGAACGTCAAACAAGTTTTGGGATCTCTACGCGCATTATTAGCTATAAAACAGGGCAGTATCTCACTGGGATAGTAGGTATCGATAGCTGGTTGAACTTTGCAATCGCACTTAGAGCTTATGCGGATTGTAAACCAACTACATCCTCTGGGGATACCACCTCGTCTGCTGTGTATCTTATGCTTATGGGATACGCTCTCGAAGATCTGGCTAAATGCATTATTGCTTACAAGGCCTATACTCCGGAAATCACCGATGTTACTCCTTTCGAAGAGAAAATGGAAAAACTTGAATTCATACGTGATGATAATAAAAAATGCAAACTCAAAACGCATAAACTTGAGGATCTATATAGAGCAAAAGACCTTGGTTTTCCGGTGGACAACTCAGAGATTGATCATTTGAAGATTATAGGCGTTTATACTCTATGGAAAGGACGCTATCCAGTTCCCTTAGAACTAGCAAAAATGCTACCTTCTGGTGAGCCAAGTTTTGAAGAACTATCCCGAACCGCAATAAGCATTTATGATAGAGCCATGAAAGAGGTTGAAAGGCTGCGTTCTTCTAGATCATAAGTCTTTTTAAACCATCAAATTAATTTTTAATCAAATATATTCAATATCCTAGACCGCCATCCCTTAATATGCTTTTCACAGTCCTTTAATCGGTGTAGGCATTGGATGCGAAAGTAGGAGACATCGTGGAACTCCGCAGCCGCTTATGGCGCGTGGATTCTTTAGAGGGAGATGTTCTTGCAGCCACCAATATAGAGGGCGGAGAAATCGAGCAGAGACGATTTTTCCTGCCTTTTGAGACTGTTCGCAAAGCTAATATCGAACTTCCTAATCCTGAAATCTTAGGCGATCCTGCCTCTAACAAGCTCCTGATCCAATCCTATCGCTATTCTATGCTTCATGGTGCTGCCCCCTTGCTCAGCCTGCAGCGCAGCAGTGTGATTCCCACCAGCTATCAGCTCGTGCCTGTGGTCATGGCCCTGGAGAAAAGCAATCGCGTCCGAATGATGATCGCTGACGACGTGGGCCTGGGAAAGACCATCGAAGCCGGTCTTATCGTTGCCGAGCTGATGGCCAGGAATCTGGCATCTAGGATTCTTGTAGTCTGCCCGCGGAATCTGCGTGAGCAATGGCGAGAAGCCCTGGAGTACTTCTTCCATATCGATGCCTGGGTCATATCCTCCATGCATCGTAGAGTGCTTGAGCGCCAGCTTCCCCCTGGGGCCAGCCCCTGGGAGCATTATCGCTGCCTTGTGGCTTCAATAGACTACGTTAAAAAAGATCCCACCAAACATCAGGTTCTGGCGATTCCCTGGGACCTGGTGATAGTAGATGAAGCTCATCTTGCTGCCAAGCCTCACCAGAGCGGAGAGAACCAGAGCGTCTCAATGGATCGATACGATTTCGTCCGTGAGTTGTCTGGCAGGACCAAGCATCTTCTTTTCCTGACCGCCACACCCCACAATGGCTACACTGACTCTTATGCCAGCCTGCTTCGAATGCTAGATGGTAACCTGGTCTCCGGTCCCGTTAATGAGCCCAAAATCAACCGAGATCTCGCCAGGGAGCATATCTGCCAGCGAAGAAGAAAGGATGTTGAGGATTGGTTCAAGGAGCATTCTGAGGAAGAGAACCCATTTCCAAAGAGGATGCAAGAGGAAGTGCTCGTAGATCTGGTATTTGAAGAAGAAAAGCAGATCCTCCGGACTCTGGGAAACTATGGAACCAAGATTCTCGATTCAGCAGAAGGGGGTTCGTACAAGACCCAGATAACCGCAAAATGGACTGTTATGCACCTGCATAAAAGGGGAATATCCTCTCCTGCCGCTCTGCGCCAGTCCCTTAAAAACCGCAGAGATAAGCTCCTGGCGAAGATAAAAAATGCTGAATCTGAGGAACAGGCGAGCCTGCCTTTCGAACAGGCCAAGGCTACCGTCCTCGATGAAGACCTGGGCGATGATGAAACGGATGAGGAAGCGTATTATAAAGCTGATAGGAATGTCTTTGGCTCGCTTGAGGCCAATAAAGCAGAGCTGGCTGAGCTGGAGAAGCTATTGCCCTTAGCTGAAAAGATTACACCAGCCAAGGACAGTAAGCTCCGAAAGCTCACCAGAGACTTTCTCAGCCAGGCCATAGCAGGATATTATGGACCCGCCAAGATAATCATATTCACTCGCTATAAGGATACTCTGGATTATCTGGAAAGAGAGATCCCAAGGAGGCTCCCAGAGTCTAAATCCGACATAAAGATAATAACAGTTTACGGTGAACTCAACGAGGCGCAACGAAAAGAACGGCTCAACGAGTTCCAGCGGCTGCAAAAAGGCATCCTCATCGCCACCGACTGCATCAGCGAGGGAATTAACCTCCAGCATATGGCCAATATCATGGTCCATTACGAACTTCCCTGGAACCCCAACCGCCTGGAGCAGAGGAACGGCAGGATCGACAGATACGGCCAGAAGGTTCCACAGGTGCATATAAGGACTATGGTTATGAGCGATACCCTTGATGCCACTATTTTGAAAGTGCTTGTTGAGAAGGCCAGGCGCATTCGGGAGGAGTTTGGCTTCTCTCCGCCCTTCTTTGGGGATGACGCTAACGTTATCGACATAATCCGAGAGCAGGGCATTGATGTTCCATCGGTTCAGAAGAAGCTGATAGACTTTGCAGAAGACAGCAGGAGCCGAGAGCAGATCGATCCCTTTGATGAGGAGACCATTGAAAGAATAAAATCTGAGAGCTTCTACGGCCAATCGGATGTGGACTTTTCTGAGGTACGCAATCGGATGAAGGAGACAGAAGAGCTGATAGGCAG
>MVRL01000011.1 GCA_002067705.1 Methanosaeta sp. PtaU1.Bin112
CCCGCCTCCCCGGACCTCAACGCGGTTGCACAGACCGACCGCTGATTCACTGTTGGTGGGCATTTTCATGCGGCCCGTGTATGTCGGGTTCACGTATTCGACATAAGGTGGCAGGATGTTGAGCTTCCCTCTTTCGTCCATCCACTGATCTTCAGCCAGGTGGTTTGATGCGAAATCGAGCACTCCCTTGCCGCTGTTGGCTCCCAGGTGGGTCCACTCACGGCGTTTCATGTCAACTATCTGGATCTTGCCTATTGGGATCCCGAACTGCCGCAAAGCCTCTGCAATAGCAGGTCCAGCGTCCTTCCCGCCGTGAATATGGATATCTTTGTGGAGATATCCCTCTGCAAAGATATCGGCGGTGCCTCCAGAGATTTTTACGGAGGTATAGCTGTAATCGACTTTCTGAGCGAACCCTGCGAACACGATGGCCGTATAGACTTGCGGGTCTTTCAGGGAGGCCAAATTGGAATATTCATAGCTTCTCAGAATCACGACTATCTGAGATAGACCGGATATCTCGCCATTGAGCCCTCTCTGAGTGACTCCCCCAGTCTGCCCGACAGCGCTTATAGCACCCTCAAATCGCCCGCCAACGTTGGATAGCGTGAGGTCGCATTGCTGGCAATAGTTGGCGTCTGGCGTGCCGATCACAAAATCCGTATCCACGCTCAGGACGTAGCGAGATACGTCTACATCATCGATGGTAACAAACGAAGCTAATGGTATCGAAATCACCTCAAAATTTTGGTATCCTTGGCTGCGGCACCCTGCCCGTCAGGAGTTGCTCGGGTCGCGGCAGAGGTAGCCCAAAAGGATGTGGTTTGGGGGGCCGGGTCTCCGCCCACCAACAGGCTAATGCGGCACTCAAAACCAGATCATCATGCTCGTTATCTCTCCAGGCTGAATAGCTATCATGAGCCGTTATGGGATCGATTTTGACCTTGAAATTCAACATCTCGGTCTGAAGAACAGGCCCCAGCTTCAGCTGATCAGATACTTTGAACCGCTGTTGCTGCAGGAGCACCTGCAAGACACCGACCAGATCCCTCTTCGGCACTTTCCAGGTAGGGCCATCTTGAGAGACAGCATCCCCGCCATGGATCGAAACGGCTATGGGCTTCAAGCCCGCTTCTCTCAGGAGATCCACAACCGGCCTCCCCACACCGGTTTGGTCGACGACCAGAGCCGTCTTGCCTGCCAGGGCAGGAGAGGCCATAATGGCCTTCACCTTCTCCGCTACTTTCGGATAGGGCTCTCCCCTGATCCGCTCCAGCCTACGCACATGATAGATTTTGCCACCAGGATCAGGGATCGATTCGACGATGATCAAAGCGGTATAATCGCTAGCCTGGCCCAGATCCAGGCCTATGTAAAAATTTACCATTCAGACACCTCAAGTAACAGGGGTTCAACTTCGTTGGACACTGTAGCGGCCACCTGCTCAAAGGTAAAAACGCTATCAATGGTCTCCATAAACGCACAATGATATTCTTGCTCAAACCAGGGGTTCGTCCTCTGCTCCTCAGCCAGGAACTCCGGGCTGATCCTCGGGCATTTCTCTGCTGGGATCTCATACCACTCCCACAAATCCCGCTCCTCACTCCATATCTTGAAGAAGTGACCCCGCTTGCCGAAAGGCGTAGACATCAGGATATGCCGCCCATTGGAGACTGCCAGCATTGGACGAACGGAATTATAGAGATCGTCTAATACCCTGCTGGCCTCATCTTCCAGCAACAAGGTCACTGCTGAGAATGATCTTGCTGATTTCTCGCTACCAGGCCTGGCTATGAAGCGGTTGCCATTGCTGAACCGGACTGCCAACTTGGTGTCGGTGCTGAGATAGTCCGAAGGCAATTCAACGGCAGAGCGAAATTCATCGAATTTCATCATGAGTTCGGCGCTCTGGTCTTGGCTTGGTGCAACGACCAGGCCGAAGGAGGGACGGCGATAGATGCTCTCGTGCAGGCCAAGAGCTGCGCAGGTCGTGCTCTTACCGCTCTGCCTGCTGCAATTGAGGATGATCTTCCTTGACCTGCTCCGGAGGAGATCAGCCTGCCAGGGATCGGGATGATAGCCCAGGACCTCACGCGCCCACAAGACCGGATCGGCTGCATATAGCAGATCATCAGCGGTTGCGGATGGCATTGATTACCGCCCCCTTTGCTTCTGGAAAGTCGTCTAAGGCCTGGATGATAACGGTTCGCAGCTCAATCCATTCGGGGTGATTGATGATGGTGATTTGTGGCTGAGATGATATCTTGCCCTCGAGCTCTGCGAGGAGCTTGATCTGCTCTCTCACCTCTCGCAGATATGCAACAGGGGCGCCATAGACGCGAGTATCCGCCGCCTGCTCTGCTTTATCGAGGAGTGATAGAGTCTTTTCCCTGACAGCCTGGAGCTGTGAGAGTAGATTGTCGCCGGTTATCACATCTTTAGTGTTCGGTGTTGCAGATAACGCTGTTATTATACAATTTGACTTATGCCTGAGAAGGGCATCATAAGAAACTGCGAATTTCTGCGATATATCGGTGAGTTTCTCCTGTTCTGCTATCATCCGGTTGATTTCTTCTAGCTGTGGATGCTCACATATCGAGCATGCCGGACCTCTCCTGCCCATCTCAGCCCTCCCCCTGGCTATGTGGCTTGTCATACTGCTGCCGGTCGTATCGCCTGGCTAGTCGTCGCTCTCTGCGCTCGTTTGATTTTATGATATCGACTCTGGCTCCCCTGCTATGGGATTTGCCTTTACTCATCGCCGCCTCATGTCGAAAGGATGATCTTGCCATCAGCAGCAACACGAATCGGCACGATATCGCCGCCCTCTGTGACTCCACATAGAATCATATAGGGCTCGCATGTATCGCTTCCTTCCACACACTTGATCCGCCCGTCTGATCGCGCTTTTATGCACATCATTGTGATACCTCGCTTGCTACTGGTTTGTCATAGTTCTGATGGCTGTACTTCCGCTGCATCTGGTCTTGCTTTCTCTTCTTCCGCCGCTGCTGGTTTTGGATATTTCTGAGAATGTTCTCGCGGCTGGGACCTTTCCGTCCCACTGTCACGCTATCGCCTCCTGCTGCTGATTCAAATCCTCTTCCAATAGATTCATCTGTATCGCCTCAATTTCGCAATCCAGCGCGGCTATTTGGTCAGCCGTCGCTGCTATATTTTTGATCAGTTCGAGCCGCTTAGCTCGAAGTTGTTCCAATCTGTTCATCAAAAATCATCTCGAAAATCGTGATAAGCCGGTTATGCTCCTGCCTCCAGCTTTGTCTGAGAATCCACTTTCTCAGGCTCCGAAGGCGGGCCTTCCATGTGGCAGGTAGCGCAAATGAAGCCGCTCTGACCTTTGTTGAAGTAAGGAGTCAGATCGTAAGGGAAGGATCGGCCACAAAGGCAGCATCGGCGCTTGGACATACCTGCCTTAAATCGCTGGAAGCCAGGATCTTCCGACCTGCCAGGAGTGGACATGTCTCTCTTGGACATACTCGGGCCGGGATTCTCCCCAGAGCGTGAAGGGTCCGTTTTTTCAGAATCGATATCCAGTGAAGGCTGTGAAGGATGTGAAGGCATTTCTGAAAAGTTTGCCTCGTGTGGAGAATTTCTAAAACTTTGCGGATTTGGCTTCACATCCTTCACATCCTGTGCTTGATATCGATTTGTATTTTCAGGTCCGGACCATTTTTTAGACAGTTGGATACCGTGCCAAATCATGCCTAACGACCTATCGCGGGTTTTTTTGACCCCCTTCACGCTAATGAGATCTTCTGAGAACTTCTTTTGAGAAACTGCTTCTTCTCCTCCCATCCGGCAGAATTCTAGATAAGTATTGAAGAGATCCGAGTTCTTACAGATGGCTAGCTTCTGGACCTCACAGCACTCAGCCACAAAAGCCGCTAGGCTGTCGTTCTCACGCCGGTATGCGTCGGTTGCCGCCTTCACTGCTTCAGGTGGTTGCAGTCCGATTCTGTGGTATTCCCTCAAGCCTCTCAATGCCCAAATGAGAATACCCGGAAGCTCTTCTATGAGCTTCGCCTCCAGCTCCCTATCCTGCTCCTCAAGAGGGATGGTCACTGAGAATGGGATAAGGTGGACTCGTCGCCAGGCTGCATAATTTCTCTCTGAGATAATCGGCTTTGTGTTGGCTGCTAGCCATATTTTACCTTCAGGCTTGAAGGTGAAATCTTCGCCGAAGAGGAACCGGGCTGTGATCGGGTCGCCGCCGGTCCAACCCTTGATAACCTGCATGGATAGCCTGCTGCCTTCCTCCGCTTCAGAGGCCGTGATTACTCTCGCGCCTGCCAAGGCGGCAAGATCATTCCGCACTTTCGCGGTGTGCTGCACCAGGAAGGTATCAAAGCTGGCTTGCTTTGCATAATCCCCCAATAAAGCCCTCAAGGTTGCCAGGAAGACGCTCTTTCCATTGGCTCCTGTTCCATGGCAGAAGAAATAGACCTGTTCCACCATCGAGCCTGTTAATGAGTAGCCGATTGCCCGTTGGATGTAGTTTATAAGCTCTTGATCTCCATTGAAGGTCTTTTCTAAGAACTTCATCCAGATAGGACATTTCGCGGTTATGTCGTATTCAGTTCCAACGGTCTTGGTTATCAAGTCCTCGCGTTGTGGTTCACGAGCCTCGAAGGTTTTCAAGTCGATTGTGAGGTTTTGAGTGTTAAGAAGCCATGGATTTGTGTCCAACAGATCAGAGGTGATAGCAATTGCTTTGTTGAAGCTTGCCAGAAAAAGCATGTCTCTGTAGCCTCTGCCGCTGTCGCTTCTGATAGCAAACTTCGCCAACTCTTGGCGGTCTTTGCTGTCTGTTGAATCACTGGCTTCTGAATAGATCTCCTGGATAACATCATCGCAAAAACGATATGCGGATCCGTTGTTGTCCACCTTCCATCTATGACCGTCCCATATCATCCATTTCTTGAATGTGTGACAGTGTTTTATATTATTTTTATGCAATCTGATCAGCCTCAGAGCGTTTCCACCGTCGGTTGGCTGCTCTGGAATTCCGCATTCTTCTGCGGCTCCTCTTGATGTGACCCGAGAGCTCTCCGGGATCTCTCTGGGATGCTTCGCTCCAGCGTCCAGGCCGGATGTTATGGTTGCCCTGATCTCTTCGGGATCCAGGCCGGCATACATGGCAGCCCTAGAAAGAGCGCTGATAACTTCGGCCTCGGAGAGCACGCCGGCAGCTACGAATTGCCCGAGGGCAAAGGCTGATCGGTTGAGTTGCTCGTTCCTATTGCCGGTTGGGGTGCTCCCCAGGATCTTTACCTCGTCCTCAAGAGCTGCCTCTGCATATCTCCGGGCTCTGGACTCATCGCTCTCTGCGCGCCTCTGGTGGGCCTTCTTGCCCATATCTTCCAGCCTCTCGGCGTTGCTCTCCAGCTTCGAGGTGAAAGTGATTCCAAGCGCCCGAAGATCTGCCAGGAGCTTTGCCAGGGGGATCTCAGCCGGTGGCACATCCCGTAGAAGTAAATAATCCACCCTCGTGCCATCCTCAAGCTTTTTCCAGCTGGGCGGGATCACCTGATAGGTCCTCTGAAGTTTGACCTCTCCACAAGGCTTTCCATTCTTGAATAATTTTAACTGTGCCTGATTAGCCTTCTTTTTTATGCCCGCCAGGCCAGCTGGTATGTCGTCGGATGCCTTGAACCACAGGCCGAACCTTCCCGGTCTTGTCTGCCAGGTGGTAGTAAGGGGAAGCTCCAGCCCCTCAAAGGCGGAAGGATCGTCTTGATCCAGGCCAATGAACCCATCGCCCGCTAGGATGCCTAGGTTGCCATTATGAGCAGTCGCTTCCTGATAGCTGTGGCCTTTCTCCTGCCAGGCTTTTTCTATCGGGGGGAACTTAATCCCATCCAGAAGGAGCACAAAAGCTGCGCCGGGTTGGTTGAAGGCATTGGGAACTTCGGCCATCAGATCACCCCTCTGGAGCAGCGGCAGTAATCCGACCTGGAGAAGATTTCATCGAGGTCATCAT
>MVRL01000012.1 GCA_002067705.1 Methanosaeta sp. PtaU1.Bin112
CCGATCCCAAAGAGGCTGAAATCTTCCGCGCTATAGTCCAGCCACTCGTGCTGCGGGAGCAGGACATAATGCTCGAGAAGGGAGCCTTGATGGTGGAAGAGGCAACTAGCAATACCAGGAGCTTTGAGGAACTATTAATGGATGCTGGAAGGGTAGCCTGTCCATTCGTCGAGTTCGAATTCGTCTCTCCAGCCTGTATTCAGTACAAGAACACTAAAGTGTCGGAGATGTTTCCCCACAGAGAGGCGGTCTTCTCTTCCCTCCTGGCGAAGTGGAATGCAGTTTGTCCGGAAGAGCTGAAGATGTCCTTGGAGAGGGATGAGATGGCGCGCTATCTGATGGAGGAGCCGCTTTCTTACGAGACGCACAGCGCAATGGTAAATACGGTTTTTGATAAGACAAAAGGCCATCCCAGGCCGATCCTCAAACAGGGATTCCAGGGCCGGTGCAGGTACATCTTTGCCAAGAATGCGCCGAAGGACGTGAGGAACGCTGTCTTGGCACTGGCCGGATTTGCTGAGTATAGCGGAGTGGGAAGCGCGGTTGCACGGGGGTGCGGAGCGGTTAGGGTAAAGATGGAAGTGGTGAAGTAATGGTAGCTGATTCCTTTCAGGACATTTTAAGAGATAGAAAGCGATTGAAGGAATTGAATTCCAAGATGGAAGAGAAATCCCGTGAAGGACCTAAGCCAGAACTTTTTGAAGAGTACCTTAAAACAGTGGATATCCATCTTGTGGAAAGGGGCATGGCCTTTAAACCGGCAAAGAGTGTCGAGTATGGAAAGACCGATCAGAGCATGCTTAATCACATTCGAAATGGCATCCTCTTTCTCCTTCGTTTCAATGAAGCTCTTGAAAAGCTCGATGCAAGACCACTTGAAGAAAACGGCCAGCGAGAATGCATTGCTCTCTTCGTAGTACATGATCTTCACAAAATGGAATTTGGCGAATGGAAGCAGGATGATGTGGATATATCAATTGCAATGGAAAACCAGTTTGAGATACCCGAAGCGGTTTTAGAGAGATTCATTGAAGAGATGCATCTCAGAGATTTTGCCCCGAGCTTGAAGGACGAGGATTATTTCTCAGTTGCAGTTGCCCTTCACAAGAGCAGGTTCTCCCGTTCCGGCGCGCGAACTTCCCGCTTCATGGATTTGGAGCCGTTCCTGTATCTCATGGATACAATGGCGAGCTCTACATCTCCAGAGGAAGCGGTCTCGGCTCGCTCGCTGACAGCTCTACGTGATGGCTTCCCTCAGGATTCACCTGAGTCTCAATTGAATCTGCAGTATCACAGGCTGGACGATATTAAAGGTATCCTTTCAGGTATTATCAACAAGTCCGTTGCCGATGTGCTCCAGGATCAGGGCTTGGTTATGCTCATGGCCTATCAGGATGGTTGCGTTTATCTTGGACAGGGACAGAAGAGAGCAGCGATCTCTGAAGAATTCATAGAGAAAATATATGAGACGCTGGAGAAAAACATCCAGAACTCGACACATGCTTTATCCAGCGTGGATTCACTTGTCAAAAAGATTGACTTGCAGGGAAATATCAACTGCTACAGACTGAGTGATGAATACTACTTCTTCAGCGGACCAAGGATGATGCTTCGCGCCTACCTCGAAAAAGCGCTAATATCTGCTCATACCCGGAAGAAAGCCAAATTGAGCGAAGAAATGCTTCGAAGCATCAGGAGAGCGCATGAGGCGGCTCGGATGAATCCTGAGCTATCAGATCGTGAACAAAGAATGCTCATTGATTATGCGAGGATGGTCAATACCATTCATAAATCGTTCATTTCTGAGCTGATCAATGGCAATAGGCAGGCCCTCTCCAAGAGCTGTGAAATATGGTTCGTGCCCGATGACATAAAAGAATCCCTCCTCAATGTATCGGCCGATGTTGCAGGAGATCTCACGAGCGGAGGGAAGTGGGAATATGCCTATGCAATAGGGCAGTGCGTTATGGACAGAGAGCATGAGGGAGCTAAGATCAAGGTACTACCGCCATCGATAGCCGCAGACTATCTATTTGAGCGGCTTTGGGCCGATTTGACTGGCATTGATGGCTGGAACGACTTCATTTCAAAAAAAACTGGTCTGTATAGAACAGAATTCATCGAATACATTCACGATGCGCTGTCGATAAATGGCAATATTTCTCGAATCGAAGAGTCAGGACTCAGTGACTCCTACAAAGAGTAT
The DNA here is from genome assembly GCA_002067705.1 of Methanosaeta sp. PtaU1.Bin112. Lineage (GTDB taxonomy): Archaea > Halobacteriota > Methanosarcinia > Methanotrichales > Methanotrichaceae > Methanothrix. The sequence continues at coordinate 2,207 of MVRL01000012.1, forward strand.
CAGAAGGGTGGTAGCGGAGGCAGACTGTGCAACCTATGCAACAGAGGGACAACTCTGCCAAGCCTTGCTGATATGAAAAACGTCAATTCGTTTTTAAAATTTAATTACAGCAATAGAGTGTTTGCAGGAAAAGGAAAGCCAGATAATATCTACACGTGTGTGCCGTGTGGAGTCGAGCTTGCCCTCAGGCTAAACGGCTTTGACCTGCCGAAAGGAAATGCCTCTAACAGCGAGATGCTCTACTTCCATTTCGTCCCGGACTACTTCTTCACGCCGGAATCATGGGATTTGGCCAATACCATTCTATGCAAGTTCTCAGGCGAGGCACGGGTGAGAATGGCGGCTCTTGCTGAGAAGCTTTTTGATTCAAGGTACGTCGGAAGCTCTTCTGAAGCCGAGGCCGGTATCGATGTCTATAACTCCTGGCTCAAGGACCTTGCCGTGAAAGAGGGAGATGAAGGATCCAGGGGTATGAGCATGGCTCAGTACATGGCTCAAGGGTATGGAAATCTTGTCGGAAATGCCAGCATGATTTTCTACAAGCCATCGGAGAACGCGACAGAGTTCCACTTCTTCGGAGTCTATATAGCGCTGATTATGGCCGCCTATACTGGGATGAGGGTCGTGGTCAGCCAGTCTCCTGTAAGCACCATGCGCGGAAGGGACTTCAAAGAGATCATGGCACTGGACTCAGTGAACTCTCATGTGACCAATTTCTATGGGAAGTTCGTGCCGCTGTCCCGACTTGAAGAGACGATTAGCAAGGCTAGTGCTCTTATCCGCCTCGGTTACAACACTAGATCGGACCTGAAAGATTCGCTATTTCCAAAGTATCTGAGAGTGATGAGGGACGAAGTGCTTCCAGGATCGTATCTCTTGAAGATGGTTCAACGAGCCTCGGAGACGGATAGCCACGTAAATTATCTGCTCGATGAAGCAATCTTCCTTGATAAGGCAAAGCACGGGTGATCAATTATGGAGGAATCGGATAAGATAAGTCATCTTGCGGAGCTTGGTTTTGGGATAGCCCAGCCGAAAGGATACAAGCCTCATGCAGTTGAAAGGCTGTTCAGGGAATCTGTGAAGGCCATTACTGAGCTTCGAGGCGTTGATCTATCGAAGGGCGACTACAAAGCGACAGTCTCCGGGCGGATCCAGAAGGCCATCGACAGAATGGGCGACGATCAGGCGTTCATTCCTGCGAGAATGGGGCTTGATGCAAAGGCAGACGAGTTCGCTGACTACTTCGTGGAGAAGATCTTGAACGTGATATGTGAGGGAAAACCGGGCAGGCTCAAGAAGATGTCAAACAATCTTGCAGATGGTTACTATTCTGCAACTTTGAACATACGTCGCAAGTATTGGGATGAGAAGAATTCGGACAAAATGAACCAGATCGAGAAGGAGGAGATGAGATGAGCATTGAAGATATCAAGAAGAAATTGTCTCAAGGACTTGTAGAGAATCTCATAAACGAACCCAGTGCGCATTACATTCAGATTCTGTTGCTCAGAGAACTTCAGTCGAGTGCCATCTTCACGACGAATGGCCAGGACGCTGATATCACAACTGTTGGAATCAACGCAGATGATGGAATGGTAGATTACTCGCCAGTGATGATGTTCAAGCGAAAGCAAACCGGCAGCGACAGGAGAAAGGGAAAGGAGCTCCAAAGGAACCTCATTAGTGTCCAGGACACAATGAACGTAAACGAGATGTCTCAGGACTCACCTGAATCGATCCTCTACGGAAGTGCAGCGGGAGATGAGGCGATCTCCGTCACATCAAGGGTCATGTACGACACAGCATACTCGATAAGGGATTCCAGCGTCCTCGTCGAGCAGAAGTTCCAGAATGCTCCCGGCGATAATTTCGCCAAGGGTGCTACAACTGCAATCCGCGAGCCTGATTTCATTATGCCCGGAACGCTCTTTCCGTGTGTGATAACTCTCAGGGATGCAACCTTTGAAGAGCTGATCTTCGTCCTGGGAGTGACAAAAATGAACAAGCGCTACGGTGCGGCCACATCGAGGATCGGAAGGATGGAGAACCACCTCCTTGGGATCTATTACGGACTGGAGGAAGGGCCTGCAAATCTATTCCTCTCTCAGGAAGTGGCTCGACGCCTTGCAAATGCTAACGGTCAAACGACCTCCGGCAACTTGAACAAGGTCCTTTACAGCCCCGTCCTCGATGTCGAGAAAGTAAAAGGGCTCGTCAAGCAGTCCTTTGATGAGGAGATTAAAACTCTGAATGTCAAGCCTCTTGAGGACAGCGAAGTCAAGGACTTGGCAGATTCGGTTACAGGGGAGAGGATTAAGGAGGCTTTGGAGAAGCAGAAAGCTGAAGCGTCCAGGTTCTTCAAGAGCGTAAGCGAAGAGATGAAAAGCAAGAAAAAGAAGGGAGCAAAAGAATGAGTGAAAGCTTCCCGGTAGTTGAGTGTTCCATAGAGACTCTGGACCGCACCCTCTACGCATCAAGGGAAGTAGGCGATTTAGTGGATACGGGAGACTACATCCTCAGTACAGCGCTTCATTATGCATTCGGTTTTGTGAGAGGGAAGTACATCAACATCGGTAACAGGCCGTCCTATCTTGAAGAAACAAGAGATGTCTACAAGAGGCTTTACATAACTCCAGGAAAGCCAGAATCTCTCGGAGAATATATGGACCGAATTCTCAAAGTCCCCTTTCAAGGTAGTAAGCCAAAGCCTTTGCCGCATCTTGGAGGACACTCAACAAGCCAGTGGAATGCCAGAACTCATCAGTATGCAGTGAAGAACTGGAATGCCAAAGATCCGAATTACCCTTACAAGGGCAAGAATCTTCCGCAATTCGGACGTGAAAGAGTCCTCGACCAGCAGAATCTGTTAATCTCCTTTATTCTGCCATATGAGGATGACGCATCGTCACTGGCTTTAAAAATTCCAAAATATATACGTCTCGGAAAGAAGCGGTCCAAAGCACGAGTAAGGACAAGAGTGGTAGAGGGCGTTATCGAGGACGGAGAGTTCCTCTCCAACCATCCATTTGGGATCTACGATTACGAAGGGGTACCGATGGGGGATCTGATATCGGTTAGGATGCGACCAGTGCCTCTGATAGTGCAGGGACGATACAAAGGCAAGTTCATACGTGTGCCCCGAAACGAAAAGCGTGAGGATGTCATACTTCCGTACAAACTGGAGTTTCTGAAGGCGAAAAGATGAAGCCAAATGAAGACATTCAAGCAGATAATGTTGAGAGGTTTTTCGCGGACCTTGACGGACTGCGACTTCAGCAGTCGGACCAAGATTATCTTGCAGGCTTCAGAGCTTTTGAACACCAGATCGAGACTGATCGATTGATCAGGACAAGTGAGTCTCTTTTTTTATTCAACCATAGCCCGACAGGCTCAGGCAAGACTATCTCTTGGCTGAAGACCGCTCTCGACTCTAAGATGAAAGTCATCACAGTTTATCCCACCAACGCCCTGGTGATAGATCAAAAGAAGCAAGTGGACAGAACAATAGAAAAATATGGATACGATCCGCGAAAATATCACGTTCAGGCGATCACGAGTGACCTCTTGGCAGAGGAGAAGATGCTCTATCCTGATGAGACGGGATTGCATAAAGGCCAGCTCTTGAACCGTGTCATACGAAAAGGGCGTGGCCGTGGACTCATCTTGCTCACGAATCCGGATATACTAACCCTCGCCTTGAAGAATGCCTATTATGAGCACAATATTCGTGAAGCCATCAGAAGCGTGGACATGGTTGTTGTTGATGAGTTCCACCTTGCATCGGTCAAGCAGAGAGATATGCTGCTCTTCATGATGCATGAGATGAGCAACGATAAAAGAAGCCGTCTTTCGAAGTTCGTCTTCCTGAGCGCGACACCAGACCACCAAATCGTCTATAGGGCCAGGCGAGTTGGGCTGAACGCAGTTGTGCTCGATGACAAGAGCTCTCCACTTTCAAGCTCTGAAGGACACCCAGTGCTACCGAGATTGAGCCTTGAGATAAGGTGTGGAGCGATCTACAGAACGTATGAGCTGATCAAGGATAATCTGGACTATTTCGTCGATCTTTGTAGTCGGCCGCGTCTCGATGGCAAGAGGGCTAAGACGGTCTTCATCCTTGATGGGATCTATGAGGTAGATGAAATATTCAATGCGCTCAGGGACGCTCTGGCGGGAATGACTGTTGAGCGGGTAGATGGACTTCATCCTGCAAGCCCTGAAAAGCTGAAGGATTTCGACGTCTTGGTCTCGAACTCATCCGTTGAAGTCGGCATAGATTTTAACGTGGACCGTCTCGTCTTTTCCGGATATTCGAAGAGCAAATTCCTCCAGCGGATAGGACGCTTGAGGAGTAAGCCCTCTGATGAGGTCTGCGAGGCAGTCTGTTTTGTGCCAGAGGTTCTTTACGACCATCTCAAGGGACTAGCAGCCAAAAGGGGTAACCTGAAGCTGACTCGGAAAGAGATGGCAGAACAATTGGGAAAAGTGATGGAGTCGGGACTCGACCTTTCGTCGTATTCCAAGATGTACTCGCCAATGGAAGCGTACCTGTATTTGAAAGCGAGGATTAAAGGAGGAACTTGGAGGGATGAGCTAGGAGAGGAGCATCACGAGAAGGGAATGCCTGAGTCTATCCAGGGCGAGGAATGGATAAGGACACTCACTCTCATCGAGAAGCATTTCCTAGATCGAGAGATTGATGGTCAGATGTACGACTGGCTTGATAGCGAATCTTGGCAGCTGAAGGAGGGGCTACTCAGCTATCGTGGCTCCAGGTTCCAGGCTTTGATGTTCGATACGACCGACGATCGGCTCAAGCTTTATGATCTAATGTACCTTCTGAGGCGGGGAGATGTCGAGTTCATATCGCCTCAGAAGTTTGCCCTTAGGCTCAGAAATGCCTTCAAAGGAGATTACGACGCTGAATTAATGCCAAGATACGAATCGATGAAGCGGTTTGCAGCGGGCTACTGCTGGTACCATGGAACGATGGGCGATCAGATCAGAAAGGTATTGTTCAAGGGCGACTCCAGCGAACACCATAAAAAGATCATGTTCAACTCGGCAGACCATGCAAGGAAACCACGCATGATAAATGGTTTCAAGGTGGAAGCCGATCCAAATATCCCGACACTCTCCCATTTGAACGATACCTTGACTGATTATGAGATATTTGCCAGGCTGATCGATCAAAGCGGATCCTACCTCAAAGCCAAATTCAACCTGGGTGATTTCTTTTACCTCTACCCGTACTCGGGAATGAGAAGCGTAGCCTTCGGACACGATGCTCTCTACATCGATTGCCTGATCAGGGAGGAGCATGCAAGAGGGAGATGACCTTGTCAACGTAGGCTTTATAAATCAATACCTTTACTGTCCGCGTAGATTTTATTATATTAATTATTTTAACACCATCGAGATGAATTATTTCCTTAAAGATGGACGTCTCAAGCATGATAACCAATCGAGACGAGGCGGATGGATAAGAGACCTATATCTGCGATCCGAAAAGCTCGGCCTCCACGGAAAAATCGATGTTCTAGAGTCGAAGAACATTAAGAGCGTTGGCATCACCCTAACTCCAATAGAACGCAAACGAGGCTCTTCATACCACGACAACGACGAGGTCCAGCTTGCCGCCTACTGCATGCTCCTGGAGGATTACCTGGGCGAGTCGGTTAGGATGGG
>MVRL01000013.1 GCA_002067705.1 Methanosaeta sp. PtaU1.Bin112
GGCCTTGTTTATCAGCCGGAGGGCAAATGCATCGCAGAAAATTGGCCTGAACTCCTCTTGGAGATCCAGTGCTAATGCAGGCCGCCCATGTCTATCGGCATGCAATATCCCCAGGAATGGGTCCAGGTTATACTGACGTAAAGCGCTCAGAACTTCATTCTTCATCATGCTGTAGGTTAGAGATAGCAATGCATTGATGTGGTCCTCTGGAGGTCTTCTCGTACGTCTCTCAAAGGTCCATCCGTCTATCAGGCAGCCATTTAAGAGCCCGAAATAGATCTCTGCCGCTTCGCCTTCAATCCCCCTGAGTCCGTCCAGATCTCGGGGCCCGGCGGTCTCGGCCTCTAGCGCAGCCAGCTTTCCTGTATCACTGACATCTTTGCGGTTGAGAAGGGTGCGTGAATTCCTGATCTTGCCCCGGATGATCTCTTTTGCAATTTTAAGACTCTCTTTTTCAGAAAGAGCATACTGGCAGCGTCGCACCTCTGCGATGGTGTTCCGCTCCGGAACGAAGCTCCCTCGATAGCGGCCGTTCTGGGTAAAATAGTTTAGCACAATGCCGTGCTCATTTGCTCGGGCTACAAAAGGAGTGGTGAAGTTGATATTGCCAAAGATGTTGATGGTATCCACCTGCCCCATGGGAAAGGATGCGATCTCTCCCTCGTCCTTCATGTAAACTGTGATCCTGCCTCCATCAACTCCCACCTGGCTGCCCTGCTTGGTGATGTAAACCACGCCGTCATCGAATATGCCTTCACTGGCCTTACTCATTCCTCTCTCTCCTAACCTTCTTTGCATCCTCTCGTTCCAGCATCTTCGTCTCCTCAGGCAGACAGTACTGCACAGTGCTGCACTTTTCGCACTTGTTCGGATTGTCAACAAATTCGGGAATATTATCAAGGGTCATGTTTCGGATGGCCTGGACCACCTGCAACACCTTTTCCCGGTGCCAGTCGGTAATGGTAATCGCATAACGCTCATTTGTGCCGAAAAGGTAGAGGTATCCCATTCGCACAGGCTCGTCAAGGTAGTCTTCCAGGAGCATGCAGTAGGCGGCGAGCTGAACCTCGTCGTTGTCGTGATAAGAAGAGCCGCGCTTGCGTTCGATCGGCGTCAGTGTAGTGCCGACGCTCTTGATATTCTTCGACTCCAAAACGTCTATTTTTCCATGGATGCCAAGCTTTTCTGATTTTAAATATAGCTCCCGAATCCATCCGCCTCTTCTCGATTGGTTTTGATGCTTTAGCTGTCCGTCTTTCAGGTAAAAGTTCATTTCAATTGTATCAAAATAATTAATATAATAGTATCTGCGTGGACAGTAAAGATACTGATTTATGTGGCCGATATTTACGAGCTCATCTCCTTCGTTCATGCTCATCCCTTATCAGGCAGTCAATGTAAAGAGCATCATGTCCGAAGGCTACGCTTCTCATCCCTGAATACGGGTAGAGATAAAAGAAATCGCCCAGATTGAATTTGGCCTTGAGATATGAGCCACTCTGATCGATCAGCCTGGCGAAGATCTTATACTCTGTCAAGGTATCGTTCAAATAGGAGAGCGTTGGTATATTAGGCTCGGTCTCCACTTTGAATCCATCAACCATACGCGGTTTTCTTGCGTGGTCAGCTGCGTTGAGCATTACCCTATTGTAATGCGCGCCTTCTCCTTTAAACAGCACCTTGCGAGTCTCATCGCCCAGTGTCCCATCATACCAGCAGAAGCCCGCCGCAAATTTTTTCATTGATTCATATCTGGGCTTCATCTCGGCATCATAATATTCCCCGTAAGTCTCCCTAAGCCTGATGGCAAATTTCTGAGATGACATAAACTCAACATTGCCCCGCCGGAGCAGATACATGAGATCATAGAGCTTGAGCTGCTTCTCATTTTTATCGAACATCAGTGCCTGAAACCGGGAACCGCGGTAGGTTAGAAGTCCTTCTTTCAACCGCTGGGACTCTTCATCAAGCCAATCGTACATCTGGCCGTCGATCTCACGATCTAGAAAGTGCTTTTCAAGAAGTGTCAATGTTCTTATCCACTCCTCTCCCTGAATTGATTCAGGCATTCCCTTCTCATGATGCTCTTCATCCATGCTGTCTCGCCATGTACTACCTTTTATCCTTGATTTTAAATATAAATATGCCTCCATGGGCGAGTATGTTCTGGAGTAAGACGATAAATCGAGTCCGGATTCCATCAATTTGTCCAGCTGCTCTGCAAATTCTTTTCTTGATAGCATCAAGGAACCTGTCTTTGCAAAAAGCCCTTTTAGATGATCATAAAGAACATTAGGCACAAAACAGACAGCCTCACAGATCTCGTTCTCTGGCTTATTCCTCAACCGCCCAATCCTTTGCAGTAGCTTGCTCTTTGAATAGCCAGAGAAGACAAGACGGTCAACGTTGAAGTCAATGCCCACTTCAACTGAAGAATTCGAAACTAGAACATCAAAATTCTTTAGCTTCTCTTCGGTTGCAGGATGCAAGCCATCCACACGTTCGACATTGAACTTCTGATCTTCCAGCGCTTCCTTCAGCACATTAAATATCTCGTCTACTTCATAGATCCCGTCCAGAATAAAGACTGTCTTGGCTCTGTTGCCATTGGAAAGTTGGCGCATGCAAAGATCTACAAAATAATCCAGATCTTCTTTAATCAGTTCGTAGGTCCTATAGATTGCTCCGCTCCTCAACAATAGTTTCAATTGAGGTAGCACAGGTCGTCCTTCAGAACTCGATAACGGAGTACTCTTATCATCCAATACCACAACATTCAATTTAACCTTCTTTGCCCTCTCTACGATCTGTCGATTAGGAGTAGCACTCAAGAAGACATACTTCTTCAGGTGGCTTCTTTTATCAGTACTCATTTCATGCATCATGAAAAGAAGCATATCGCTCTGCTTAATTGAGGCCAGATGGAACTCATCCACTATTATCATGTCCACGCCTCGGATCGCCTCTCGAATATTGTGCTCGTAATAGGCGTCTTTCAAGGCAAGCGTCAATATATCGGGATTTGTGAGGAGGATGAGCCCACGACCGCGCCCCTTGCGGATAATGCGGTTTAAGAGCTGGCCTTTTTTCAGACCAATCTCATCAGGATATAGCTCTTTCTCTTCAATCAGCAAATCGCTTGTGATTGCCTGAACATGGAAATCTCGTGGATTGTAACCAAATCGCTCTATCGCCCTATCCACTTGCTTTTTCTGATCGATCACTAAAGCGTTTGTGGGATAAACTGCGATCACCTTCATCCTGTCATCAAGAACTGGCTTTAGCCACGAGATCGTTTTTCCTGAACCTGTTGGACTGTGATTGAAAAGAAAAAGCGATCCATCAGATCTGATCAACCTTTCGCTGTCAATTTGATGTTCGAAGGCTTTGAAGTCTTTAAGATCTTTGAAATCTCTGAGATAATCCCGATCCATCTGCATCAACCGGAGCCCATCCAGGTTGACTGCAAGTTTCTCAGAATTATCCTTCAGATTATTCTCACTAGAATTCATCGTTTCGCCTTCAGAAACTCCAATTTGTATGGAAGCACGATATCGTCTCGCTTACCGGCGCAGGGTATTCTTACAAACTTGCCACTGTAACGCCCCTGAACTATCAGAGGAACGGGCCGCATTTTAATCGATATTAGATCACCTAATGGCACACCATCATAATCGTAGATCCCAAAGGGATGGTTGGTGAGGAACTCTCCTTCATCGAGCATGCCTTCGACAACTCTGGCTCTAATCCTTGCTTTTGATCGCTTTTTGCCAAGGCGAACATACCGTGGAATCCTTGCAGCTAATGAGACTGCATCACCCTCATATGGCAGAATATAGGCCGTGAGCAAATTTTGCTGATCGAGAACCCGTTCCCTTCCGAACTTAGGTAAATTCTTTCCCTTTTGATCTTTTGGCAAATCTGCCGCTTTCCAATTCTTTACCGCGTACTGATGAGGCCGGGCGTTCCACTGGCTCACAGAGTGTCCGCCTAGGTAGGGCAAAGGCTTTGCTTTGCCCTTCATGACCTGGACGCCAAGAATTTTGCTCACATATTCCCCGACTGATTCGGGCTTTGCCGGCGTTATGTAGAACTTTTTGTAGATCTCAGAGGTCTCTTCGATGTAGGAAGGTTTATTTCCAGAGTTGATGTACTTCCCGGATACAAAGCCAAAGGCGTGATACAGCGCAGTGCTCAGGATGTAGTCTCCCGTATCCACCAGATCGCCTACCTCTCTTGAGGCATAGAGAGTGCGATCCAGGGTTTCAATGGAACATTCCACTGCCGGGAAACTCTCACTCATTCTTTTATCCCCTTTTTCTTTCCTTTTGGTTTTTCATTCACGCTCTTAAAGAATGCTGAAGCTTTCGCCTTCTGTTCTTCCAGAGCTTTTTTCATTTCATCTTCTTTGATGTGATCGACAAACTCCTTAACCTCATCATCTCCAAGGGCGTCGATATTTAAAGCTTCGATTTCCTCATCGAACGCCTGTTTAACAAGCCCTTTTACTTTCTCAATATCGAGCACATGACTATAAAGCACTTTATTCAAGCTCTCGGAGTTCATACCATCACTACTCGTGGCCAGACGCCTAGCCACCTCCTGGGAAAGAAATAGATTCGCAGGTCCTTCCTCTATGCCGTAATAGATTCCAAGAATATGGTTATCCATCCGCCCGATCCTTGAAGTCGCTGCACCGTAACGCTTATTCATCTTGGTCACACCCAAAACAAAAATCAGCTCCTGAACGGTCGAATCCCTAAGTGTCACCACGCACGGGAATAGAGCTCCGGGCATGATGAAATCAGGTTCACGAATTGCAGTTGTAGCACCTTTGGCGAATGCATCTCCTGGCGCATTCTGGAACTTCTCCTCAACGAGGACGCTGGAATCCCTTATCGAGTATGCTGTATCATACATTACCCGAGAAGTGACAGAGATTGCTTCATCGCCTGCAGCGCTCCCGTAGAGCATCGACTCAGGCGATTCCTGGTTCATCTTGTTCACATCCATTGTATCCTGGACGTTTATGAGATTCCTCTGCAGCTCTTTCCCTTTTCTTCTATCGCTCCCGGTCTGTTTTCTCTTGAACATCATCACTGGAGAGTAGTCTACCAGTCCATCAAATGTGCTGATTCCAACCGTGGTGATATCTGCATCCTGACCATTTGTCGTGAAAATGGCGCTTGATTGCAGTTCTCTTAGCAGCAAAATGTGAATATAATGTGCGCTGGGTTCATTTGTTAGATTCTCTACAAGTCCTGTTGCCAATTTGCTTTTGATCTCTTCGATGCTCATCTTATCTCCTCCATCTCAGCATGATTTTCTTTGTTCGAATTTCTATCATCCCAATATCTGCGGCGTATGCTCAATGTTGCTGAATAAAAACCATCAGCGAGGCTGTTTGACATTTTCTTCAGCCTGCCCGGTTTTCCCTCGCAGATGTCATTCAGAATCTTATCTACAAAATAATCAGCAAACACATCTGCCTTGGCATCAAGTCCCATCCTTTCCGGAACGAATGCCTGATCATCCCCCATTCGATCGATAGTCTTCTGGATGCGTCCAGAGACCGTCGCTCTGTAATCACATTTCGACAGATCTACGCCTCGAAGTTCCGTAATTGCCTTTACGGATTCACGGAACAGTCTTTCCACGGCATGCGGCTTGAAACCCTTGGGCTGCGCAATATCGAAACCAAGCTCCGCCAAATGACATATTTTATCTGATTCATTCATCTCTGATCACCTTCTCAAACCATCCAGAAATAGAGCCTCTTCGAGCAGATACTGTACCTTGTTTTCATTCTCAGATCCGCGATAAACCATTTTCAAAAGATAAGACCCTGGAAGCACTTCGTCTCTTATCACTCTAAGGTACTTTGGAAATAGAGAGTCTTTTAACCCAGAGCTGGTATTGTAACCGAGACGTATTAAAGCACTGGCTGATTTAATTGTCTCCTCCAGCTTTGAAAGTGGAATGAATTTTCCATAGAAGTCAATCACATGTGAATTGATCGAATCCAAAGCTACAACTTCTTTAAAATCTCTGCCACGCATAGTTGTTATGGGTGAATGGCTGACAACTACCCGCATTCCCGTGTATGCAGCAATGATAAGGGCGATGTAGACTCCAAAGAAATGAAATTCCGTAGTATTCTCGGAAGGTTTGTAGAAGATCATGCTAGCAGTACCGATGGTGTTACCGTATCCTTGTGCCATATACTGAGCCATGCTCATACCTTTGGAGCCTTCATCTTCCTCTTTTACTGCAAGGTCCTTAATCCAAGAATTGTAGACGTCCACGCTGATTCCCATTTCCTTAGAGCCGCTTATGTACCTTGAGTTGAATGTCATCTCTGCGAGTGCGGCCATTCTCACCCGGGCTTCATCTGAAAATCTTGAGAGAATAGATTTGACCAGCTCCCATGATTCTGATGTAAAGAAATAGTCCGGGATGAAATGGAAATATAGAACTTCATTATTCAAGCCCTTGCCTTTGGGAAGGGTGAAACCATTCATCCTCAGAGCAAGCTCTACGCCACACGGAACGCAAGTATAAATGTTTGTTGGCTTTGATTTCCCAACAAAGATCCTGTTGGTAAAGTTGAAGGACAAGAACGAGTTGGAATTCTCCATCTCTTTCTTATTGAGCAATGTCCCGCGATTGCATAGATTGCATGTCTTTCCACTCAACTCGTATTCTTTGTAGGTATCGCTGAGATTGGACTCATCAAGGCGGCAAATAGTGCCGTTTATCGTCAGAACATCGTGAAGGTATTCGATGAGTTCCTTGCGGTACGTGCCCGTTTTGCTTGCTACAAACTCATCCCACCCGTCCATTTGAGAAATGTTGCTCCATATCTTGTCAAAGAGAAAATCTATGGCATTCGCAGAGGGCATATTTCTTAGCTTTATGCCATTGTACTCGCAATCCATCACGCACTGGCCTATAGCATAAGAATAATCCCATTTTCCACCGTTAGCCAAGAAGGTAGTGTCTTTTTCCATTGAGTTGAGCAGTGCATTACAGACTTCTGCAGGAACACCCCAAATCTCACATGTTTTCTGGAGCGATAGCCTATTATCCAAAATAATCTCGGATATGAAAGATTGATGAACAGTAGCTACAGCTCTGGCAAATCCTAATAGGATCTTTTGGCCGTCTTTCGAACTTTCCATTTCTAATGGAACAACTTCTCCGCATCTGGTGATGCCATCGATCATTGAATCTGTCAAGCCCACGCTCTTTTCTGCATGAGCCGATGCGATGGACTTCTCAAGGAAGGTGCGCAACATAGTCTTAGCACCGCTGAAGAAATAGTATTCATCACTTAGTCCATAATATCCAAGTCGCGGCGTTTTCAGATTGTTGCCAATTCGACTCGGATTTGAAAGGGCTGGAGATGATGCCTGGATATTCCCTTCCAATGCTTCGTAAACACTTTCAATAAAATATTTTGAAATGGCGGCCCGTTGCATTCCTTTACCAATATATACGCAGCCATCCTGATATGCCATGAGCATTATCAAACCCTGTTTTTGGAGCACATCTGCCACAGTTTTGTTTATTATCCCGGAGAGGATGCCCTTAACGTCATCCAGCCTATGGTATTGCAGATTCAATTGTTCTTCTGGCAGATCTTGCGGGAAACCGTCACGTAGCGCCGTCAATGATCGAGCCGAGACAGCCTCCTCAGGAGACGAACAACTCGCCATATTATCCATTAGGTAAAGGAACGGCTCCAGGTCCATGAAGCGGGAAGTGCGTGCCCCTGAGCGAGAGAACCTGCTCTTGTGGAGTGCAACAGCAACTGAAAGATAATCCTCCTCTAACAACCGAGGGGCAAAATCTCTCAGATGCATTTTCTCAATGAAACTCTTGATAAGGGACTCAGGAATCTCGAACTCATTTTCCATTGAGTCCGGTCTTTCAATCGCTTCTTCATCCTCGATCCATTCTTCAAATTCCAGCTTGTGGAGCTCATGCACTACGAAGAGCGCAATGCATTCTCGGAGTCCATTCTTATCGAGCGGCCTTGCATTCAATTTTCCGAGAGCCTCGTTGAAACGCATGAGAAAGAGAATGCCGTTTCTGATGTGGTTGAGCATGCTCTGATCGGTTTTTCCGAACTCGACGCTCTTAGCCGGTTTGAAGGCCATTCCTCTTTCGACAAGATGAATATCCACTGCATTGAGATACTCTTCGAACAACCCAGGCTCAAGTTCCTCAAAAGATTTGTTATCTCTTTTGAGATCCATCTCCCTTAATCTTTTTCGATCTCTAAAGATATCCTGCAAAGAATCAGATACCATTATTTCGTCACTCCCACAGTCACCTTCGCCGCCCCGCACCCGCGAGCGACTGCACTTCCCACACCGCTATATTCTGCAAACCTGGCC
>MVRL01000014.1 GCA_002067705.1 Methanosaeta sp. PtaU1.Bin112
CATCTCGGAAATCCGAGGTCTTTCAGGAAAACAGGACCAGACCATCTCGGAAATCCGAGGTCTTTCAGGAAAACAAGACCAGACCATCTCGGAAATCCGAGGCCTTCGCGGTGATTTGGCCATGCGAAATAATATCGAGTGGCAGACCCGAATTGAGAAGGATATCAAAGTTATCAAGAGCAAACTGAGTATCAGGTGAAATCATTCAGAGAATGTCTCACGTCGCCCCAGTCATCCTGAATGAAGGAGTGGTTGACGGGCGCACCCGGGGCCCCCTGGTTTCTGTCCGGCTGCGCCGTCCCAGGCATGCGCGCGGCAGCCGTGCGGCCAGTCGCGCGGGCGGGCAAGGTGTTCATGGCCAATTTTTTTATACGAAGCTTGCTATCTCATATTCATGGCCGGTATCATGAAGGAAGCTGTCGCACCTGTTCGTGAAGAGGCCGAGGAGGAGATCAGAACGCTTCTGGATGGCGCACAAGCTGTCTGGGCACAGTACAAGCAAGGTCAGGGTGTGCGGATTACTTCTACAAAGGAATTAGATGCTTTTCTAGATAGCCTCTGATCTATTATATGGTCCGGAAGAGAAGTCTCAGCAAGCCAAAGGTGAACCAGGCCACTATTGAGAACCCATTCAGCCTGTTCTTTCCTGACGATGTCCAAAATCAACTATCGCGTATCAAAAGGAAGGATCGGGTGCTGTTCGAGCAGCTCCGGAAGAGGTTTGAGAAACTTCGCACCAATCCGGAATGTGGAGAGGTCTTGAGTCATGACAAAGCTGGTCACCGATATGAGAAATATTGTCTGTTAAAGTCGGTTTTCAAGAAATGCCAACGGGAAGATAAAGGCCCAGGCACCTTGCCAACACATTACAGAGGACGCTCTCCCGCCCGGGTCCAGCATGCGGACAGATCGCTGCTCTTGGCCTCAGACCTTCCACCAGATCATGCAAGACACGCCGCCCTTGAGGTTGAATGTATATGAGCCATCCGGGTTCATCCGGGACCGGTAATATTGGGTCAGCTTATCTTCCACATCCTCATTGATCCTGGTATAGTTCCCAAGGCTTGTCTTCCATATCTCCACAGCCTCTTCCATGGTCTGGTGTTTAACCTCTTTGTCGAAGCTCCAGGTCTCCAGATTTGCATAGATGCCATGGTCGTAAAGCGTGGTTACGATGTTCAGATAATTTCCGGGCGGCTTGAACTCTTCCCCCATGATCATGGGGTAGATCTCTCCCGAGAAGTCCCAGACATGAGGTGGGCTGGCCACGAACTCCAGGGCGCAGTATCCCCGGCTGGCCTCGTGCATTTTCATCAGAGCAGCGGGATTGCTCACAGCCGGACTCCAGGTGCTGTAAACCAGATCGTACTTCTCTTGTAGCGGGAAGTCGGACCAGAGGTCATCGGAGAATTCCATGTTACTCACTTCATCTCTTGCTGCTCTATCCTTCATGACGTTCATGTAGACTTTGGCAGGCTCGATGGCAGTCAGTTTGAGCACCTCTTTGGCCAGCGGGATGGCAAGCCGACCGAGGCCTGCGCCAATGTCCAGGACGGTGGAGTCTTTAGCTATGAAGCGCTTCAGGCGGTTGAATTCGACCTCGAACTCGGGCTTCTTTTGCAGATCGTCATGGTCAAATTTGTGGTCGTAATTTTTATACCACGTCTCTGCGGACTGGTTTATTCTATCCTTTTCTGAGATGTTGTTCCTCTTGTGGTTGAGACTGGACTTCTCGATTGTCTCTTCCCAGAGAGCTTGCCATTTATAAGACATATTTTTCACCTTTTTAATAATTATTTTTTTCTCTCCCCGTTTCCGTGTGCTACCTCTTTTGGCAGCACCATCCTGGCCTCGTCCAGGTTCCTGACAGCACAGACATTCCTGTAGATCTCATCCAGAACCGGTTCAGTGATGACCTCTTGAGGCGGTCCCTCTCGCAGGATGTGATTGTGGTTCATCACCACCACCCTGTCGCAGTACCAGGAGACATGATTGGGATCATGGCTGCAGGCGAGAATTGTCACACCGCTCTCGGCGATCTGCTTCATGATCCTCCAGATCCGGATCTGGTTGCTAAAATCCAGCGCCGACGTCGGCTCGTCCAGGAACATGAGTGGAGTCTCCTGGGCCACTGCTCTGGCTATCAGGACCAGCTGACGCTGGCCGCCTGAGAGCTGGTTGTAAGGTTTGTCTGCAATCTCCTGCAGCCCTAAAAGCTTCAGAGCTCCCAGAGCCTTCTGTCGATCTTCCTTGTTCGTCCCAAAGAGGCTACGCAGCCTGGGAGTCCGTCCCATGAGCACAACGTCCTTCACCAAATATGGAAATGGAGGCTTGTGCTCCTGCGGCACATAGGCCACCAGCTTTGCCATCTCCTCGATCCTGAGGTCCTTTATGTCCTGGCCGTCGACCCTGATCTGACCTCCCTGATTTTTAAGAAACTTGAGGCAGCACTTGAAGAGCGTCGTCTTTCCGCAGCCGTTGGGCCCAAACAGGCCGCAGAGTTGCCCTTGGCCCACCTGAAAGGAGATATCCTTCAAGACAGGCTGCATGCCGTACTGGAATTGAAGATCTTTAACATGTAGCATGCGAATCACTCGAAAACGGATTTGCCCCTTGTCCTGAGAAGATAGACGAGATAAGGCGCTCCCAGGAGCGAGGTGATTATCCCCACAGGTATCTCGGAGCTGGTCAGGGTGCGGGCCATGGTATCGCAAATTAAGAGATAGGAGCCACCAAGCATTGCCGAGGCAGGAATGACGAAGCGGTGATCCGGCCCCAAGATCATCCTGGTGGCGTGAGGCATCATCAGCCCCACCCAGGCGATGATTCCCACAGTCGACACGGCGATCGAGGTCATCAGGGTGGCCAGGCCGATCAGTATCAGCTTGTACTTCTCCGGGTTCACACCAAGGCCCCTGGCCTCGTCGTCTCCCATTGAGAGGATGTTCAGCTTCCAGCCCAGTGACCACATGGCCAGGAAAGAGAGCATCACCACCGGCGTGACCAATGCCACATCGCTCCAACTGGCGAAGTAGAAGCCGCCCATGAGCCAGAAGACGATCTCTCGAAGGGCACTGTCATTGGAGATGTATTTGAGGATGGAGACCGCTGCAGAGAAGAGGGAGCCCAGGATCACACCGGCAAGGATGAGTGTGACTGTGGGAGTCTCTTTGTTCACGCGGGCAATTCCGTAGGCCAGGATCACCGCCAGGGAGCCGAAGAGGAAAGCGGACAGCTGGATGGAGAAGAAGAACTGGTGAAAGACTATACCCATGGCAGCTCCAAAGGCGGCGCCTGAGGAGATTCCGAGGATGTAGGGCTCGACCAGCGGATTTCTAAAGCACCCCTGAAAGGTTGCTCCGGCAGCGGAGAGTGCAAAGCCCACGGTTATGGCCAGCAGGACTCTTGGAAGGCGCAGGTCCCAGACTATGATGTCCTTCAGACTGTCCATGTTCTGAGCCTCCGAGAGGTGCAACAGATGTGATAGGATTATCGAGTAGACGTCGGTGATCGAGATCTTGTAGGCTCCGAAGACCACGGCTGCCGACGATGTCAGGACCAGGAGGACGAAGAGGGCTAAGAGGATCATCAGCTTGCCGTGGATCGAGAACTCGTTGCTCTCTTCGCAGGCGATATCCTCGAGCAGCGAGGCATCTTTCAGGTATCCGGCCATTGAGGCTCCGTTTTGCATGGGGTGGGAATTAGCATGGTCTGCTCCAAGGATTAATTAAAAAAAAGTTAAAATCCTTCCTTGTCCATCCAGTCGAGACCCATGGCTTCCTTGAGTTCTTTGACTTGCTCGTCGTTCAGGCCATAGAGCACTCTATAGTGCTCTGAGAGCAGATCGCCCACATTGACGTCCTTGAACCTATCCGGATAAGCTGCCTTGGCCTCGATGAGCATCTCAATTGGAAACTCCAGGCCAGCCATATTCCTCGAGAGTTCGAACTGGCCAGTCGTGAATACCTTATTCTCTTTTACCGCACGCATCCCCTGCAGGGCCTTGTAATCGGTGGAGTTATACAGCGTTTCCACCTCATAGCCTCCGGGACTGCGCACCAGAATGATCACATCAGGATCCAGGGTAAGGAGCTGCTCTGAGGACATGAGTTCCCTTGTATTTCCTGTATGAGCGTTCCTGACATTGGTAATCTCGGGAAAGATGGTGCCGCAGTCATAATCTGGCAGAATTATTGCCAGCTTGCCCTTGCCATAGTCCGTCCCGGCCACCATGCCTAAGAAGAGCACAGAAGGCCGGTCTTCTGGCTTTATATCTTTTGTCCTCTCCTCGATCAAAGCCACCTCCTTTTTGAGCAGATCCATAACTTCTCGAGATCTATTCTGTTTGTCGAAGAGCTCTCCGAGGATCGTTATCTCCTCATAAACGGAGTCTGGTGAGGGCTCATCAAAACATGCAGCGTTATTGATCACTACAAAGGGAATGGTTTTATTGAAGAGGGAGAATTTTTCGATTAGCTTCACATATTCTGCTGAGCTATCCCCCTGACCAGCGCCGTCCTTCTCCAAGATGACGACATCCGGATCAAGGGCAGCGGCTGCTTCCAGGTTGAATTTATACCCTCTGCCTAAATCAGGCAATGCTTTGATAGCAGGGAGAACGAAGGTTGGGGTCGTCTCATTGGTAGATGCGGAAAGCGCACCTCCCGTGCCCACAATCGTGTCACCTACGCCTAGGGCAGCTATCACACAGGGAGCCATGCTCTGACCTGCAGTCACTACTCTCTCTATCGGCTCGGATATGGTCACCGTCCGGCCTTCCATATCGGTAATCGTCTTTTCAGCACACATTGCGGGAATCAATCCCAAGCAGAGGATCGAGGCCAGCACCAGCAGGGCAAGAATTGCCTTTCTCATATCTTGGATCTCCTTAAAGGCTTAACTTGTAGGCAGATATGCGCTTGGAGAGATCACATAAAGTTATAATACTTTTGGTAGAAATTAGATTAATTCATATTACTTGCCAGGATTAGATACCCCATTGCGGTTCACATAGGGATTCGCTACCTTCAGTCTGCCTCATCTCAAGCAAGCCTAACCAGAATGGACAGATCAAAAGCCTTCTTCGTCCATCCAGTCCAGCTCCATCTCCTCTTTGAGCCTCTTCACCTGATCTTCATTCAGGTCATAGACTGCTTTGTAGTGTTTGGTGAGCTGCTCACCTACGTTGACATCACTGAACTTTTCAGGATAAGCGGCTTTAGCCTCGATGAGTATCTCAATTGGAAACTCCAGGCCAGCCATATTCCTGGTATACTCCATGTGCCCTGTGGAGTAGACACGCTTATTTTTAATGGCCTTGATGCTCTGCAAAGCCTTGTAGTCCTCATTCTCATACAGGTCTGATGGCTTCCACCTTGCTCCTCGAACCAGGATTATCACATCCGGATCCAATGCGATGAGCTGCTCCGCGGACATCACAGCACGGGCCTCTCCTGTATAAGCATTCTTTATGCCAGTGATCTCAGGATAAAGTGTAGCGCAGTCGTAATCGGGCAGGACTGTTGCCAGCTTGCCCTTTGCGATATCTGCACTCCCGCTGAGGGCAGCTACCAGGACGGTGGGCTTCTCATCCTCTGCTATCCCTTCTGTCCTTTGGCTTGCCAGATTCACTTCATCCTTGAGAAAATCGGTCAATTCCCTGGCTTTGTCCTGCTTATCGAAGATCTCACCCAACAGTTCGATCTCGGAATAGACCGAATCGGGAGATGGCGGGCTGTTGCATGCAGCATTCTTTATTATTACCAGAGGAAAGCTCTTGTTGAAGAGGAGGAGCTGATCTATGAGCTTGTTGTAGCCAAGGTTCGAACCTCCCTGGCCAGCACAGTCCTTCTCCAATATCATCAGGTCAGGATTGAGGGCTACAGCCGCTTCTACATTGAGATTGGGGCCCCTGCCAAGGTCGGTCATGTTCTTAAGTCCTGGAATGAGAAATGTAGCTGTCGTCTCATTTCCAGGGCCTGTGACGGACGTCCCGCTTACCGAAGCTCCGCCAGTGCCGATGATCCGATCCCCAATGCCAAAGGCAGCCATAACGCACGGCGTCATGCCATAACCAGCTGTCACCACCCTTTCTATCGGCTCGGATACGGTCATCGTCCGGCCTTCCATATCGGTAATCGTCTTCTCAGCGCACACCGCGGGCATCGTTCCAATGCACAGGATCGAGGCCAGCAACAACAGGGCAGCGACGCCCGTCGTCTTGTGTCCAATATTCGGTTTCATATTTCACACCAAATTATATCTTTATATGCATAGGTGCTATTTGGTGCCATTAGTAATTCAGTTGTACAAAAACGTTTGCATCATATCGGAAAAGCAAAGAGATAAACAGTTAGCATGCTGCAATCACATGCAGGCGCATCAGGGGCGAACGCCTGGGCCCCAGGATGCCGCCTAAGCTGACAGGACCTGAGCACCAGGGAGGCGGCCAAGAAAAGAATCCTCTTGAAAAAGAAGCAGCAAGAAACGAGAGCTACAGCGTCAGATTATCCCCTTGGCCCGCAAGGCAATCCTCATTTCGATCACATCGCTCTCCAGCTTCTCGAACCTTCTGTCAAGGTAGCTCTTCAGGTCTTTTCTGGAGTCTTTGACCTCATTTAAGAGATCATCCTGGTTCGTAAGCGTCTCCTTCTGCAGGTGGATCATCACGTCCATCTTTCCGCCGAGGTTGTTGTTCATGCTATTGACTGCGGAGATGAGCTCTTTCAGATGATCAGCAGCGGTGTCTAGCCTGGAATCTGTCTCTCCAGGCCCCACAACCTTGTAGAAGTTGGCGAAGTCTCCTTTGGGTGCAGAATAGTCCTTTTCAATAAATGAGACCTTTATCAGAGTGTTCTTGATGTCGATTGCCTCTTCGAACCACTTCAGCTTGTCGTCATCGCCCTCGGCCATGATCTTCACCCGGCCGTCTTCAAGATTCTCGACTGTTCCATTCAGGCCCAGGGTTCGGGCAGTATCCACGATCCGGGCTCTGTATCCTGTCCTCTGGACCTGACCAGAGACGTAAGCTGTAAGCCTCTTCATCTGGATGACTCTTGATGCTCTTTGTATTTGGGCTTATCGTTATCAATTTGATCCCCTCTCTCAGAGGATGAATAAAATATCCGGGCCGTCGCACCCGCGAGCAAGCGCATCAGGGGCGCATGCCTGGGCCCCCGCTCTGACCTGTGAGGTTGTCGTGCTGGCACGCTGCTGGGTACTCCTAGTTTACCGGATTGCTAGACAGCAATCTCCATCAGATAGACCTTGTACTCGCACATCTTCATTTGGCCTCCATCACCAGGGTGGTGATGAAGTTGGTCGTGTCGAACTCCTCGCTTACCTTTTTGGTAGGATCTCTATGCAAAACCATGAACATCCAATCGCCAGCCACAGTCAGAGGAATCTTTGCCCAGCCCTCGTTGTCCGTCTTGGTCTTGGCCATCAGCTTTCCTTCTTTCTCCGAGATTGCCTTCACTTCGGTCTCGGCAAGAGGCTTACCCTCGTAAAAGACCCTGATCTCTGCGTCTTCGCCCTGGGAAAATCCGAGTCTTCGTGGCACTATCTCCAGTATTCCATGAATGGGCTCCTTAAGTTCCGGCTGGGCATCTCCCACAGAGAGTATCCTCTTGGCCATCTGAACTACTGCACCTGAGTATGTCACATTCTTGAACTGGTACTTCGGGCCGATGTGATAGCCCTCATTGTCCTGAGTGATGATTACAGGCACAAGATCCACGATGGCTGTATAGCAGCCATCTCCAGCGCATGAGAAGGTGAGCCAATGCTTGTCCTTCTCCGAGGATATTGCGGGTTTCAGGGTGCTGCCGTCGGGCATGTAGACGGTGGGATTTATTCGCTTCGGGTCCAGGGATCCGTCAGGGCGCATATTGTCGCCGAAGATCAATGCCATCTCCGCCTGGTCTCCATTCAGCCGAGCCTCGCCCAGCCAGATCTCGTGTCCACCCATGATACGGGTTAGGTCTGCAGTTTCGTCATATTCGTGGTGCATAGGTCCATTCCTCCTAAAGCTTCTTTTGTGGATTGTTATGATATGATTTAAACTTTTTCTTAAATTATCACCTATTCATATCAGTAAGTTTTATCAAATTATAATATCTTCTTCATGTTTATTCTGCCGGAGTAGATGGATGAAAAAATAAATATAAAATCATCAAGAGTAAACGGCATAAGGATCACTCCCGGACCAGGGGCAGTTCGATCACGCCTGCCTGACCAGGGTGGCGGGCATCTTTCGCGCCTAGACCTTCCACCAGAGCATGCAGCTGGCGCCTTTTATGGAAGTGGTGTAGGTGCCGTCAGAGTTCATACGTGACCGGTAAAACTCGCGCAGTAGCGCCTCTGTCTTCCCGTTTGTATTGGCATAATAATCCAACAAGGCCTTCCAGCTACTCAGAGTCCTCTCCATGCTCTCGTGTTTAATCTCACTTTCATATTCCCGTATCTCCAGATTGGCATAAATGCCATGTTCATAGAGGGTGGTGAGGATGTTCAGATAATTTCCAGTGGGGCGGAAGGCTTCTCCTGTAACAAATGGGTAGACCTGGCCGAAGAACTCCTGCTTTTGCTGGGGGGTGGCTCCAAGCTCCAGCGCGCAGTAGCCCCGGCTGGCCTCATGCATTTTCATCAGAGCTGAGGGATCTCCTACCGCAGGGCTCCAGGAGCTATAGACCAGGTCGTACTTCTCCTGCAGCTGGAAATCAGACCAGAGCACTTCTGCGAACTCTATATTGTTTGCTTCTTCTTGCCTGGCATCCTCCTTTATTCGATTCATGAATGGATGTGCGGGCTCTACAACGGTCATTTTCTCAACCTCCCTGGAAAGAGGAATGGCCACCCTGCCATAGCCTGCGCCTATGTCCAAAACAGAGGACCCTTTGTTTATGAAGCGCCTCAAGCGATTCAGTTCTGTTTCGAGATCAGCCTTCTTTTTTGGATCCGTTTGATATAGTCTGTCGCCGTTGTTTCTCAGTGAAACCTCTGCAATCATGTTCAGCCGCTCTCTTTCAGAAAGACCGTTTCGCCCATGGTTGAGGCTGGAGTGCTTTATCGACTCTGCCCATATGGATTGCCAGCTTTGGGGTACAGTTGTCATAACAATTCCTCTATGGTAAGAGAAGATGGAAATATATAATTTTTTGCTACTACTACCAAGATGTTGACTACCATGCTTCGCCGTTCAGCGGTACAGCCATTGTCTTCAGCCAGGATAATTCAGGAGATGGATGCAATCCATTCAGTCCAGTCCGCCCAAAGCTATTTACA
>MVRL01000015.1 GCA_002067705.1 Methanosaeta sp. PtaU1.Bin112
GGAGGAAGAAAGATGGAGGGTTGAGATGGGGCTGAATCCACCGCCGAGATCAGAGGGGGAGGATGCCTGACTAGGCGCTCCTCTTTTCGATATGCAGGGAACGGAGGAAATCGGCGGTTTGATAGATGGGTAGACTGGATAAAATGGCATTCCATTCGCCATCTTTTTTATATGTCGCTGCATATTCATCTTTGAGGAAAGATAAAGTGCCAGAAGCATTATCAATTTTTATAGCTTCTACACGAAATGCATCAATGGATGGATCTGGCGCATTTGGTATAATCAGAACCGATCCGTCGAAGCTCTTTATCAACAAAGTATCTCTATCATTGTCAACTTCATGCGGTCTGCTCATATTAAATTCGATAGTATGATTCCCTAGATTAACGCTTTCAGCAGACACGATGTCAATCAAGAGCAAACAAACAAGAATCCATCTCATGATTCTTAGTCTCATTTCTGGAATTTAAACCTGAGGTCACATGGTCGAAGCAGGCGAAGTTACGGTAACAGTCAAGGGCGATCTATCCGAACTCGAGGATGATCTCGACGAAGCCCAGAGCATGGGCGAGGACATAGAGGACATCATAGTCTCGATAACCGGCGACGCATCAGCGCTTCAATCTGAGATAGATGATACACAAGACAGTCTCGATAATCTCACAGGCGATGAGTATTCAGTTTCCGTAACTGCAGATGCTTCTGAGGCTCAAAGCCAAATAGATGAGACTCAGGCATCCGCAGACGCTCTCGGCAATACACAGGCAAATGTCCAGGTGCATGCCGAGGGTGCCGCTGAAGCCAAGTCCGAGATAGACAGTGTGGGCGAATCTCTCGAATCCATCAAGGGCATGATGGAGACAGCTGGTGAGTTCGCCATTTTCTCTGTGGCCGTCGCGGGTGCGAATATGCTTGCGGATGCCATTCAGGAAGATATCGATAAGTTCGCTGAGTTGGAATCGGCCTCGACGTCTGCTGCGATGCGCGCCAAGGGAGAGACGACTGCCGAGGGATTCAGGCAGGTTTCCGGGCAGATCCGGGCGAAGGCGGCCGCGTTAGCAGTTCCAGCTGAAATCCCTGAAGAGCAGATTGCTCAAATTTTGGCCACTTATCAAAACCAAAAACCCATTGAACAGATCACAGCAGAGGACCTGGAACGGTGGGATACAGCAGGAGACGTCCTGGGAACGAGCGCTGCAAACGCATACGAGTCTGAGAGGCTGCTGGGCAAGCAGTTCAGTATCTCCGACTACGATCGGATCAACCAAGCCGCGCTTATCGCATATCAGCAGACGGGCCTCAATGTCACTGAGATGGGCCAGATGGGGGCGCGGATAGCTCCCTACGCAGACCAGCTAGGCGGCCTTGAGGGGACCCTAGCTACGATTGGCGTGATAAAAGAGAAATCCGGGCTCAATTCGCGTATTATAGCGTCAGCAATACCGGAACTAATCCAACAATTAGATGAATCTAGTGCAGAATTAGTCACAAAAAGGAATAAAAAAGGCCAGATAACATCTCAGGAGATGGAATATGAGGGCATGGGGGAAATACTCTCCAAGGCTGGCCTGGATGTGGCTACCGAAAAAGCAAAGCCCCTGCAGCAGGTTTTAAAAGACCTGAAAGACCGTGGCGTGGATCTCAAGACCGCATTCGGAGGCACTGCCGGAGTTGTCGCCGACTGGTGGGCCAAATCTGGAGGTGCAATTTCCACAACGACTGATAAAATCAAAGACGGTCAAGATGTGGTCGAAGCCATGGGTGAGGCCATCGATGAAGATATCACAGAAAAAATGGAGAAGGCCAAAATTGCAGCGGACGCCCTGGGGACTGCAATAGGAGAGGAGTTTGCTCCTGCCGAAGGACAATTCTTAGATTATGGCACAAAGATAGTGCAGGCTCTAACCACGGGCCTAAAATCGGGTGACTGGTCTGAATTTAGCAATGTTTTAAGCGAGATTCTAAGCACATCATTTAGTTTCGATCAAAATTCAGAAGCATATAGACGGTTGCATGACTCCATAATCTCTGCTATTGAAAGTATTGGCCCGATCATTACTAACACCATTCAGAACGGTGATTGGGCTGGTGCAGGTACCCTAATAGGTACCATAATAGGCACAAACATCGGCACAGCACTGACCCTTGCTTGGGACGGCGCGCAATGGTTGGAGAACAACAGCGGTGCCCTCCTTGATGCAGCGGCTAAGCTAGGCATGGGCATAGCTCATGGGATTGCGGCTGCCCTGAAGCACTCCTCTGGATTCAGAGAGCTCGTAGATGTTGGAGTAACAGCATTCAACGCTCTCGGGAGTGCCGCCACAGCGCTCGCGAACGCGATAGGCAGTACATTGACAGGAGCCATCAAGGAGGCCATATATGCATTTGCGGACTTGGTCGGGGCGGCAGAGACCGGGATAAACTGGGCACAAAGCAAGCTAGGGCTGTCAGGGGAAAGCGCCGTACCGAGCACGAGTACCACACCGAGCACTATGTATCGCGATAAAATCACTGGAAAAGTTGTATCTTCAGATAAA
>MVRL01000016.1 GCA_002067705.1 Methanosaeta sp. PtaU1.Bin112
TGTCGTGAATCTGTCGCTATTCGTCGCATCGCCTTCCGATATCGATATTTTCGACAGGACCTTTTGTCGCAATTCTTCCTCACACCAGTATCCCCACGGTTTTCCCGGTGCGGTCATCTGCTCTCGACAAGCCAATCCTGCTTCGTAAAGGGCCTCCAAGTACCGCTCAACGGTTCTCTGGCTCTCCCGCTTGGCCTAGCCAAACTCCAAGCAGTTTGCCGAAAATCAAAGACACAAAAACGATATGTTTGGGTAGGGGGGACATGAATACTGCACGTATTTACGAGTAATTATATAACATCAGAACTATGAGGATCTTACTAACTCCATCAATATGATGGAGTTTCAAAATAGTTCAAGTGAATTCACCAGAGCGTCTTATAATTAGGGAAATCGTAGCGCGTTCAGCCTGCCGTTACTAGAGTCTTAGCTATACTCGAAATTGAACCTGGACCTAAATCTAGGCCGAGGTTACTCTGGATATGCTCCGCCTTGTGCACAGATGGGTTAAGCGCAAATCCAGGAAAGCTTCTTGTTAATCCCGCGGCTCAGAAATCTTCGATTTCCTCGCAGCACATCGATTTTGATCCTTTTTCTCGAGTGCTTCCATGATGAGATGTGCAAGAACAAGTGTATATGCTTTCCCGACACCTTAACCAGAATTCTGTCGCATGACCCTATGGGCCGAGCCTATTGCCAGCATATTGGCCATATGGGCTATTCCTCTCGTTGATATTTGCAGTTCTATTACCTGGTAGTTGGATACACGAGTCGAATGTGCGGAACGCAGTATCTATGGACGTGGGGTGAGATGTTGGATAAAGGGCGATTGAAATTACAGAACTTTGGGCACACTGCCTTCATAAGCCAGAGGGCTCTCAGAAAAATTTATAATCTATGATTATTAACTTTGGCCAATATTGCTTCGCTGTGAGAAGAAATAATTAGGCCCTTGGTTGGAGGAAGAAACGATGGGCAATGAAACTGATGAAACAATGGATCTGACAGAAACGGGCGATGAAAGTGAATCAGCAGCCAGCAGCAGTGAAACAAACGAGGATGCTTCCTCCAAAAGCATAACCCAGCCCCGCAAAGGAGAAGTTGTAGCCGATGAGAATAAGAGATTCCTAGCGGAAATTGTCGCTTTACGTGCAATGGAGAGGATAAGCGATGCTATCGCGAAATCAATAGTTGCAGAGGTGCGCGAGGGCAAGATACTAATAGTCAATGAAATGGATTTTGCAGGAGACGAGATCTTATATCTGGACATCCGCTATAAGCTGAACACCCTCTTAGATCTGTCAAAAAAAGCCAATGAAGAATGCCAAAAATTCATTCCGCATAAAGAGGAAAGAGCCATTAAAGGCCTTGGTAAAGAAGCAGTCGTTACTCAGTTTGCTCCCCCGGCGACTTTGGCAGCGATCCCAGCACTCATAGCGGGGATTCCGAAGGTTCCTGTCTTTTTGGGTGCTATCGGTGATATCGTCGGCCTTTTCCGCTCCGATTATGAGCTTAAGGGACAGACATTGACAGTCCCTGAAGATATCTACATCCAGGCCATAGTCGCGGATCGTCTTCATAGAGCCAAACTAGAGGCGTATCTAATCGATTTCCATTCACTCAAAGAATCTATATTGACCCGTGATCTGAATTACCTGATCCAACAGAAATTTGAGATGCTGGCCTGTGCAGAGGCGATCAAGAACACAGTCATTGATGCAAAAAGTGGGCAGACAACTGCCCTTGAAACATATGTGGCAAAACTGCGAGAAAAATTAGCTGACGCCCTGTTGAAGGCGGATAAGAATGTTATCGATATTTTGGAAAAGAAAATCGAGGATAAAATAAAAACTCTGGACAATTATCAGAGGGACCGGATGCCAGATACTCTGATAAATGGTCTTGAATCGTACCTTGCAAGCCTGCGAAATAAGATGGCAGAAGAGCTTCTCAAGAATGATCCGAAAAAATCGATAGAAGAATTGGAATTTAAGATAAAAGAAATCAATGAGAAGCTTAAAGATAAAACGCTAAAGGAAGACGAAGTGCAATCGCTTAATGATCAGCGAAAGCTTTACCAAACTAAGATGGTTGATTTGGTTGTGAATTGTAACTATAATATTAAGGAAATTTTAAAAGTTGAAATTGACTGCATAGAAAAGGAACTCGAAGTATTGCACAAAGACCGGAGGCCTACTACGCAAATTAATGCCATAGAGGCACATATAGCCAGCCTGAATACGAAACTAGTTGATAGCCTGGCTACGAACGATGAAGAGATAATAGATTGTCTAAATCGCGAGATAGATAAATGGTCTAATGAGATCAAGAAGATTCGTGAATCGATGAGGGAAGCACAAGAAATTGTAGGCAAATGTACCAAAGTCAATGATGCCATTGATGTCTTTATAACTTCCATCACAAATGTGCCAATTGGCAGGAATTATTCGCCTTACGTAATAGCATGTGCGAGAGAGTATTTTGCGGGAGATCAGTTCAAATATATCCTGAAGCTAAAGCTGATCACGTCGGGCGCGGATTTCATAATTGAAAAACCGGCTTTCTGGTCCAACGATGTGCGTACTTCGTACCTGGGAGGCGGGATTGTTAGCTTTATCTTAGCTGAGAAGAATGGTAGAATCGCTGCTTCAGGCACTATTAGCCGCTTATCAGCTTTGGATCACAGAATTGGAGATAAGCCAAAGGAAATAAATTGGAATATTCGCCCAAAATATAAAAAGTCCGAAATCTTGAGCACGGATGAGGAAATACAATAATCTGTCTGGAACACGCATGAAACTTGCAGATCTTTGACTTCCGAGGTATGATTTATGCCTTGATTTTTGTGATCGTATGTCGTACGCCGAAAAGATTTAGCAAGACTTTCAGGGATTATCGTCAAGCAGCTTAGGGTACATTTTCGCAATGAACGACTTATCCATCTCGGAAAGCTCGCGGTTCCAGCCGATCTCAAAGCCGCCGACGGTCAGCTCTTTGGGGACAGGATACTGCATGATGGACTTGGGATCGTAATATGTTGATGCGTCCACCTGGGACGGCTCGTAGCGCATCAAGATGTTGGTATCCACCATATCCTTGTTCCAACCCCAGTGCTCCCCATAATAATCATATACGACCGGCAGATTCCACGGGATTGGGCTGTTTGGCCGCGCCTGCTCGTGGACGCAGCCAATCGCGTGGCCGAACTCATGCACAACGACACGCTGCAACTCCAGCGGGTCGCTGTCCTTTGTCAGTCCGCATAACTGTATGGTTGGATCCGGATCGGATACCTTGCTGGCATCTGTCCCGACATTTGACCAATAGCCGTCGCCCCAGAATGATTGGAAAGTGACGCGAATCTCGGCATCCGGGAAATTACCGAACTCGAACTTGAGGTTGGCATAATCCAGCCACTGGCGGGCAAGGTCCTCGGCAATTTTCCAGATTCCCGGTTCGCCATCGAGGAAGCGGATGCGCAGGACCTGCCCGGGCTGCCACAATTTGTACTTTTGAAGCGCCAGCTCCTGCGGGCTGGCGGAGCGCATTTCGGCAAGGGAGGGGCGTGACGCGGGATCGAACTTCTCGCCAGGGAGGTATCGGTCAACACATATGGGGAGTGGGGGAATGGCTGACTTAGACATACTGATCTCATTTAGGATGACGACAATTTCTAGTTGGCGCCGTACGGGACGCCTGCGGCCTCTAGGCCCTTCATGATCTGGCCCATATGGATGCCCTCGTTGCGCCAGCCAGTCTCTCTCTTGCCCGCCATGTCGATGTCGACAGGCACCTCTGCATGGTGCAGGGCAATAGGCTGCATCCGGATGTTGAAGACCGGCGAGCCGGATGAACCGTCCTGCGTGTCGGCAAGATACTGAACGACATCATCGTTGATGAACTGGATTGATAATGTATCGAGCGCGAACTTCTTGAATCCACCGCCAGGATGCTGGATGATGATGATCGTGTCATCCCTTGAAATGGCCCAGGGTGTGCCCAGGGCGAGTGGCGGGCGATTTACAGCGCTTTCCAGCCGGACGACCGCCCAATCATGCACAGCATCCTTGATGATCCCATGAGTCTTGCCCTTGAGCACGAGTGGTTCGCCGACGAAGCGCTCTTCATGATCGAAGTTAGCGGTGATCGCCTGGACATCGCCATACTCCTTGTGGACGACGTTGTGATGGTTTGTGAGGATGAGGTCGGGCTGGATCAGAAAACCGGTGCCGAAGGCGCGCTGCCCGGCAAAATTGAGCTCGAGGTAGGCAACGCTGCGCGCGACGTGCGCCACCTGCGATGCGATGCATATATCAATCAGCCGATTTCGGCGCTCCATCATGCGCTCCAGATGGATACCCCTGCCAACATTCGGATCGCGATCGGCGCCCTTCCACCAGGCGTCATTGTCCATGGGCTGTCCAGCACTTACAGCCGGCTTCGCAGTGAGCATCTCCTGAAAGCGCTGCCGATAGGCGGATACAGCCGGATCTTCGATCGCCTTCTCGACTGTCCTGGACAGTATGCCCTGGAGAGCCAGCACATTGACGAGCTCGGTCCAGGTGGCGCGCATGTTATCGTGTTCTGGGAAGGTGCCGGGGACCAAGCCAGCCGAGTCGGCGAGCTGCTCGGCTGTCACGCGCCTCCTATAGGCCAGGACGAAAACGTCTCGGAGCTGGGATACCTCTGGACGAGTCCAGTCCAGCGGATGCTGCAGATAGTTCGTCATGGATTACCTCTCTCTGCGCGGGTATAGCGCGGCGATGAATTGCTTATCCAGTTGAGACAGCTCGTAATTCGAACCGGGGGCCTGGCCATCGGCGAACCACTTATCATCCATAGTATACATCTCAATAGACTTCAGGTCGAAGATCTTCTGGAATGGGTAGTAGCCGGGTGGCCAAATGGAGAAAATGCTGTACTCAATCAGCTCCCGCGGCCAGTTATTGGGGGGGGCGCTCAGGTCGTCGTATACCGCCTTCTTGTTCCACTTGATCGTTGAGTTAGGATTGCCATGTTCGTGCTGCATTCCCAGCACGTGCCCGAACTCATGGAGCACGATCCGCCGGAACTCGGCTTCGTCGTCCTTTGGCCCGAGCCAGCCTAGGTTCATGGTCGGCTCAGATTTCTGGACATCAAGGCAGCTTGTACCTGCAAAAGACCAGCTGCTTATGCCATCTTTCCCGAAGGCGATGCGGACATCGGCATCGGGATAATCACCAAAATCGAATTTGAGGTTGGCGTAGTCGAGCCATTCAAGGGCGACTTTCTCGACCCGGTCATGCAGCGTCGATTCTCCATCGATGAAGCGGATCTTGATCGTGGAACCGGGTGCCCAAAGGGGCGCGCGCTCGCCGATGCCTATCTTGGCCGAGAAAGGCTTGACATTCGAGAGAGGGCGGGCGCTGGGCCATAGCTGATCCTCTGGCACATCGATGATGGCGAGGATATCATCGCGGATGGCGGCCCGAGTGGGATCTTTCAACACATTCGCGACAAGCCGACGTAGCACCCCATGCTGCGACTCTTTTGCGGCCTCATTGAGGATGCTCCACCAGGTGTGGCGCATCTTGTAGTAGACCTCTATGTCGGCCTGCAGAATGCCGACGGAGCCTGCAATCGAGAGGGCATCTACTCTGTCTGCATAGGCGCGAATGAGGATTTCATGCAGGGCGACCATTTGCGGGTCGTCTTCGCGGGCGGCCTTGGCATCTAGAAAACTCATGGCGTGCCTCCTTTAGGGATTTTCTTACCTTGCTGCACACCCATATTCTTGCCATAAGATAGGAAGATCTGATCGGAAAAAACTTTCGGTTGCCAGCTCACATCATGCAGCTTTAAAAAGTTAGAAAACTGGCGCCGCAACAGAATGGGCAGCATGCCCTATGTCCAGATTTTCTTCCTCTTCCAAGATAGTTATCTTTTATCGTTGCCCATTCTTCGTTGATATCCATCAGGATCGATATGCCAATCCTCGTGAAGGACTGGTCGCTCGAAAATCGAACCACGTCCTAAATCTAGGCCGAGGTTACGCTAGAGATGCTCTGACTTATGGCAAACAGATCAAACGCAAGTACTTACCGGTAATTTTGAGGAACTAGAGCGTGTTATGAGCATCATACGAACTCCCTCAATATGATGGAGTTTCAAATCCCAGGATGTCTTATAGTTAGGGAAATCGTAAGGTCATAAGGTTCTTTAGTAGGCCTAGAGGATAAGCCATATCCTTTCAGGGTGCCGTTACTAGAGTCTCAAACGTAGTCGAAATTGAACCTGGACCTAAATCAAGGCCGAGGTTACTCTGGATATGCTCCGCCTTGTGCACAGATGGGTTAAGCGCAAATCCAGGAAAGCTTCTTGTTAATCCCGCGGCTCAGAAATCTTCGATTTCCTCGCAGCACATCGATTTTGACCTTTTTCACTGCTGCTTCTACACTATTCTTGCCTGTATCAGATACAAATACTTTCCCGCCACCTTAACCAGAATCCTGTCACCTAAATTGCACGGTGAGATGGATGAAAATATGGGTCTGTATAGGCTATGTTCCATATTCTACCAACATCTTTTGTATACATGCATTTCCATGCAACAGATAATAAAATGACCCATACAACCCATATTTCTCACACCCAATATCCATCAAGAAGTCTGAGGAGTCATCTTGTTTTCGTATCCCGAACAATGTGACCGGTGCCCTTACATTCAGGGCACTTCTTCACCTTCTCGACAACCTCGGTGCAAATGGCTCCGTAGCCAATCACTATCTTGCCCGTCCCATTACATTTAGAACAGGTTCGGATCTCTGATTTCATGGTCTTGACTCCACAATTGAGAACAGATAGTCTACCTTCAACGAGTTGATTGGCTTTCATGAATCACATTAGTTGGCAAGAACCAAGCTGAGTGCATTCGATTGGCGCTCTGTAAATGCCATCCAGACGAGCAACGTCGGAAGATGTTGGTTTTCATGTTCAACAACTCATTTTCAGTAGTCTACCGAAAATTACGTAACAAAGGATTTAATGAGCTTGGCTCAACATATTAAAGCCAAGACATGAGAGCCAACACCTTTGATGTTAAAGAGCGTCACAAGCACATTATCGTCTTCAAGGTCGGCAAGCTCTGGCTATTCAAGCAATTCTTTGAGGATAAGGAGATCTTCAAGGCGCTACTGAGCCATTACAACCAGGAAAGCTATCGCTTCGAGTTCAAGACCATAGCCGATAGGAACAACGCCCTTAAGATCCTGGAGAGAAACGGCTTCGACTACGAGTTGGTGGAGGACCTGCGTGGCTTCGTGGTCAAGCTCCCCAGGTTCGCCAAGTATGCCCAGATCCTCAAGAACTCGGTAGCCACCAAAGAGACAGCGACGGAGAGGATCTTCCTGATGAAAGATCTTACAGCAGTAGAGGAAGCAACAAGTTTAGGCGCTCAGATCTATGATGGAGAGATCAAATTCTGGTAGTCTGCCGATAAAGAGTTGTCGAGTATGGTAACAGCGGCAAAAAGACCCATTCCAACTGGATTGTGTTTTGTAGAGCACCACTTGATATTTCTCCTATCAAACATCATTGAAACATCTTGAAACCTCCCGCGTTCGTCAGTGCTCGGTTCTAGCTTCCGCACCGCCCCTCTGGGTGAGGGCGGTGCTCCAGCCGCGAACCTCGCGACCACTTCCGTGCGTTTGCGAAGGTGATATTACCGCGAAATCTCAGGTTCATTCTCCAGCAAGTTCTCCCGCAAATTCTCGTGCCCGATTTCTGCTTCTCAGCGATCCCCCAATTCGACCTCGCTCTAAATTTAGCCCATGGTCGCAAGCTTGCATCAGTCTCCCTCATACGAGTCTACTTCTGAGGACAGCCGCAATTGAACCCCATCGGCAAAAAACTCGGAGATATTGCTCCGCGGATTGGGGAGTGTAGATCCGTGTGATTGACAGGAGCAGTTAAAATCATACACTTTCCCCTACTATAATTATAGTCCCCAACACAACAATCTTAAGTAAAGATGAGATAGTTGCAGCTAAAAGCAAGATGCATAGGGCCCAACTATGACGGAATAGAATTGAATTTGGGTTTAGAAAATTGCGTTGAAGACTATAAATTGAAGAGCGTGGCTATAGGCCCTCAACCTTTATATCAGATTACCGAAAAGGAGAGTGACATGAAAAAGGAATTGATATTCTTCTATTCTATAATTCTTCTTGCTGCAACAGCCAGTTTTGATAGAAGAGCGCCTGAAAAAGCTACGAGCGTTTTTTCAGGAAATCTGAGTGAACCTGAGGCCCCGGTTATTCTTCCAGACGGAAGCTTGATAGTTGCTGAAATGGGTCAGGACAAGCAATCGATAACTCATATCAGCGCTGACGGCAAGACTCAGCGCATTATTGCCAAGACAGGAAGACCAAACGGGCTTGCCGTGGATAAAAACGGCATTATTTGGGTTGCGGAATCGGAGAATCCTCCCTCTTTGATAAAACTTACCAAAGACGGGAAGAAAGAAATTTTTCTGGAGGATTATAAAGGAACTCCCTTCCTCTTTCCCAATGATCTGGCCTTTGGACCAGACGGCGCATTATATATGACGGATTCCGGTGTCAGATTCTCTGACCTTGTCCAGAACGGGAGTATCCGCTCCGATTATATGGACATCAAAACAGACGGCAGGGTCTTCAGGATCGATCTTCACACAAAGAATATCGAGGAGATCGATTCAGGACTTAAATTTGCGAATGGCATTGCCTTCGGGCCTGACAACAACCTCTATGTGAACGAGATGTTTACCGGAAATATCTACCGTTACCTGTGGATGGACGGTAAAATAACGCCGAAGCGTGAATTCTTTGGCAACGTCTTTGACAAGGAGCGTCCAAAAGCATTAAACGGTCCGGACGGCATGAAGTTCTGCGCCAACGGTCAGCTTTTTATCGCGGTTTACGGAGCAGGTACGATAACAGTACTTGGAAGAGACGGCTCAATTATCAGGCATATACCGACAAAAGGCAGCATGCCGACGAACATTGCATTCGCTGCCGATGCCCAGAAGAAAATATATGTTACCGAGGATGAGACCGGCACGTTGCAGACCATTGATGTGGATGCTTCCGGCCTGCCCCTCTACAAATGAGAGAGATGGGACCTCTTGTTCATCAGATAAAAACCGGGGTTTTGGCCGACCTGAGTTTGCAATACTACGCCTCATAACCATGAAGCACGCACCAACTTGACATTTCTCCCATTAAACATCATTAAAACATCTTGAAACCTCCTGCGTTCGTTGTACTCGGCTCTCTGCCTCCA
>MVRL01000017.1 GCA_002067705.1 Methanosaeta sp. PtaU1.Bin112
GGATCCTGCCGGCTGGATAGGGCCATTGCCATCTCTTTAATAATAGAGCCATCCTCAGCATGAATCGTAGCCAGCAACCCCAGTCTTCTCGTCTCGGCGAGAATCCGGACGACCTCAGGGTCGCTGTGCTCATAGCAGAATATCTCCCCGATGGCCTGGGCTCCAGCCTTCTTCAGCTCCTCGATCTTGCCCGGACCGCCATTGATGCAGTAGTCCACCACAGAGCTGGCTCGCGCCCGCTCCAGCTTCATCTCGAATGAGCTGCGATCCAGGGTCCTCGGATCGGTATTCGGCTGGTCGATGACCGTGCTGACCCCTCCCGCGGCTGAGGCTGTTGATCCGGAGAGCCAGTCCTCTTTGTAGCTAGGCCCAGGATCACGAAAGTGGACATGAGCATCGATGCATCCCGGCAGGACCAGCATTCCCTGAGCGTCGATCTTCTCTGCCGCCCGGTGCGGGCCGCCCAGGGCAGCGATCCTCCCCTCTTTGATCCAGATATCGATGCTTTTCAGCCCGTTTTTGGTATAGACCCGGCCGTTTGATACCGCCAGATCAAAGTTTATATCCAAACCTCCTGAGCAAGAGGCGTCTCTCTTCCACCTGTTGGTCGTTCTCAGCGCCCCTGGGCACGAAGCCATCGATCACGCCCATGATCCCTCGTCCGAGATCGGTCTCGGCCACCACCACCTCTAGGGGATTGGCAGTAGCGCAGAATATGCCGCAGACCTCCTGGATGGATTTGATAGCATTGAGAACGTTTATGGGAAAAGCCCCTTTCATCAGCAGCACGAAGGTATGGCCGCAAGCCAAATCAAGAGAGTTTTTCTTTGCCGCCTCAACCAGCTCCAAATCATTTCCCTCTGAGCGCACCAGGCAGTCGCCGCTGGCCTCAGAGAATGCTATGCCGAACTTCGCCCCGGGAGCGGTTCCTGCCATAGCCTCGTAGAGGTCCTCTGCCGTCTTTATGAAATGGCTCTGTCCTAAAACCAGATTCGATCCCTCTGGGATTTCCATCTTTACGACCTTAAGTTCCATATTCAACCCTTCGAGGATCATTATTGCCGCCATCAGGACTTATACTTTGGTCTGAGCAGTCTGCCTATTTTCTCAAGCCCTTCTTCGGCCCATGAGATTGAACGGCCAGCTTTCTGGTCTTCCTCAGGATGAACCAGGATGTTAGATAGTATATGGCCATAAAGAGCACAGCAGAATAGACCGCCATGGCAATGGATTCTGTGAAGCTCATTCTCAACAAAAAATAAGAGTATGGAATATAAATCAGCAGCACAAAAGCCGCGGCAATGGCTGCCTGCTGAATCAGTGCATACTGCCGAAAGCGAAGGATGATCGCCGAATAGCTCAAACCGGGAAAATTCACCAAGGATCTTTCACCTCTTCCTCTTTGAGCATACCCTTGCGGACCATATAAAGCCTTGTCCACCAGAGATTGGCCAGGGGGGCTAAGACGAGCAGACTCACCAGACTGGTGACCAATGACAGCAACTGATATGCCATCTCGTTTCCTGTGGAGATAAAGCTGCCGATCATCTGCAAGACCAGGGATAAAGCCACCACCACCAGCCACATAATCAGGACATCGAACTTGTTGTAGCGGAAGAAATCTATTCC
This sequence comes from Methanosaeta sp. PtaU1.Bin112, assembly GCA_002067705.1. Classification (GTDB taxonomy): domain Archaea; phylum Halobacteriota; class Methanosarcinia; order Methanotrichales; family Methanotrichaceae; genus Methanothrix. Next base: position 1,630 of record MVRL01000017.1, read on the forward strand.
TGCCCTAATGGCCTGCAACGGTCCTGTGCCCTCCAGCACCAGAGCATAAGGTGAAAGGGCTAATATGATTGACAGTATTAAGGCATAGAGGATGAACAGCAGAAATCCAGCCAGGATCATTCCCAGACCCTCCAGATTGTCAAGATTTCCGGAAAAGGCTAGAGTAAGCTGCCCCATACCGGGGAGGAGGAAGATGAGCCCGGCCATCGTCGCCAATCCCATGATGAGGCTCAAGAGAAACATATTCCAAAAGTGCTTCCTTCCAGCGGACCACATGGCTGAAGTTCTCGATTTTCCCTCCACAAGAGCCTGCCTGGCCATGCCTATGGCTCCGGCATTGAAGTACGATCCCACTAATGAGAGGACCACAATCATGCCCAGGAAGAGGATTAATATGGGGAGAAAATCCTGCCCGTCCATTCCGGCAAATAGCCCCTCCATCACCTCGGCATCCTCTAAATCCTCCAAATGAGTCCAGTCCTCACCCAGAAATGGCATTGCAGCCAGGAACATGGCGATAAAAAATGCGGCTAGGATCAGGATTGAGGCGAAACCGCTGAATATAAAGGGAACGCAAAGGTTTAGGTTCTTCTTCCAGATGCCAAAGCCTCTTCCGATCAACTTTCCAATCTCTTCCATCTCATTCCTCCTGCCCTCTTCTGTTTCTTGTGGCCAAAATGCAGCAATGGCTTTATAGCTTTTCCCTCCGATTCTATCTCAGTCTCTGATGCAGAGTGCGGATTTGCCATAGACGGTTTGGGTCTCTTTGCCAATTGCATAGCCCCAAGTATAAGGCACCAGATATGATCCTGAGGAAGAGAACATCGATTCTATTTTAATAAATTTTCAGGGTGAGCTTCTTGATCGTCGATCTCCTTAACCAGCTGGGGGAGAAAGATACCAATATCCGTAACGAGGCCAATTGCCTGGGCAGAACCTCTGTCCATGAGCTTAGTCACCGTGGCAGGGTTGATATCGATGCATATAGTCTTT
>MVRL01000018.1 GCA_002067705.1 Methanosaeta sp. PtaU1.Bin112
TCTGACACCAGAATCTTCCAGAGAGATCGACAAGATTGTCAAGGATTTTCGTGAAGGAAGACTCCTGGCAAAGCCAATTGCAGCGGGTGAGGTCGAACTCAAAATGAAAGAGGTTGCCTGATTGGAGCACCAATAATAGAGTGGCAGGAGGGAGGACTGGATCTTGGAGGAATGTGAATTGACAGTACACATCATCTACTCCATCGCCGTCTCCTCCCCCATCTCCTCCCCCATCACCCCCTCCGAGCCGCTCCCGCCTTTGCCCGATATCCCCCGCGGCTCGCTGGTGATCGTGGAGGGCAGGGCACCCATCTGGCGCTACGGCATGGCACTGCACAAATTGCACGCGTCCCCCGCGGCAGCCATCGCTTTTTACGACCCCCTACTGGGGGCGGTGGTGGTGGCCACTCACAGCCAGGAGTGGCAGGTGGGCCAGGTTGTGGATGTGACGCTGCCGGTGGAGAAATAGGTCGATGCAGCTCGATTTGCTGGGCGAGCTTGCAGTTCAACCCGACCCCGCTTGGAGAATATTAGCGCCGATATATCACACCCCGTCAACGGTTTGTCTCGATTGTATCCAAGCCTCCCCGGCGCTGAGGGGGCCAGAGCACTACCGCAGGAGGCCCGGAGGGCCGACTCGCGTCGCCCGCTGAAAAGCAGCTCGCACGAATAGATCAAATTCATTTGAATCAGTCTGCGATACTTGAATAACCGAATGATATCCGAAACCGGAAGTGAAATTGAATCACGATACCAACACTTTAATACTATCATCGCCAAATAAACTCATGATGAGTGCAAGGCCTATGACTTTAAAGCTTGACGAGATGGGCAGGATTCAGCTGCCGGCCGACTTGAGAGCCAGGCTCAATATGAACCCCGGCGATGAGTTCGTCATAGACGCCACAAGAGATACAATTCTTCTCAAGAAGATGGATCTCGCTAGTATAATGAAAGGAGTCATAGAAGAGGCCCAAAAGGTTGATCTCGATAAGCTCGAGCAGGATATCGAGGAAGAGGGCAACAGGATTGCACGAAAGAAATACAAAATTTTTGCTGGACACTAACGTCTTTATAGCCGCAGCAAAGCGAGGCTGGACGAAAACTACCGAACTGGTCATCAGGCTAATTACTGGTCAAGAAGATCTCTTGGCTGATGAGGCCCTAATCGGAGAGTACAGTAAATATGCTGCAGATCTCGGAAATTGCAGCCAGCTTTTGCTTGGTTATCTGCTGCAAAAGGTTATCGTCTTGGAACTATCCGATGAGGATATTGAAAAATGTTTGCCCTTCTTTCCTGATCGTCAACAAGCGGATGTTCTTCATGCAGCCACATGCTTGAGTGCTAATGGAATCTTGATATCAAACGACAGACATTTTGAGAGGATTCGCGCTGCAGGAATAATTGAGGTGTGGAATATCACAGAAGCAATAGAGAGACTTCTTTGAAAACGACATAGTGCCGTCGATTATTGGAGATGAGGACCCGGCCCCCATCTGGCGCTGCGGCATAGTGTTGCACCTCCGTCACGGCTTGCCTGCCACCGCTATCGTCGTTCTACGATCCCCGTCTGAGGGCAGTGGTAGTAGCCACCCACAGCCAGGAGTGGCAGGTGGGCCAGGTGGTGGATGTAATCCTGCCTATAGAGAAATAGGGCAAAGCAGCTCTATTTGTGGGCAGCTTTGGACCGAGCGAAGTACAAGATCATCGACGGTTGAAATATAGGTTCCATCTGATCGATAAGAATGGCGAAATGGTATTCCGATATGACAATGCACCCCATCATGACAATTCTACATTCCCCCATCACAAGCATCATGCCGACTGTGTTGTGGAATCCGAAGAAAGGGAATCATGGATATCCTCAATGAAGTCGAGCATTTGATCTGTAAAAGGATTGAGTTCAATTTGCCAAACCATTTCATTCCATTCGTCCTTTCCCTGCTTATCTATCCAAGCCTCCCAGGCGTTGAGGGGGCCAGGGCATTACCGCATATAGCCACGTCGTTCACTGAAAAGCAGCTCGTGTGACTAGATCGGACTGCATTGGAATCCTGTTGGTGGAAAAGCAGGCTAATGGGATTCGATTTGCCGGGGCAAGAAGGGCAATGATCATCAAATTTGCTCCAGCCCCTCATCCCTTCAAATACCTCTCAATCCTCTCCAGCCCATCAGCTATCTTCTGCAGGGAGTTGGCATAAGAAAACCGCAAGTATCCTTCTCCATTGGGCCCAAAGTCAATACCTGGAGTGACTCCCACGTGGGCTTTTTCCAGAATATCGAAGGCCAGAGCATAAGAATCCCCAGATAAATGCTGAGCATTGGCGAAGACATAAAAAGCTCCCGTCGGCTCAACGGTAATTCCAAAGCCCATCTCTCTCAATCGCCGGACCATGAACTTCCTCCGCTGATTGTAAATCCTCTTCATCTCTGCCACATCCGGGCCGGTCTCCTCTAAAGCAGCAATTCCCGCCCTCTGGGCAAGGGAGCTGGCGCAGATGAAGAAGTTCTGCTGCATCTTCTGAATGGGCCGGACGAACCTCTCCGGAGCGATCAGATATCCCAGCCTCAGCCCGGTCATGGCATAGAGCTTGGAGTAGCCGTTCAGCACAAAGGCATGATCTGTGAACTCCAGGATGGAATGCTCCTTTCCCTCATAAACCAGTCCGTGATAGATCTCATCGGAGATGATGTATGGGCCGAGCCCGGCGATGGCCTTCATGTTCTCC
>MVRL01000019.1 GCA_002067705.1 Methanosaeta sp. PtaU1.Bin112
GTGCTGCTCTCGTGCAACTGCGGGAGGTCGAGGGGCTGGTGTGGGCAGGGACAGGCGAAGAAAAGCTTATAAGCTCAGATACTGTCCGGGGATCAAGCGAAGCTGGATGATCGATCCTTACGAATAACGAAGGGATTGAACGAGAAGATTAAAAATGCTGCAAGAGTGGAGGGACGGCTAAGTGAGGAGATCAAGCGATAAGGGTAACTCGTGCGATCCTGGGCATGGAAGAGAACTTGGTCAAGTTCAGATCAGCGGCAGCCTGCTTGCCAGAAATACCCTCCTGAACCTGATAGGCCAGGCGTTACCTCTACTTGTAGGCGTAGTAACCATACCCCTGGTCGTACACGGACTAGGAACAGAAAGATTTGGCCTGCTCTCACTGGCCTGGGTGATTCTGGGGTACTTCACAATCTTTGATCTGGGCCTTGGCAGGGCTGCAACAAAATATGTATCCGAGGCTCTGGGCAAGGGCGAGAATGATCAAGTCCCTGAGATCATATGGACTGCAGTTACTTTTCAAGCGGCTTTAGGTTTTCTGGGTGCTCTTGTTTTATTCGGGATTACGGACTTACTGGTGGAGAGAGTCCTGAATATACCTCCAGAGCTTTTGGGGGAAGCTAAAGATACATTTCACCTGCTTGCGCTCTCCATCCCGCTAGTTCTCATCTCCAGCTCCTTCAGTGGCGTGTTGGAAGCAACCCAGAGGTTCGATCTATTAAATGCAGTAAGAATTCCGTCCAGCATTTTGACGTTTATTCTCCCTTTAGTGGGTCTGTATCTCGGATTTGGATTACCTGGCATCGTTGTATTAATATTGCTGGCCAGATTAGGAACATTGATCACATTTGTCTGGATGGATTTCAGGATTGTTCCAGATCTAAGAGGGCCCTCGCCTTCATTAGCCCGCTTCTCTAGCCTCTTTGCTTTTGGCGGATGGGTTATGATAAGCAGCATAGTCGGTCCGTTCTTGGTTTATTTAGACAGATTCCTTATTGGCTCGCTCTTAACAATGGGAGCTGTAGCCTATTACACAGCCCCCTACGAAATGGTAACCCGTCTTTGGATCGTATCAGCGAGTCTCTCCATGACATTATTTCCGGCATTTAGTGCTCTTGAAGGTGTTAAGGACAGAGAAAGACTCAGCATTTTCTTTGCGCGTTCAATAAAATATGTTTTTTTGATCACTGGGACAAGCATTGTCTTAATAATAGTATATGCTGAGAAGATCCTACAGATATGGCTAGGCAGTGACTTTGCAGCAGAAAGCACTTCTGCGGTGCAAGTTCTCGCTATAGGAGTGCTCATCAATTCGCTTGCTCATACGCCCTTTGCTCTCCTTCAGGGAGCTGGGCGGCCGGATCTTCCTGCTAAGTTTCACCTGATTGAACTTCCCATCTATGTAGTGATGGCCTGGATCCTAATTGGTGAATTTGGCATTGCAGGAGCGGCAGGAGCGTGGACTTTCCGCGTGGCATTAGATACAGTCCTGCTGTTCATAGTTTCGTTAAAGTTCTATCATATCTCGCCCAGCCTGCTGGCAGAAGAAGGTATGAAGCGCGCAATTATTGGACTGGTCATTTTCGCAGGCATTGCCTATGTGTTGAGGGAAGTTGCATACGCGCTTCCAATTTCAGTTCAATCATTGCTGCTAACAGGGTTCTTAGGACTCTCTACATGGATTGGGTGGAACTTCGTCATAGATGATTCTGATAGAAAAACCGTATACAAGATGGCAGATTTGAGGAAAATCCTGGAGAGAATATCGTGAACAATAATGAAGGCATTCATGTAAAAGAGGCCCGACATTGTTTGCTGTGCGGAGATGAGGGGGACATATTATACAGCGGTCTTCGAGACCGTCTCTTCGACGCTCCGGGCATCTGGTCTCTGATGCAGTGCCCGAAATGCCAGCTGGTATGGCTCAATCCACGACCTGCCGCAGATGATATCGGAAAGCTTTATGCAAACTACTTCACTCATGAGATACCCAATAATCAGAATAGAAATGGAGGCCTTCGCAGAGTTGTGAAGGCAAGCATACTGCAATCCAGCTATGGCTATCGAATAGATGGCGCAAACAGAGTGATGGGATCAGCTTTAAGCTATGTAGGCCCCTTGAAAGCGATCGTATGCAGTAGCGTGCGGTGGCTTGAAGCCCATGAAGGAGGCCGTCTTCTGGATGTAGGCTGTGGAAACGGTAGGTTCCTGGATCAGATGAGGCAGCTTGGCTGGGAGGTCACAGGTGTAGAGCCTGATGGGGCGGCTGTATCTGTTGCACGCGAGAAGCTAGGATTGCAGGTATTTGAAGGCTCCCTGGAGGAGGCGCGGCTTCCTGGCAGTCACTTCGATGCAATCACCATGAATCACGTAATAGAGCATGTTCCAGATCCAATCGGCACGCTGAGGGAGTGCCATAGGGTGCTGAGGCCAGGGGGCAAGCTGGTTGTGTCCACACCTAACATCAGAAGTATGGGATTCCAGGTTTTCGGTGAGTACTGGAGAGGACTTGAGGTCCCACGCCACCTACACCTCTTCTGCCCGCAATCGCTGCGCATAGCTGCAGAGCACGCTGGCCTGCGGGTTATGGAGCTTCGCACGACGGCGAGGAGCGCGCGGTGGATGTACGCATCAAGCTCCTGCATCCGCCGCGACGGCACGCTCCCGGGCGGCTCGTCCGAAAGGACTGAAGCTTTGCTTCGGTTGCAGGGCTTGGGATTTCTGGCGCAGGAGCACGGGCTTCGCGGGCCGCGAGAGGCGGGCGAGGAGATCGTGATGGTGGCGGGGAGGAGAGGATGATGGAAGAGAGATCTGATTTCAAGGGGGC
>MVRL01000020.1 GCA_002067705.1 Methanosaeta sp. PtaU1.Bin112
ATATTATGGTTGATTCAGGCAAATAGCGTTTCTCATGCTCTGTGTATGAGTCACAGAATCATGGAGGTTTTTTAACTAAACCGGAATCCTCAGCCATAGTAGTTCACCACAAGTCGAATTTCCCTTGTGCAATTGGCGAAATCAGGTGGCAGTATAACCACCATCTATGATCAGCTCGCTGCCTGTCACAAATTTGGCTTCATCGGATACCAGATAGAGCACACCATATGCGATATCATCCGGCTCGCCGATATGGCCTATAGGATGCTTGGCGTCCAGTTGCTTCTTCAGTTCCTCACAGCTCAATCCCGACTTATTGCACTGTTCCTGGAGGAAGTTATCTACCAGTGGCGTCCAGATGAAACCAGGATGAACGGAGTTGACGCGGATATTGTCTTTAGCGTAAAGCAATGCATCTATCTTGGCCATGACCCGGTTGGCAGCCTTTGTGGCATGATAGGCAGGAAGGTCAGGAGCACCTATGATGCCGTAGATGGAGGAGATGTAAACGATATTCCCGCTTTTCTGCCTCTGCATATAAGGCACAACATACTTGGTGCAGAGAAAGGCTCCGGTGACATTGACATCGAAGACCCACTCCCATTCGGCACGAGCATACTCGTGAGTGGGCTTGTTGGGACCTGCCACGCCGGCATTGTTCACCAGGATGTCTATTCTGCCATATTTTTCATAGACGGCTTTGCTTACCTCTTCAATCCTCTTCTCATCGGTCACATCCAGGGGGTAGTACTCCGACCGTCCACCCGCACTATTGATAGCCTCTACTACTTTCCTTCCTTCTTCCCTGCTCCTGCCTGTGATTATGGATAAGGCACCTTCTTTTGCCAGTACCCTGGCTATGGCCTCACCTATTCCGTAGGTGGATCCCGTTATTATTGCCACTCTTCCATCCACTCGCCCCATTTCAAACCACTCCTTTGAATAATATTGCTTTTAAGCTTTCTTTGTAGCATGTCCAATATCAAAGTAATTCGATATAAGTTTTTTGCACTTATTTTCAGGTAAGAGCTATCTGGGCTATAGCCTCTCTCTCGTCTCAGACATGAAATGTATATATCCAATAAGGTTGATATAGGAAAAAATGCTAATAAATCCAAATCACAGCAGAAGAAAAGGGGTTAAAAAATCGCATAATTATATAAATGGGGCTGAATGAATAGAGTTCTGCTGATTCCAATATTGATCATTGCGGCACTATCTGGCTGCGTAGAAGAGGAGCTTAATGCATTGGATCTGAGTACGATGATGGTCAATTCCGGAAAGAACCTTGATAGCTACAGGTTTGTCACGGAAACCGCTATGGAGTTCAAGTCCATCGAAGACTCGACTGAAATCTCCATGCTAATTCTGAGATCCAGGGACAGCGGTGCAGTCAATCTGACCGCCCAGAATATGAGCGCGATCATAAGCGAAATCTCCAGCTACGGAGATGAGATTTACAATACGCAGCAAGAGGTCTATATCGTTGGAGGTGCGGCAAAAATTAAATTTAATGGCAATTGGTCCCAGGCACCATTGCAGGATGCAGAGAACTTCTGGGCTCTTAAGAATACTGCAAAAAAGCAGGCTTTGCTGCTTAATTCATCCCAACTGAAGCTTTCCGGATTAGAGATGATCGGCGGGATGGAATGCAGCAGAATCGAGGTAATGCCGGATAGGAAGTCTTATGAGAGCTTTGTTTTTGAGCAGTTAGAATCCGAGTTGCCTTTAGCTTATGTGAACCTTACCGGGCTTCGCGATAGGAGCGTCGTGAACTGGACCGTTTGGCTATCCAATGACGATGGGCTGCTCCGAAAGGAGAATGTTAAGATGGAGTTATCTTTGACGCCAGACATTATGGAGCAATTGAGTGATCCGATCGAAGATTTCCTGCTAAAGATCGATCTGAACACCACCACCCTGTACTTGGATTACAATCATCCTCTGTTGATAACGCTCCCTGAGGGGCAGCGTATAGAGCCCATCATAGAATGTGCATGCAATCGATGATAAAAATCAATAGATGATAAAGAACACAATAGAATTTGAGGTAGATGAATATGGCATGGTTAGTCGGATATCCGAGAGAGAAGATAAACTGGCACCCCACCATTGATCCCGAAAAGTGTGTGAAGTGCGGAATGTGCATGAACTGCGGAAGGAACGTATACGACTGGACAGAGGAAGGCCCAGTGGTGGCCAGGCCCAATCAGTGTATTGTGGGCTGCAATACCTGTGCAAATCTGTGCATGGGCAATGCTATCTCCTTCCCGGAAAAAGAAACGATAAGAGAGATCTACAAAAGAGAGAAGATCTGGTCTAAGGTGAAGAAGCAACTGGAGGAGGAAGGAAAGATAAAAACAAAGCAGAAGTCTGAAGAGGAGAGCGGTTGCTGTGATGGCGGGTGCTGCAGTTAAACAAGAAGGAATGACGATAGCTACTATTGAAGAGATTCAAGAGATGGGAGCCAGGATGAAGGCCATCCTGGGGCTCTCCGCCTCTCCCGTTGGAGTGCGGTTTCTTAACGCTGAGGAGGCAGTTGAAGGGGCGAAGATACTTGATCGGCATCGCTACTGCCAGGCACTCATGCGCGCCCGCCACGGCCAGAACGTGGTGCTGGATGCAGAAGGCATTTCCTGTCCGGCTGCTGCCCAAGCCTTCGGATTTAGGCCGCTGCCAGAACCACTGCGCACGGGAAAAGGCCTGGTGGGATTTGGAATTGTTTCCGAGGAGAAGGTGGCTCAGGAGATGTTCGAGCAGATGCCACATCTGGAGAAGGGGGCCATCGGGCAAATTCACCTCTTCCCTCTGGAGAAGGCGGAGCAATTGCCGGATCTGGTAGTGGTTGAGGACGAGGT
>MVRL01000021.1 GCA_002067705.1 Methanosaeta sp. PtaU1.Bin112
GCAGCTACCAGATTCCGCTGGAGATGCAGCTGGAGATCCTCCGCAGCAGCTACGACCTCACGCCGGAGCTGGAGAAGAGGCTGATGGACCACCTTGCTGCCACGGGGCGGCTGGTAGAGCGGGAGAACGATAGATGGGTGAAGAGAGAGTACAAGGACGGAATGATCTGGTATCGGAAGGACTGAAATAAGGCATCTTTCATCACTTCATTTTAATATCGTCGTATTTATCGAAAAATTTATTAATACTAAGTATCACTTGTCAATGTAATTGTCTTACAAATAGAACCTATAAGGGAGCATGGAAATGAAAAAGACAATCCTTGCCTTTCTGGTGCTGGGCTCGATCCTATATTTGGGATTGATGCCCGCGATGTGTGCCGAGAAGACGATTACAGATATGAATAGTCGGACGGTGACCATATCCGAACCGGTCGAGAGATTGGTGACTGCAGGATACGGCTTTGTTCCTTGTGTGATGGCTGCCTTTGGTGTGGGTGATAAAATCGTAGGTGCAGGCGGAGCTTGGCTCGAGGGGACGTCCGTCACCGGACCTGGGAATGAGACAACTGCTTCATTCCTCCTTCCAGCTCTTAAAGAAAAAAGCAGTTTGGGTCGGGGCCCTACCCTTAATGTAGAAGCGGCTGTTGCTCTCAATCCAGATCTGATTATCTTGGAGAAGGATTGCGCGGGCCAAGGAAATAGCGTCGCAGGCTATGACAAGCTCATAGATCAGTTGCAGCTTTTCAATAAGAGCTTCCCGCTGGTAGTGCTAAAAAATGCAGCCTGCTACACTCCGCCCACACCGGATTCAGCTTATACGAGGATCGAACTACTAGGAGAGATCTTCGACAAACAAGAAAAAGCCAAGCAAATGACTGATTTTCTTAAAGAAGAAGTGGATCTGGTAAGGCAGAGGACAGAGACAATAGCAGAGAATGAGAAACCGTCCGTTCTGGTGATGGCCCTTAGTGGAAGCGAAGATCTCGCAAAGGGCAAAGTGGCTACCGTTATGCCTGATCACGACTGTGCCACCTTGTATCCAGAGATCACCAATATCAAGAATGCCTATACTGGAGAGGCTAGAGCGGTGATGTCTGCCGAGCAGCTTATTGCATTAGATCCTGATGTGATAATCCTGGTTCGGGGGACAAACCAGCCGCCGTCGGACCTTTATGAGAAGGATGACTACAAAGCTATTCAGAGCATCAAGGCCATCAAGAACAAGCGCGTCTATACCACAGGTCAGATGGAGTTTTACAGGAACCATGCAGGTCTTGAGTTTCCCATTGAGATGCTCATAGAAGCCAAGGCCGCTTATCCTGACAGGTTCAAGGACATCAACGTTGGAGAGCAGCTCACAAAGCACTACAAAGCGATATATGGCCTGAACGATGAGCAAATAAAGAAGCTCAAGGTGGAGATGAGTCTGGACTGGATGGACACGGAAGGATTTTAATTTTTTCTGGGGAGCAGATCATGCCTCTATCCATCCCGAGCAAAACGGAGCTTAAATGGCCGGATGCTTGAAAGACGCCTCGCTGCTGGAGGATATCGCCTGCGAAGAGGGCGACGAATTCTCGATCCACGGCAAGCTGATGATCCTCCTCGCCCTCTTCGCCCTTCTGGCCCTAACCTTGTCGGCGGCAGTAGTCTTTGGAGCCTACAAGATCTCAATCGCCCATGTCTATGCAATAATCCTTTCACATCTGTTGCACCTCTCAGAGGCTCAGAACATGGACAGCCTCATTGACATCATTGTCTGGGACCTGCGCCTCCCACGGATTCTGCTGGCCATAACTGTGGGCTTTGCTCTCTCCGCTGCCGGAGCCGCTTTTCAGGGATGTTTCAGAAATCCTCTAGTCGAGCCCTACATCCTCGGGATCTCATCGGGCGCTGCCTTCGGAGCTGCCATAGGAATCGTTTTTCACCAATTCTTCTTCTCTGTTCAGGCAGCTGCCTTCCTCTTCGGCTCCCTGGCGGTAGCGATGGCCTACGGAATTGCCCGCGTGAACAAGGAGACTCCGACTGTAACCCTCATCCTGGCGGGAGTGATTTTGGGCTCCCTCTTCTCAGCAGCGGTCTCAATCCTCAAGTACATCTCCAATGACAACGCCCTGCGTGAGATCGTCTTCTGGCTGATGGGCGGCTTTTACTTCGCCAGCTGGAGCGATGTGGCATTGGTTACGCCTGTAGTGATGCTCTCCTTCCTGGCCATGTGGTCACTGGGCTGGAAGCTGAACATCCTTTCTATGGGAGACGATGAGGCTCGGGGCCTCGGTGTGAACCCTGAGAAATACAAGCTGATCCTGATAGGCCTGGCCACCCTGATGACCTCGATTGCAGTATCAACGGTCGGAATCATCGCCTGGGTGGGCCTGATGATGCCCCATGCCACGAGGATGATCCTGGGGCCTGATCACCGCTTCGTCATTCCGGCCTCTGCGCTATTGGGCGGATCGTATCTGCTAATTTGCGACACAATGGCCCGCACTCTGACCAGCTCCGAGATACCTGTGGGGATAATCACATCGCTCCTGGGAGCTCCTTATCTCATCTACCTTCTCAGGACTCGTGGCAAGTCCATTCTGGAGTGATTTGTGTGCTTAGCGTCAAGAATCTTCAATTCCAGTATGGCATGCAGCTTGTCTTGAAGGATATCTCCTTTCAGGTGGACGAAGGGCAGCTCTGCGGTCTCTTTGGCCCCAACGGCTGCGGAAAGACGACGCTCTTCAAGTGCTGCCTGAAGTTCCTAAAAAATCAGGGCGGTCAGATAATGGTTGACGGTCAGGATATAAAGGACCTCAGGATCGAGGAGATGGCAAAGCTTGTGGCCTACGTGCCCCAGGAGCACAAGCCCCCCTTTCCCTATCTGGTGAA
>MVRL01000022.1 GCA_002067705.1 Methanosaeta sp. PtaU1.Bin112
CAGAACTGATAGTATAGCTCATCCTTTTCGGAGTCAAAGGCATCGCCTGTCCAAACAACCGGTGAGCCAGCTGTCAAAGGCCCTTCCTGATCGGGAGTCAGGCCTTTGGCCACAGGGGCCTGGTTCATTGCATCAGCCACCACTGTCGAGATGGGCTGTGTTGTTTGCGGGCTCTTGGAAAATATGAGGTCCTTAGTGGTAATGGCCTGAGCCGAACCGAAAATCAAAGCTATTAGCAGAGCAGATATCAAAAAAGCCCTGCGATGATTTCTCTCCTTCGAATAATCCACATTTAATCCCCCTTATGCTCAATCCATAATTCATATCATTATAGTTAAATTTTTCTATTATTTCCGCATAAGTCCTCAGGGACTGATCGGGGCAATGATGCAAAGCTTTTTCTATCAGTATTAGAGAACCTGATCTGCATTCAGAGACTATAATATGGCGAAAAAAGCTGCAAAAAAGGAAGGCTAATAATTGATACATCTTCATCAGGGGTTCCGAAGACAGTTATGATAGGCCAATAATAGATATGCACAGATAAGCAGCAAGATGAAGGTTTGCCCATGACCTCTGATCAATGCAAAAAGTCGATCATATCGTTTAACATGGCCTTGATGCTGGCCTTCATCTTTGCCCTCTGCTCAATCTCATTTAGCATCCTCTTAAAAGATGAGCTGCAGATCGCGGCGAGCGATGTGCTGGCGATCCTGGTCGATTCTCTGGCCGCACTAGCCCTTTTTTATGCTGCCAGGAGGTCTTCTGCCTATGGGAGACAGGTCCGTATGGCATGGACGATTTTCGCTTTTGCCCTGGTGGCCCATACCTTGGGTGACATCGCCTGGTCTTATACTGAGATAGTGCTGGATCAGCCACCCTTCCCATCCATGGCAGACTGGCTGTTTTTGATTCAGTACCCCCTCTTCATCGCGGGCATTCTCCTCCTGCCCACTCAATCCCTGACCTCCAGTGAACGGCTGAAGGTCATGCTGGATGAAGGGATCGTGATCATCGCCTCAGTTATAATATTCTGGGTGGTTTTAATAGCACCCACGATCGAGTCCAGCGCAGGAGCAGATATCCGCACCCAGGCGTTTTCTGTGGTATACCCAGTCATGGGTTTGATGCTTCTCTTTGCGCTGGTTGAACTCCTCTTTCGGCGGATCCGATTTCAGCAGATGGGTCCAGTGCTTCTTCTGGTGATGGGAACGGCAGTGATGATCATCACTGATCTCATCCTGGTATACCAATCATTGAACAACAGATATGATTCGGGCGGCATTTGGGACGTGGGCTGGATAATGGCCTACTCGATGATCGGCCTGGCGGGAATACTGCAGGCCAGCATATCACCGGGCGAGATACCACCATTCTTGAAGGCTCCATTCGATGAGCCTGCTTATGCTCGCACCGGTGCATCCTCTGCATCTCCTTATGCTCTTGATTCCGGCATGGTGCAGTTTCCTGGTGCTCGCTACATCCCTTACATCTTCGCTGCTGGCGCATACATCATCCTTCTCTGGAGCTTTAACCATCCTCTTGCCATAAGCACGCCTCATCTATCATATTCTGTTGGAGGGATAATAGGTCTGATAGTCATTCGCCAGATCGTGGCCCTGAAGGAGAATGAGAGATTTTTCCAGACATCCAAAAGAGCAGAGGAGGAGGTGCGAAGGCTTAACCAGCATCTAGAGAGCAGGGTTATGGATAGGACGGCTATGCTGAAGGCGGCAAACCGAAAGCTAGAGGAGGAGATTTTAGATCGAAAGAAGATCGAAGAGGATCTGAGAAGATCCAAGGAGGCGGCAGAGGCGGCAACCAACGCAAAATCCGAGTTTTTAGCCAATATGAGCCATGAGATCAGAACCCCCCTGAATGCCGTCATCGGCCTCACTGGAATTCTCCTGGGCACGGATCTGAATAGAGAGCAATGCGACCATCTTGAGATCATCAGAAGCAGTGGAGATGCACTTTTAGCTATCATCAATGATATCCTGGACTTCTCGAAGATCGATAGCGGCAAGATGGAGCTGGAGGTCCAGCCTTTTGATATCAAAAAGAGCATTGAGGATGCAGTTGATCTGATGGCTCCAGTTGCCCAGGAAAAGGGCCTGACCTTGGGATATGATATCGAGGAGAGTATTCCAAAGACCATTGTCAACGATCCCACCAGGCTGCGCCAGATACTGGTCAACATATTGGGCAATGCGGTGAAGTTCACCAGCTCTGGAGAGGTCAGGATCCTGGTTACGGGCAGAGATCTGGGGGGTAGAGAGCATGAGATCCACTTCGCGGTTATGGATACTGGCATCGGAATACCTGCAGAGAAGATGGGCTGCCTCTTTCAGTCCTTCTGCCAGGTTGAGCCCTGTACCACTCGCAGGTATGGTGGCGCAGGCCTGGGCCTGGCAATAAGCAAGAGGCTCGTGGAGCTCATGAATGGCTCGATTTGGGCGGAGTCAGAGGAGGGTAAGGGCTCAACATTCCATTTCACTATAAGGGCAACGGAAGCGTTATCGCCACCGCCCGGAGAGCTGGCAAAAGGATCGAAGAGCAGCATCCATATGGGCCCCCAGCGTCCTCTACGTATACTGGTGGCGGAGGATAACATAATCAATCAGAAGGTTATGAAAAAGATGCTCCATAAGCTCGGCTATCGCGCTGATGTGGCTGCTAATGGCCTGGAGGTCCTCGCCGCCCTGGATCGCCAGGATTACGATGTGATCCTCATGGACATTCAAATGCCAGAGATGGATGGGCTGGATGCTGCCAGAAAGATCAGAGAAACCCGGCCGACATGGCCAAAGATCATCGCTATCACCGCATTTGCCATGGTGGGTGATAAGGAGAAATGCATCGAGTCGGGAATGGACGGCTACATCAGCAAGCCGGTGAACCTGGAAGAGTTGAGAGCGATCTTGAGATCTGATGTCAGT
>MVRL01000023.1 GCA_002067705.1 Methanosaeta sp. PtaU1.Bin112
CAGGATGCTGATGGCCTCATCTATCATTCCTCTGTCCCTTGCCATGGCTGCAGCATACTCGATCTCACCCGCCTGAGCCAGAAGAGCCACGCCCTCTCTTGCCAGGTCATCCGGCAATTTGTTGCGGTTTTCTCTTTCCATCAGATAGGAGACCTTTTGTTCGAAGGTCATCCTCTTAAATTCCTCTCTCAAGCTTATTTCTCCGAAATGAAATGATTGCACCAGCAAATAAGGCTTTTTGTCAGCATATATGCAACTTGAAGATACCTTTTAAAATTGCATAATATCTCCTCATCATATATATCAAAAATTGAGATTGTTCTCATAAATTATCGGCAGCAAGTAGCACGCAAAAGCATTTAAATCTACAAAAAGATATATAGGTGCAACTACATGCTAAATGCCCTCAGGAATCACAAGGGCTGAACGGGATCGAATGGCGATGAGAGAACATGCATGAGAACGTATCTCCTAGGGCTGCTATTATTCCAAAGAGGGGTTCAAAGGTTTTTAGCTTCACAATTATAGCAGTTGCTATATATGTAATTTACATGATCATCGGTCAGCAGCTCAGAAATGACACCGATGCGGTGATTTTTTTTACTGATTGGATTGCATTTATTATAAACGGTTTCATGACGTTATGTCTTTTTTATGGCGCCAGTCAATCCAGGAAGATCAGCCGAAATGTCTTCCTCGCCTGGCTGATGATGGCCATCGGCCAGCTCTGTTTCACCCTGGGGGACGGATTATGGGCATGGATGGAGACGTTTAAAAATCAATCGTTTTTCAGCTCAATTGCAGATATCCCCTGGCTCATGACCTATGGCCTATTCGTAATAGGCATACTGCTTTTGCCTTCCATTAAGATAACCCCGCGAGAGAGGACAAGGATCCTGCTGGATGCAGCCATTGTGATCGTAACCTCCGGCCTATTCTTCTGGTCGCTTATCTTTCAGCCCGCCATCTATCAGAACAGCAATTTGAGTCCCTTAGACATGGCGCTGATTGTGGCCTATCCGATTTTTGATCTGATCTTGGTCTTCCTAGTGGCAGAGATGCTATTCCTAAAGCTGAGCCTCCCCGGAAATGAAGCCCTGAAGTTCCTCGCTCTGGGGGCAGGTGTTTGGATCGCCACAGATACTATATATTTTATGCAGATTCTAAATGAAACCTATCAGCCGGGTGGAGTCCTGGACAGCGGTTGGGTTGCAGGATACCTATTGATGGGCCTGGCCGGAATAGCCCAGGGAGAGGCAGCGAAGAGGGGCGCATTTAACGCCAATCAGAGTATTGAAGTGCGCTACGACCGGACCGGGTGGCCTCTTTATCTCCCATACCTATGCGCAGCAGGGGCATTTTTCATGCTCGTCTGGAGTCGCAATCATGATTTTGCCATATCCTTTGGCAGCCTCTCCCTCAGCGTGGGGGTGATAATAGGCCTGGTGTTCGTCCGGCAAATGATACTCCTGAACGAAAATGCCCAGCTATATCGGGAAGCTCAGCTTGAGATAGCAGAGAGAAGAAAAGCGGAGGAAGAGGTCAAGCGGCTCAACGAGGATCTGGAGGAGAGAGTAAGGCTTCGCACTGCAGAGCTAGAGGCTGCCAACAAGGATCTCTTAGTGGCCAAGGCCAAGGCGGAAGCAGCCGTAAGGGCCAAATCCAATTTTCTGGCCAATATGAGCCATGAGATAAGAACGCCCATGAATGCGATAATTGGCATGGCCCGTCTCCTGCAGGGAACGGATATGAAGCCTGAGCAGCGAGACTTCCTCGATACCATTCAAAAGAGCGGCGGTGCCCTGCTTGCCATCATCGACGATATCCTGGACTACTCCAGGATCGATAGGGAGAAGCTGGAGCTGGAGAATGTGCCTTTCGACCTTCAGATCTGCATTGAGGACTCTTTGGATCTGGTGGCGATAAAGGCATCGGAGAAGGGTCTGGAGCTGGCTTATCTGCTGGAGAATGACGTTCCAAAGAGGATTGTGGGAGACGTCAATCGCTTAAGGCAAGTCCTGGTCAACCTTCTGGGAAATGCTGTTAAGTTCACAGATAGGGGAGAAGTGGTGCTAAAGGTCAGCTCCAGAAGGCTTGAAGGGAATGAAGGCAAGGTTGAGCTTCACTTTGCAGTCAGCGACACGGGAATAGGCATTTCCCCTGAGAACCAAAGCGAGCTCTTCCAGTCCTTCACTCAGGTTGACTCCTCAAAGACCAGGAGCTATGGAGGGACCGGCCTGGGATTAGCCATCAGTCGGGGAATTGTGGAACGAATGGGTGGGAGGATATGGGCGGAGAGCGAGGTGGGAACGGGAAGCTCCTTTCACTTCGAGTTTGCTGCTGATGTGGCAGATATTTCAGCAGATCTACAGGATCTCGATGGCGGTTCACCTACCCCTCGATCGAGATTGGAGAACAAGAGGGCGCTTATTATTGATGACAATGCTTCTGCTTTAGAGATGCTGATTCGCGCCACCCGGTCGCTGGGAATGATCACCAATGGGGCTTCGAGCCTGCAGGAGGGATTGAGCCACCTTGATAGAGTGGATTATGATGTCGTGCTCATGGATGCCATGATAACGGATGAGGACGGTCAGGATCTGGCAGAAAAGATCAAGAGCAAAAGATATAAAGCGGTCTGGCTGGTTCTCCTCTCACCCCTGGGTCGGGGCTCTAGCTCCAAGGTTGTGGCCGATGGCTGGCTGACCAAGCCGGTGAAAGCTCTTCAGCTCCGCAATCTTCTGGAGGATCTCATATTGCATTCAGAAAACGAGACGCCAATAGTAGAGAATAATACTTTCCTGGACGGTCCCAATACTGAAGCTCGCCCTATCCGCATTCTGATGGCAGAGGACAATCCCGTCAACCAGAAGGTAGCACTCAGCATGCTCAAACGGCTGGGATACCAGGCAGATGTGGCGGAGAATGGATTGAAGGTCTTGCAGGCCCTGCGGGAGAAGCCTTACGATATCGTCTTGATGGATGTGCAGATGCCGGAGATGGACGGCCTGGAGGCAACCCGTCGCAT
>MVRL01000024.1 GCA_002067705.1 Methanosaeta sp. PtaU1.Bin112
GGCTGGAGCGGATGCCCTGCTGGTGGGAACGGAGCTGATGGCGGGGCCGGAGAGGCTGGGGGAGCTAAACAGGCTCTGATGGCTGACAGATTATCCTCATCTTTTGATCTCTTTTGTTTTTTTAAAGAGCTGCTTGAGGGTGTGCTCATTGCTTTCTGTGAAATCGAACGGGGATGCTATGATGGATTTAGAATAAATGGGCATATCATCAAAGCGATACATAGTGCTTTCACACTCTATGGAGTCGAAGACACCTGGGAGGACCACATCTGAGATCAGAGTTATCGAGGAATGGAACGAGTCAATGCAAATAATGGGAATCTCGGCCAGGTATTCTGCACAGACTGCGGGAAGATAGGCATCCAAGTTGGATGAGATCAATAGAGCTGAATCTACATCTCTTTCTCGCAACAGATCTACCGTTGTGAATTCGCCAGGATTGTAGCGTGGATAACCTCTGGCAAAATCAAGGCCGAAGGGATAGCCATAGAGGTAGGACGCGGTCTGGCTAAATCCTGCTGCGTTGCAATATCCTCTCAGAATACTTATTACGAATTTGGTATGTGCGTTGAGTTCCTTGACCAGGTTGAAGGCCAACTCAACATTACGATGTTTTCCATAGGATGAGGCTATACCAAGGCCTACGTAGATAACTCCATATTTACAGTTTTTCATCATCTGCAACATCTTTTCCATCATGGAGATTGAGACGCCAGTGATTTCTTCAACAGAAGGATGAGGCTTCTTACCGTGAATGAGCGTCAAAAGTGCCGATAGAAGCTCATAGTCTGTGTTGGGCATAAGAGGAATGTGCAGGTCAGAATTCTCAGATGTGATCGATTTTCTGGGATCGACAGTTATAACCGTCCTATCAAATCTTCCCCGCCCAGTCCAGTAACCTCTTGGATAAACAGCATATCTGGACATATGCCTTGGCACCAATTCAAGCGGATTGGAGCCCCAATAAACAACCAAGTCGGCTCTAGTTTTGCTCTGACCGGCTGTTGATCCTATTCGCCCAGCCTCCTGTATTCCCATAGCGCTAGGCCCATGACAAACTGTAGCGATTGAATCAACAACAGCGCCCAAGTATTCTCCGAGATTCAAACCTGCTTTCATTGTCTCGCAGGAGGTTTCTCCGCCTATGAACAGGAGAGGTCGCTTTGAATCTGCCAAAATCTTTGCCGCTTTTTCTAGAGCCTCATTCCATGCGGATTTTTGCAGCTTGCCGCCAACATTTATCATGGGATCTTTAATCCGATGATCGCCTGCAATCGCTTGAAACCTGGCATTGCCAATCTTGCATGCATTTTTGACAATCGTCCTATTTCCGTCCAGGTCTATTCGTATGTCGTCGCAGCAAGCGCCGCAGGCTGGACAGATAACATTCTTTAAGATCATAATCTCCCAAAAAAATAATCTCCGAGCTATCTTTGTCCTGAAATTGCCAACTCGTTCGCCATACGGTTCTTCCTGATCTTTTGCCCTCCTGCTTTCTTGATAGCCTCAACATTAACGCCATCAGAGACTCTGAGGAAGCCCATTTCTTCAGCAATATTGAATAAGCCCATGCCTTCGGGCGTTCTGATAACTACAGAACTCATTCCGGGAGCGCTTCCTATGCCGCCCACGGAGATATCTGAAAGCTTGGCTGTAAAGTCGGTGCAAAATCTGCAGCCGGGCTTGACATATTTTTCTAGTTCGGCCAGGGGAATTGACTTCATGCTTCGATCCCGAAGCGTTACAGTCATCTGTCCCTCACCTGCGCTCATTTTATCTATTCGCCAAGGTGGAACGCCAATGCGCCCTGTTATCTCTGCCATCACATCATCACTGAATGCTTCGAAGCAGAATAGCCCGATGAGGAATCTTATTTTTTGGACAAGCTTCACAGCATATTCATTCGAGGACTTCCTCAGAAGCCCAACTGACTGAGCAGCGCAAGGTGTTCCCACGAGCGCGATATTCTTCACCTTCTGATCCTTAACCAACTCCTTAATGGATTCCAATACCTCATTGCTCGTATATTTGCTCCCTGCAGACCTATTCAATTCAGAAGCATCGTAAACAACGAAAGGATACGATTTCTGTGCCCATCGGTCCAAACCCATAACAAGCGCACAATCCACCAGTTCCTCTTCCAGCGCCGCAGTCAATAGTGCAATGACGGCTCCTCCATTCTGGAAGCGTTCGTTAGCTTTCACAGATCTCACATTCTTTATGTCGAGGTAGGGTCCGATGACATCTGAAGAAACAATGCTCTCGACATTTGCTGGCAAGCGTGGACAGGCATCCAGGCATGCTCTGCAATCAATACATGGGTTAACCTCACACGGCTTATTCAGCTCATGATCATAAGCCAGAGTATCCGCACGGCATACAGCGATACATCCCCTGCAGCCTGCACAAATCCCCTTTTGCCAAACCTTTTCCTTAAGCTCCTGAAAAGGTTGAGGGATGAGCTTAATCAAATCATTTTCCAGCATAAAATTGCACCTTTGGCCGATTTAAATGCTCGTCCGAGAGCGCCTTCCCTGGATGGCCCGCCATGGAGACCCCATTCCTTTTAGAACATGAAGTCATCACTGCCCTGATCGCCAATATCATCCTCATCGATATCAGATCACTTTCCACCACATGTTAGCATATGTGATTACTTTTACCATAAAAGTTAGCTATTATGTTGAACATAATAATCCTTGCGCTTGATGGCAAATGACGTAGGATTGCCACCAAGCTACCGGTTGCGCAAATGAAGCATATGCAGCTCTTGCCCATAAAGCTTTGAAAAGGGATTCCAGGTTAATCCAACTCAGGATTATCTGATATGTGTAACTTGCGAGATCGGCACCGCTTCCAGCGGCTTTCTGTGGGCAAGAGAGGCGGTTGTATTTCTGGTAGAGGAGAGCGGGGTGCACAGCCCGGAGGATGCCCAGCGAATGGTGCCCG
Organism: Methanosaeta sp. PtaU1.Bin112; assembly: GCA_002067705.1. Taxonomy (GTDB): domain Archaea; phylum Halobacteriota; class Methanosarcinia; order Methanotrichales; family Methanotrichaceae; genus Methanothrix. Next base: position 2,950 of record MVRL01000024.1, read on the forward strand.
CGGAGAGGGACGAATGTCCCGCTGGTGGGGTGGATTCACTTCTTGAGGGAACGGGGCTGATGGCGGGGCTGGAGGGGCCGAAGAGGTTGTTTGAACGGACTCGCTGGCGCGCCTGGCTGCACATTTTTACGGGGCGCCGAGAGGCCTTCCGGGACGCAGGCAAAGAGGGCCCCTGAACTCCAGAGTTGATCCGTCGATAAAGAGCAACCTTCCACGCAGCATGCCTTGATCAGGACTGAATTCGCTGT
>MVRL01000025.1 GCA_002067705.1 Methanosaeta sp. PtaU1.Bin112
GGAGAAGGACTATGCCCCCCGCATATTATCGGAGATGGGAGAGCTTTATGTGCATGGGGTCCGCCTCCAGCCGGGAAAGCCTACGGCCTTCGGAGACGTGGCCGGCAGGCCGGTGGTCTGCCTGCCTGGCTATCCGGTGGCAGCGCTCTCTAACCTTTATCTATTCGTCCGTCCGGCCATAAAGAGACTGGCTCATCTGGATGATAAGCCGATCCGGGCTAAGGCCCGGCTGGCCCGGAAGATGCCCTCCAAGCCCGGCTACCTGAGCCTGGTCCGGGTGGCCTTCAGAGAGGATGGCCAGGTAGAGCCGATCATGGTCTCTGGGGCGGGGATACTGAGCTCCGTGGCCCGGGCGGACGGATTTGTGGTTGTGCCCGAAGAGCTGGAGGGATTCGAGGAGGGGGAGATGGTGGAGGTGATAGTTTACGAGTAAATCACATATGCTTCAGATAGCTCAAGAAGCGGAAAATGAAAATCATTCTGGCACCGCGATATCGCAGCGATCTGCCATTTCGAGGGCTACTTGGTGGAAATTTTCCCTTGCCTCGCTAACCCCTTTTTGATGCGATCCGATGGCTCCATCAGCAGCCAATAGATGAAATATCGGCTTTTTTGCCTCCTGTGCCATTGGCATAAGGCTTCGATAGTGCTTGACCAAACCCAATTGATTTCCTTTTTCTCTCTTCTCCATCAGTCTGTATTCTTTCCCCAAGACCTCTTCTGAATATACCAATGGGATTCGCTCTGCCCAGCGCCTGTATGCCTTCACGGGGCGACCCATCTTCTCTGCGTGCTGCATCATGACATAGCCTATGGGCGTCATTTGCCCTCTTGGCAGCTCAAGGTCTTTCACGGGATTTTTCTTCAGGCGTTCCTGCCATCCATTACGCCATTCCCTAACTGTTGGGCCCAGGTTCTTTAATCCTTGCAGCGAGAATAGATCAGGTATTAATGGAACCACCAAATAATCCGCTGCTATAAGTATCGAACGATTGATTGCACCCAAATTCGGTCCGAGATCGATCAAAGCGATATCAATGCTGGATTTATCTATTATTCGCTTCATAATGCGCCAGAAGGCTGACTCGACTCGAAATGCTCTCTCCTTTCCGTCAAGGCAAAGCGGCCATTGCTGGGATAGTTCGTCTTCAAAACGCGATAATGCCAGATCTCCGATTATCAGATGGATTCGCTCATCAATCTCTTCTGCATATGGATTCTCTGCAATATCCCCCACACCGCGAAGCAGAGGTTCTATGTTTCCGTAGATTGTCCTGCTATGATCTCCATCTGGCCAAAATTCCTCGAGTTTTTCTTCATCCAGAAATGAAGCGGTCAGATTTGCCTGGGGATCGAGGTCTGAGGCTAATACCTTGAGCCCCAAGTCTGCATACATCCAGGATAAGTGATAGACCAGTGAGGTCTTTCCCACCCCGCCTTTGTTATTGAAAAATGCAATTATTGGAGCGCTCATGATCGCCTCCTCACGGTTGCAAGAATATAGTTCTCCTCAATGGTGAATTCGGGAGGAGGATTGCCGTTGTCGAGTAGCTGCTTTCTGGCGATCTGAATGCCCATGCCGAATCTCTGCACATATCCCAAGACATGCATGGCTTCCGCAAGGTGTGGATTTCGATAATCTGTCACGCCTGGCTGGCCGAAGTTCTCTTTGGTGACAAGGCCGAAAGGCCCACCTGGATTGTGTATTTCAATGCGATCGGAAAACCAATAGACGCGAACTGGTGCATTGGTCCCTTCGTAGGTTCTATGGAGGATCGCATTGCGTATCAATTGTTGAAGGGCGGGAAGAGGATACTCTGATCTTCTGATTTCCACCGATTCTGAGACAATTGATATAGATACCGAATTATTGGCTTCCAGAATCTCATCAATCCTTCGGAGAAGATCTGGAATTGGGCCCGTAATTTCCTTTTGGTGCCTGATTGGATCTGTTAAATCGGCACCCTCTAGCCTTAAAAATTGCACATAAGCCCCAGGGATGAAACGAAGAGTATCCTTGCCAAGAACCAGAATTCCCAAAACAGTAGGCTGGCCATCAGGGGTTAAAAATCGCAATGCTTTGAGCTTATCTTCCATCGACCGGGTATTCTCAGCCAGGACGGATGGATCGATTGCATGAGGCAGGTATTCGTGCTCAAATAATTCCAGGTCCAGGTCCTCTATGGTAGCAGAAGGGACTGGCTGGAGATCAAATGGAAGGTCCCTGGAACGCCTCCTCTCCGCAAGGCGTTTCTCTTCCTCTGGCGTTGCTCTTGCCCTGCGAGGACCGACTCTGATCCAGGTTACTCCGTTTAACCTAACCGGTGGCGAATTTGATGGCTCAACCTGAACCAGGACCATCATGCAGCCATTAATGGATTTCTTGTCTATGGACATAGATGGAAAAGGCTGAATCTTTCCATCATCCTTCATAAAAGATAAATTTAATAATAGTTTATCAGAAATCTCTAGATTTGAGCATGAGCCGTCATCATTGGCTCCAATGAATATGAATCCTGGTTTATGATGATTGGGCAGATCATTGGCATAAGCACAGATTGCCTGACGAATTCTATCTGGATCTGAGAGAGATGCCTTTCTCTCAACCAGATCAGATTCTAGATCTCTAAGCATAGACTCAAGCTCTTGCTCGTCCATTGAAACCTCCTGAAACATATCTCTATTCATACATTATGTAGTTTGCCAAAATCAATCTTTAGTTAACGAGTCTGCGATCCAAGATTAATATCTTCATCCAGAGTTAAAACCACCATTATTTATCCTCGGACTTCAACCACCTCAGGAGGTGATCTCACCTGAACGTCGGCCGACTACTCGTCAAGATCAACAGGCTATCAGCCTGGATACTGCTAGTATTCATGATCATCTTCTTGATATCGGGATACGCCTGGAACAATGGAATACTGCTCCCCCTATATCAGGCCAAACACATGCACACCAATTTGGACCTGTTTTTGGTCTTCTTCTTCCTGGTGCATGTCCTGATCAGCACAAAATTCGCCCTGGCGCGGTGGAGGGTGGGGCATGAAAGGCTGGTAAACCTCTTGCTGATTGCCATTGGAGCTATCTGCTTCTGGTTTATCCTGCTTATCGATTAGAGGATATGAGATTCTCTCCCAATTTTTTCTGCAACTGCTGCCGCAATCGATGCTTCTGGAATTCGATCAAGACCACAAGATTTATAACCTAACGTTACTAACCACAAGTTCAATGAATG
>MVRL01000026.1 GCA_002067705.1 Methanosaeta sp. PtaU1.Bin112
TATGCCCCTTTCCTTAAGTCGGTTTCCTGACCATCCCAACCGCAGCAAGCTGCGGGGTATTCATTTAAAAATAAATAAGAATGTCTGTGAAATCCGGTCATAGTCCCGGATAGATTTTGGGAAGAAAGCTATTAATATCTCTCAATCTCAATCATTCTGGAGGCTCAAGTCCATGGAGATTGTGGTGAAGAGGTCTGCGCGACGGAAGAAGACCATTCAAGCCCGGATGGTGGCGGGAAAGATGGAGGTCTTGGCTCCTGCATCCATCTCAGATGCTGCCCTTCGGGCCCATATAGAGAAGCTTCAAATCAGGCTGGAGAAGCGGATCTATCCCAAGGATGACCTCCATTTGAGTCAGAGGGCAGCAGTTCTAAATGAGAGATATTTCCAGGGAAAGCTGTCTTGGAACAGCATTCAGTATTCCTCCCGACAGGAGCACCGGCGCGGCTCGTGCAACTGTGCCGCCCGGACCATTCTCATAAGCGACCGTCTGGCAAGCCTTCCTCAGTGGGTGGAGGATTATGTTATAGTGCATGAGCTCGCCCACCTCATCGAGCCGAATCATGGCAAGAGATTCAAGGCTCTGGTGAATAGGTATCCTTTAGCGGAGAGAGCAATCGGATTTCTGATGGCATCCGAGACGCTGGAGGCAAAAGGTGGCTAAGGATACATTTCATTGACCCATTCCAGGCTCATTTCCTTTCATCCAGGTAGCTGCTCAAGAGGCATAAGGAATCCTCTGGGCCGATCTGCTCGAACTTCTCGCAGGGAGTGTCTCTATAACAGGGCAGATGATGGATGGTGCAGGTTGCGATCTTTTCCTCTGGCTTGGATTTATTGGCAAGGTGGGGGCATATCTGCCCCGCAGGCTTGTGGATCATGGCCTCAGGATCGCTCTTATTCATGTTTCCGTCGGGAAGAATTGACCGCGGATTGACGACGAAGATGTCCAGATGGAGGCAGCACCGTCCGCAGCGTTTGCATATCATGATATGCACCCCTGATGGTTGGATCCATATTTATTGATTAGCATTGCGATTGCCAATATGAGGGTTTTCAATAGCAATAGACTTAAGGGTTCAATGCCAATAGCTTGATTGAGGAGGCTATAAGGCATGAAGATACTGGTTGCTCTGGCAGATGGCTTCGATGAGATCGAGGCCATGAACGTCATTGATATACTAAGGCGCGCGGGCATAGATGTGGTGACCGCTGGGTTGAAGGAGGGATTGGTAGAGGGATCTCATGGGGTACGGGTGATGCCTGATACCATCCTGGACAGGATCAACCATAAAGATCTGGACGGCCTGGTCCTTCCTGGGGGAGCGCCCGGCTTCATCAACCTGGGAAAGGATGAACGGATATTGAATATGATCAGAGAGCTGAATCAGGCGAACAAGTATGTGGCAGCGATATGCGGAGCGCCGTCGGTCCTCATCAAGGCGGGAGTCTTGCAGGGCCGGAAGGCCACTGTGCATCCTTCTGGGGAGGAAGAGGTAAGGTCGTGCGCCCAGTTCTCCAGTGATCGGGTGGTGGTTGATGGAAATATCATAACCAGCCGCACTCCGGGGACGGCGATGGAGTTCGCCTTGAAGCTGGTAGAGGTATTCTTGGGCAAGAAGAAGATGGAGCAGGTCAAGGCTCAAACCCTGGCGATATGCAAAGGGGATTGAAATGAAGAGCAATGGTGAAGCTCTCAGAGCAACCGGCGAGAGCGGATTTGAAAAGCGAGGAGGAGGATATCTATCAGGCATATCGCAATTGGGAAGTACACCATTCGAGATTGGCGCGAGGACGATGCTGCATCAATAGCGCAGCATGCGAACAACAAGAGGATTTGGATCAATCTTCGAGATGCTTTTCCCCATCCCTACTCACTGACGGACGCAAAAGCGTTCCTCTCTAAAGCGATGCGCATGGAGCCCATAACGTATTTTGCGATTGCATCCGATCAGGAGGCCATTGGCAGCATCGGCTTGATGCCTGGGGACGATGTTCATCGATTGACTGCCGAGCTAGGATATTGGCTGGCAGAGCCTTTCTGGGGCAATGGGATCATGACAAAAGTGGTAAGAGCACTGAGCGAATACGCTTTTAGAGAGCTCGGACTTCTCCGTATATTTGCAGAGCCTTACACTACAAATGCTGCTTCAGCCAGGGTGCTTGAGAATTCAGGTTTTACCCTTGAAGGAGTTATCAGGGCTAGCGTCTTCAAGGAGGGAAGAATCCTCGACCAGTACTTGTACGCTAAACTGAACAAACGCGCACTGCAACAGTCAACTACCCCGCCCTGAAGGACGGGGCTTGCGACTACGTTGATATTGTATGAAGCTTGACGTCATCTGCATTTCCAGAGGTATTAGACCATCTTCTGCATCCACACCACGTCGAACCCCTGCCCCTTCTTCCGCCCAATCTCAGCAAAGCGCCCGCACTCTTCGAATCCATGACTTTCATGGAAGGAAAGGCTTGGCGGATTGAGCGAGGATATGCTCGCCAGTATGGATGTGATCCCCATTTCACAGGCCTTGGCCAGGAGGCGGTCCAGGAGCATTCCTCCAATGCCATGACGCGTGAATTCTGGAGAGACGAAGTATGTGATCTCAGCCGTTCTTGAAAAGGCAGGCATGGGATTATAGGGACGCAAAAGCCCAAAACCGAGCAAGCGGCCGTCGCTGTCCTTAGCTGCCAGGAAAGGATATCCTTCAACCATCCTCAGGAACGTGCTGAAGAACTCCAGAGGAACAGGCATCTCCAGATAAGCGGCAAAGCTGTTCTCAATGTAGTAATTGAAGATATCTCTAATCGCGGGCAAATCTTCCGTGCGAACCGGCTCCAGCCTCAACTCCATTAACCGACCTCCTGCCGAGCCTCTGCCACGATCCAGAATTTAATTCTATCCCTCTATTGGCCTGTGGGCTCCTGCGGCACGAACCACCAGGGCTGCAGTAATGCCTCTTTTTCCTGGCTGCACAGAGAATCCAGCCTGTGATCCAGATTCGAGAAAGAGACTCGGCTCCTCGCTATGTAGTAGGGGTGAACTTGAATCGCAAATTTTCTGTATCTTTGCACCTCTGCGGTGAACCGCTATGCTTTGACCCAACCACAGAGGAACAGAGTTATAACCGCTGCCGTACCTCACCCAAATAATTCAGCGAAGTGCCATAAACCACAAAGCGCACAAAGGACACAAAGACCGCACCAAAGGATTATTGGGCTATCAAGAACTGGTTTACTTTTGTGAGGCCTTTGTGATCTTTGTGCTCTATATGGCCAAAAATCCGTTATCTGTAATCCAATCAAACCACAGAGGCGCAAAGGAACAGATGGCTGTTCTCTGCCGACCAGACCCACATAATTCAGCGAAGAGCCAAAAAAGTTTTGGAATTCTATCTCATTGATCATCTCCCCAACACACTTTGGCCACATATAGACCAGCATTATTCCCAGGATCTTTGTCATTAACGCCGAGCCAGAGCTCTCCCCCCTCGGGAGCAGTGAAAGTGGCATTGCTGCCAATGAAA
>MVRL01000027.1 GCA_002067705.1 Methanosaeta sp. PtaU1.Bin112
GATCACTGTGACCAGCGGAAGCATGGCATTGCGCAGCACATGGCGGAAGAGAACTTCCCACTCCCGCAGCCCCTTAGCACGCGCTGTGAGAACGAAGCCCTCTCCCAGCACCTGAAGAACTGAGCCCCTCATGATGAAGTAGTTATAGGAGGCTCCAAACAATGTCAGCACAAAAGTCGGCAGCGCCATGTGCCACAAGATATCTTTCAGCTTCTCTGCACCCGCCAGGCCGCCTCCCGTAATGCCGCTCAAAGGGAAAAGATCCAGGTAGAATGCGAAGATGAGAACGAAGATCATGGCCAGCCAGTAGTGAGGCATGGAGTAGATGAATAGGAAGAGCGATGTGAAGCCCGTGTCCATGCCTGAGCTATGCCTCCAGCCTGCCATCGAGCCCAGCACGATGCCCAGTATTGCGCCTAAAATGACAGACGGTATCAGCAGAACAAAGGTCCACTTTATCTTATAGGCGATCACATCCCAGACAGGCTGCGAGTAGTGGAAGGAGTAGCCGAAGTTGCCCTGAACCAGGTTCTGCAAGTAAGAGATGTACTGCTCCGGCAGAGGGCGATCAAGGCCGTACTGGGCCTTCAGCTCTGCCACAAGCTCAGGAGAGCGGTAGTAGACCTCCTCTCCCAGCACGCTTACGAAGGGATCGCCCGGCATCATCCTGGGAATGAGAAAGATGAGGGTCACTATGATGAATAAAGAGACGGCGTATCGAATAGCCTGGCGGGCAATGTAGCCTGTGCGATCGGTCATCTCTGCCGATTTAATCCTTCTGATACCATATCATTCCGTCTTTGTACATCCTTTTCACCCAGTCGCCGTTCTCCCGTTTCACTAGTCGCCCGGTCGCAGCCAGGTGATCCATCAGCCTCTGCTCCAGCGCGGGGGTGAAGTCGTAGCTGCTCTTTAGCATCTCCATCTGCATCTCCAGAGGGATCTGGTAGTTGCGAGTTATGACCTCAACGTTGGCAGGGTAGCCCATCTGGTGAAGCACGTTGTAGAGGTAAATATACTCCGTCTCATGTTCTCTCTCGCCGAATACTTTCTCGTAGATGTCAGTGATGCCGTGGTCCACCAGGGATACCAGGAATAAAGCCCCCGTCGTTACATCCAGCATCTTCTGCAGTGCTTCCCGGATATCGGGCATATGGAAACAGTAGGCGGCATTGACCAGGCTGTAGCTCTCCAGCTCCGCCCTATCCACGTCCTGCCAGCGCTTGTTTATGACATAGATATTCTCCAGGCCATCTCGCTCTGCTCGTCGCATCATTCGGGCGACCTGACCACGAGAAGGCTCCACCACGGTCACTTTTCTGGCAGCTTTGGCCAAGGGTATGGTGTAGGCCCCGGCCCCTGCGCCGATATCCAGGACGGCGGATTCCGAACCGACGAATTTCAGCATGCGATCCAGGATGCGACCAGGATACCCTGTCAATTGATTATACTCCTCGTGTCTGTCGCCGAGTTTGTATCCGTCCCAAAAATCCTCATTTGTGATGCCCTTCTTCTTGAGTTCTTGAGTCCATCGCGAGCTTTCTAGATATTGCTTCCATTCTTTTGACCAGTCGATGATCATGTCAACCTCCATTTTGAATAAAAAAATTGAGATAATTTATTTGCCTACTGGCTTCATGCTGAACCAGGACCAGTAGTTCACTGGACCGTAGCCGTACATTGGTGTCCACCCTTCCCACCTGTCAGTCCTGACTGGATAGATTGCATCTGCCCAGATGAGGGGGATGATGGGCTGTTCTTTGGCTACGTACTCCTGGATCGCTGATCTGGCAGCTATAAGCTCTTCCATGTTCTTTGAGTAAATCATCTTATTCGACAGTTCGATGAGTTCGGGATCTTTGCATGTTCCGTAACAGCCGGGGAAATCCGCATAGTAGACAATACCTGATCTGGCTCCACAGTTAGCAGAAGGTGTAGATCGGCTGATAAACATGTAATAGTCCTTATCGACATTGAGCTTTTGATTAGTTGCATCTGAACTGAGTGCCTCAACGTATGTATTCAAACCTATCTGATGGAGTTCGCGGTCAATGATCTCAGCAGCTCGTACCTCTTGCGGTCTGCTGGCATCAACAGTTATCGGTATCTTAAGCTCCGTTCCTTTTGGCGTCTCTCTAAATCCGTCCCCGTCTTTATCAATAAATCCCGAGCTATTCAGAAGATCCCTGGCCTTCGTTGCGTTATACTCCAGTTTAGGTAGATTGGGATTGAATCCAGGAAGCTGGGGGACTGAATAGCCTTTGCCTGGAACTTTTCCGTAGCCCGCAGCGATCATATCTATCAAGGCTTGGTAGTCTATAGCATAAGATACTGCCTGCCTAAACTCCGTGATGTTGGACGGATATTTTCTGAACCCAAATACTAGGTGGAGGGGAAGGCCGACATCTGGAACTGTAATTAGCTTGATATTTTCGGACTTGAGAAGATCCGCAGCATAAACGCCGGGAACCGGATTATAGTACTCAAGTTGGGCATCGATATCACCCTTTTTCAGGGCAAGAAGCAATGCATCCAGCGTTCTGTAGTAATGCCATTCAATCCTATCAGCCGATGGCTTCCCTGCAAAGTAAGCAGGATTGGCCTTAAGATAAACGATCTGCGCATCTCTATCGTACTTCTCAAAGATGAAAGGTCCACATCCCACCATGCCATTGTCTCCATCATATTCCTTCGGCTTTTCGATTTTTTCCCAGACATGCTTAGGTATTATCGATGTGCCGACAATTGTTGACAGGCTGGCAGCAGCAACCTGCTCCTTGAAGACTACATTCACTGTATAATTGTCGATTATATCTACATGATCTAGATAAGAATTATACCAGTTTCCCTGTGTATACAGTTTATTCTTCTTCCAGTATTCTAGAGAAAATGCAGCATCCTCTGCAGTTACTGGCTTGCCATCGCTCCATGTGGCATTCTCGACCAAGGTGAATTTTACCGACTTTCCATCTGGGGCGATTTCCCAACTGCTGGCAAGGCCAGGCACTATATCGAGATCCGGTTTGTAAATGATTAACGACGTCTGTGTAAGGCTGAAGAAACAGTTCGCACTGTCATACCAGGGTCGAACCAATGAATTCATCAGCTTGAATTCGTTTATCTGTATTCCCAGCTTCAAGACATTTCCATCGTCTGCGGCGCTTGCAGCTACGATGCTTGTTACCAGAAATAGCAGCATAATGCTACTGGCAACCAAGTTTATCCGATTTATCTTCATGGTTTTTCTCCTAATCGACCAACGAGCCGACAAATATCTGATTTTCTTATTGATCACATCATTTCTCGTTTTTTTCTGCTGGCAACTTCCTTGGGAAGCACCATCCTGGCCTCATCCAGGTTCCAGACAGCACAGACATTCCTGTAGATCTCATCCAGAATCGTCTCAGTGATGACCTCCTGAGGTGACCCCTCTCGTAAGATGTGACTGTGATTCATCACCACCACTCGGTCGCAGTACCAGCAAACATGGTTGGGATCATGGCTGCAGGCGAGAATTGTCACACCGCTCTCGGCGATCTGCTTCATGATCCTCCAGATCCGGATCTGGTTGCT
>MVRL01000028.1 GCA_002067705.1 Methanosaeta sp. PtaU1.Bin112
GGTATCAAAAATGCGCACTTTTTCATTAACAAGCGAATGAACGTCGTAGAAGACGATTCCCCACAGAGGTTTCATATGTCATAGATTGAGCAATGATATCTGCCCTATAAAACCTTTGCCGGCCAATATGCCGGGCGACGTAGAGCAGCTTAAGGAAAGGCAAGGTCTCGGATGCTTCTCATTATGATGAAAAGGATGACTACTCCGTCTCTATGGTTGGGTCAAAGCATCGCGGTTCACCACAGTGGCGCAAAGATGCAGAGAATTTGCTATTCTATTCACCCATACCAAATAGCGAAGAGCCTTTGTTTTATTGGATAAGTTCTGTAGTTTCAAAAATTTCACCTGCTACCGCCGGCTTTATAAATAGTGATATCATTGCGGAGTCTAGTATCATAATATCATCTGCCTGGTCATATTATGTACGCAACAATCATAAATTTGGAAAGTGCAGGATAAGTTAAAGAATACGCAATCAAGTACGAAATCGATCTGTTGGAGGCAATAGTATGAAGAGTTCGACCTATTTCTTGCTAGCTGTAGCCTTCTGCCTGCTTCTGGCAGTGCCAGCCAGCTATGCTAATGAGACCGTTCTTATAGAGGACGATCTGGGGAGAAGCATTAACATCGGCTCCCCATCAGAGAGAGTGGTCTTCACCATGGAGAATGCCCTCAAGACCTATTATGCCGTAGGAGATCCAGATAATGTGGTCGCCCTTAAAGATGACAAATGGATGCGAAGGCTAATGGAAGATGTATTTCCCGTAGTCGATCCCAACTTCGAGGATAAGATACTGATCAACATCACGGGCGACCAGCTGGGCCTCGAATCCCTGGCCAAGGTAGATCCCGATCTGGTGGTCCTGTGGGCCTCCTCTCCCGATGACCCGAACATCCTGGCCATCAATGATACACTGAAAGTGCCCGTCTTTGCCATCTACGTAACCTCTCTTGATGATGTCTACCGCCAGGTGGATACAATGGGCATCATCTCAGGAAACACCGATCGCGCATCCGAGGTTAAGGAGATAATGGAAGGATACGTTGAATTGACCACCAACGTCACGGATCAGATCCAGGAGAGCGATAGGCCTGGGGTTTTCTGGATGTGGACGGATATCTATGGCACAGCAGGGGTCGATAGCGGCATAAACGACCTGATCGATATGGCAGGAGGCAACAATGTCATGAAGCTGGCGGAAGAGGAGGCGCAGAATCTAGAGCATCCAGTAATCAACCAGGAGACTCTGATCAAGCTCAACCCCGATGTCATCTATATGTGGTACAATGAGGACCTGGATCCTGAGGACATCATCAATGGGGAGGATTTCCAGGGCTTGAGGGACATAAATGCTGTAAAGAACCGCCGGGTCTATGAGATCAGCAACCCCTATCTATTCGATGCCTTCTCCCCCCGAATGCCTCTGGCTTTGCTGCATGTTGCCAGGGATCTGCATCCCGATAAGTTCCAGGACGTGGACATGAACCAAACTATCGATCAATACAACGTGGATATCTGGGGCGTGCATTATCCCAGCATGGTTAAAGCCTGAGACGGAATTTGATGCCATCTCAGACGGAGAAGAGGGGCATGGCGCCTGAGAGAATCACGGGCAGATCGCTCCTCTATTATCTATTTTTGAGCCTTCCCCTTTTTGCCTTCTTCTCATCCATTTTCATAGGCCCTTTTCACATAAATCCAGTGCAGCTGGTCGATCTGATGGCCTCAAAGATATTGGGCTATGCCACAGACTACCCGGACGTCTACAGCACTGTGATCTTTCAGGTTCGCCTCCCGCGACTGCTTTTGGGCATGATGGTAGGAGCCAGCCTCTCGGTCTCCGGGGCGGCATTCCAGGGCATTTTCAGAAATCCGCTTGTTAGCCCTTACATCCTCGGCCTATCCTCAGGAGCGGCCTTTGGAGCTGCCCTCTCATTAGCCTTTTTGCCGGGAGTGTCCATTCAATACGCTGCTTTCTTCTTCAGTCTGCTGGCAGTGGCTCTGACCTATTTCATGGCCACGACCAACCGGAGCACTCCCATAGTCTCTCTTGTCCTAGCGGGAGTGATAGTCTCTGCGGTGTTTGACTCCCTACTGGCTGTAATTCAGATCGCCGTAAGCGAGAGGGCCCTGCAGAGCATAGTCTTCTGGATTATGGGCAGCCTTGGTACAGCGAGCTGGTCGAAGATATATGGCGCCTTTCCGCTCTTCGCACTGGGATGCACCGTCATGCTGCTATTGCGCTGGAGGCTGAATGTCCTCGCTTTGGGTGATGAGGAGGCGCGCTCAGTTGGTCTGAATCCAGAGAAATACAAGATCATTTTCATCGTCTCAGCATCTCTTGCCGCCTCTTCTGCGGTTGCCGTGGCCGGGATCATCGGCCTGGTGGGGCTGGTCGTTCCCCATATGCTGCGCATGATCTTTGGGCCGGATCACAGGACACTAATTCCCCTATCTCTGACATTTGGCGCCTCTTTTCTGATTGTGGTTGACGACTTCGCCCGGGCGGGGCTGGGATTCGAAGTGCCGGTCGGGGTGATCACCACATTAGTAGGAGCGCCCCTCTTCGCTTATCTGCTTCGCACAACGCGATCGGGTGGTTGGGAGTGAACATGAATCCAGGCGTGATTACAGAGGGCATCTCTTTAAGCTACAATAGTCGTCTGGTCTTGGGCGATGTTAGCCTGCAATTGAGAAAGGGAGCCATCGTAACCCTTCTGGGTCCCAATGGCTGCGGAAAGACAACTCTATTGAAGATCATCAATGGACTCCTTCGTCCTGATTCTGGAAAGGTCTATGTGGATGGATATGATGTCTCCCGGATGGGGCAGACCGATATGGCACGGCTGATGGGACATGTGCCCCAGACTCAGAGGTCATCATTTCCCTTTACGGCACTGGATATCGTACTTACCGGGAGGATGCCCCATATCTCCGCCCTATCCCAGCCAGGACCGAGAGATCTGGAAAAAGCTCGTCAGGCCATGGATATGGTGGGAGCTTCTCATCTATCCAGCAGGCCTTACACTCAAATCAGTGGAGGGGAGAGGCAGCTGGTGATGATCGCCAGGGCTCTGGCTCAGGAGCCCTCTTTTCTATTGCTGGACGAGCCCACCTCTTATCTGGACTTCAAAAATCAGCATCAAGTCCTCAAGATGATATCCCGGATCGCAAGGGATCAGAAGGTGACGGTGGTTATGACTCTGCATGATCCCAATCATGCCCTGATGTTCTCGGATGAGCTGGTACTGCTGCGAAAGCTGACAGAAAAAGAATGTGGGGATGAGCAGAAATTCAAAGGCGAGTCCAATTGCAATCATCAGAATGTGGTAGCAGCAGGAAGGCCCGCAGAAGTCATGACCCCGGAGAACATCTTTGAGGCCTATGGCATCGAGGTCGAATTCATCAACGTTCGAAAAAGGCTTATTCTCTTGCCCCTGTGACCCGTATGCTGCAATAAAGGTGCGCCTCTGCCATAGCCTCCATTGCCACTACCCCTGGTAGCCCAGCATCTTTGCCTTTTCCCGGGCCTCCTGGGCTTCCGGTCCTCGATCGGCCATATCCAGGGCATTGGCCTTGTTCACCCAAGCCTCCACGGAGCGGGGATCGATCAGGACGGCCCTGTCAAAGCTCTGAAGGGCTCCAGCAACATCCTCATATCCAAGCACCATAGCGATCCCCCGATTGTTCCAGGGCTCCATGTAGCTGGAGTTCAGC
>MVRL01000029.1 GCA_002067705.1 Methanosaeta sp. PtaU1.Bin112
AGAGAATCATATTTGGTAAAGATATAGACCACAAAATGATATCCACCAGCTACATTGAACGGCAAAACCTGACATGCAGACAAGATAATAACCGCATATCTAGGAAAACCATAGGTTTCTCTAAGGAGACTAAAGAATTGGATAACCAAATGACCCTATATTTCGCGCACTTCAACTACTGCCGAAAGCATCGCGCTCTAAAATATAGAAATGAGATGGGCATAACGAAGTTCAATAGTCCTGCGAAGCAAGCTGGCTTAATCGATCATGTCTGGAGCTTGCAGGAACTCTTGACTTTTCCATATTATATAACTCAAGCCTATTAGAGGGTCACGACCGAAACCTGAGAAGAGGTATAACGGCCTTGGACCATATTATGTGGATGAAAACGAATCAATTTCTAAAGAAAAGATAGTCCTCAAAAGAATGCACTCTTGGCGAGATGACCTCGACTTCCACAAACCCAAGATAGATACGATTATCCTCACCTGCATAACAGATCCAACAACGGTGGTTACAGCTCTAACGAAAGGTGATATTAATTTTATAAATAGATATTACAGCCCAACCCTAGAGTCTCTAATTGAGCTGAAGGGGAACCCCGAAATAACAATAAAGAGCAGGCCGTCTTCCAGAACATATTTCATCTCAACAGCCTACTGGAAAGAACCCTTTAGCGGCTCAGATGGCATACATCTGCGAAAGGCCATCAATTACGCCCTAGACCGTGAGGAGATTGTAACGGGTGCGTTCTTCGGTTATGCTACACCAGCCACCGACACAATGCTTCTTTCTCCTTTATTGCCAGACGCACCTGAATGCTGCTATAAGGGTTATGACTACAATATAAGCAAGGCCAAGCAGATTCTCTCAGATGCAGGATGGAAGGACATGAATGGAGATAGTATACTCGAAAAGAATGGCAAGTCGCTAAGAGATCTCGATCTAGTGATCACATCCGATTCAGGAACCAATGCAGGTTTAACCTGGATGAAAGATGTGGCATTGATAGTGCAGTCTCAGCTCAAGAACGTTGGAATCAACGTCAAAATCCGAACATTAGAATCGAGCGCTTTTGCGGAAGCTACAAAAAATGGTGACTTTGATCTACGATTACAATATACTCAATACCAACCAACGACCTTCCAATTGAAGATTTTCAATTCGAGTTTGATTCTTTATGGCAATTCATCATATGCAAATGAGAATAACACATTGGAGAATATTGCCTACAAAGCAGGGATAGGTATAAGTGAAAAGGTGCGAGATCAAAATATCTGTCAAGCTTGCAACATATTGTATGAAGATGCTGGGACCATACCGCTGGTCCATCCAATGGAGTATACAGTGATGAGCAGCAAGGTCAAAGGATATGAGTTTGGAAATGGAAACGGTTATCTGGAGCATGCTGAGGAATGCTGGATAGATGCCTAGACGACCATCCAACGAGCAGAGGGTCTCATGGGCATGCATGAGTTCCTTTTTTCCTATTTTTGCCTCAAATATTCTCAGTCGGCTAATCTCTCATTCGCCATGCTCCCCGCCATCTTTAACCCTTATCCACCCTGCGGTCCGTTTCCCGGTTCACGCGCCCCGATGGCACTCCCACATTGCCGACCTGCAGCCTCCAGATAGAGTTTAACCTCCTGCCAGTTCCTTTCGTCTGCAGATCGGCCTTTCATCCTGGAAGTTCAATAGTCACACCATCATCCAGATTATCTTAGCATATATCACAACAAAAAATACAATCGTAGCAAAGAGTTATATATCATCATTATATTTAGCTCCCCAGAGATGATCCTCGTGTCGGCAACAGTTCCCAACTGGCAGGCCCTCTGGGAAGAGGCGGTTGCGCAGTCAAGCTACAACCAGAGGAGGCAGGATTGGACCGAGCTGGACTGGGTCAATTTCATAAGCGACTCCCTCTGGCAGAATAGGAAAAAGAAAAATATGTCGAGCCTAGTCCTGGACCTCGACGCCCTCCTCAAAGACGAGAAGTTCCTTGTCGAGTTCGACCGGCTGAAACGCTTTGTGGACAAAGACACCAGCATCCTTGATGTCGGCGCAGGCACAGGAAGGCTTGCTCTCCCGCTGGCCGGGATCGCGGGCAAGGTCACAGTCCTTGAGCCGTCCCATACCAACCAGAAGCTCATGCGGGAGAATGCAGAGCACGCAGGCGTTGACCTGGAATACGCTGAATACCTCTGGAGCGACTTCGAGATCCATGAGAAGTACGACCTGGTCTTCAGCGTCTGGTCCCCAGCCATCAGGGATCCGCCCTCCCTGCTGAAGATGAACGAAGCATCCAAAGGCCGCTGCGCCCTGATAACCTCGGCCCTTCCCTACGGCAACATGGACTTTCTTAACTTGATCTACCCCCGGATCAGAAAAGAGCCGTATAAATACGTCTACAACTTCGCCCATATCATAACTACACTCTACCAGCACGGAATCTACCCGAACGTTGAGACCTGGAAGGCCGAGGCAGAGATGAAGTACGAAACAGAGGAAGAGGCGGTCAGCTACTGGAAGCCTCTACTGATGTACTACTCCGATGTCACAGGAGAGATGGAAGATGAGCTGAGAGATTATTACCGCTCCAAAATGAACCCGGACGGCTCTTACTGCTACCCCACCGAGGGCGTTGCCTGCATGATCTGGTGGCATGTCTAGATGATGAAAGAGTACATCCTCAAGCGCCTTGCCGTAATGGTTCCTGTGCTCCTCTGCGGCTCCCTGATCACCTTTGGCCTCGTCTTCCTCTCGCCTGGTGATATCGGCGAGATGATGGCAGACGCTGAGGCTTCCGCCATGGGCGTGATGGCCACCCCTGAGATGGTGCATGCCATCAAAGAGCACTACGGCTTAAACGACCCAGTCCACGTTCAGTACCTCAAATGGCTGAACAATGCCCTGCACGGCGACCTTGGCCGTTCTTTTTCCACCCATAAGCCGGTCTTGAAGGAGTTCATGGACCACCTCGGCCCTACTCTGGTCCTCAACCTGGCCGGAATCATGATCGCCCTTCTTATCGCCATTCCCCTGGGCGTGATATCCGCAGTCAAGAAGAATACCATAGTCGACCACCTCTGTCGCGTCTATGTCATGCTCGAGATCTCCATGCCCACCTTCTGGCTGGCCCTCATGCTCCTCTGGTTCTTCTCAGTCAAGTACGACCTATTCCCTCTCTACGGCTACGGCGTGGGCTGGAAAGACCAGCTCTGGCATCTGGCCCTGCCTTCAATCGCCATGGGCACCTCCATGACCGGCAGCCTGATGCGCCTCACCAGGACCAGCATGCTGGAGACCCTGAGCCAGGGCTATATAATCACCGCCAGGGCCAAAGGCCTCACCGAGCTCGTGATCATATTCAAGCACGCCTTGCGCAACGCCTTGAACCCCGTGGTGACTATGATCGGGCTCTTCTTCGGCCATATCCTCACAGGTTCTGTCATAATCGAGTCCATCTTCTCCTGGCCGGGAAATGGCAGCATGTTCCTTGCGTCCATCAACGCTCGCGACTATCCGATGATCATGGGCTTCACATTGATCTTCATGGCCCTCTTCGTGCTGGTGACCCTGATCACAGATCTCTCTTACTCCCTGATCGATCCGAGAATACAATATGAGAAGTCATGATGAGGCTGAGATTCAATGTCTGGTTCTGATCCCGATATAAAGAATGTATGGCAGAAATTGGAGCATATCTTAAGGAGGGGACGCGAGCCTGTACCCGTAATGGATGAGTCCGCTAGCCTCTGGCGGCAGTACTCTCATGATCTCTGCAAAGACCCTCTGGCGATGGTCGGCCTGGCCATATTAGTCCTGCTCATATCGATTGCCGTCTTGGCGCCGTATATTGCACCCTATGATCCGGATGCAATCGAAATCAGTCGCAGGCTCCAGTGGCCGAACCAGGATCATCTCCTGGGAACTGATAAGTTCGGGCGGGATGTCCTTTCAAGGATCATCTTTGGTGCCCGGCTCTCTCTGCTCATGCCCGCCATAATCGTGGTCATATCTCTCAGTATCGGAACCACTGTGGGCCTGCTGTCCGGATTCAAGGGCGGCCTGGTGGATAGCCTGCTCATGAGAGTTGTGGATATCAAAAGCTCTTTTCCCGGACTCCTGCTCACCCTGGCCATCATCGGCATGCTGGGGCCTGGGCTTTTTTACGCCGTGATCGCCATGAGCATATCCGGCTGGACCGGCTACGCCCGAATTATCCGGGGGATGACACTATCCTTCCGGGAGATGGAGTTCATTGAGGCTGCGAAGTGCCTGGGCACCTCGGATCGATATATCCTGATAAAACACATCCTGCCCAATTTACTATCGCCGGTTGTGTTGCTGGCGACCCTGAACATGGCCGGAGCAATCCTCTCACTGGCAGGCCTGGGATTCCTGGGACTGGGGGCCCAGCCGCCCACTGCAGAGTGGGGCTCGATGCTCAGCGACTCCCAGGGGCTGATATTTTCTGCACCTAACGGAGGATTGGTCAAGGAGATGGAAGTCATTTGAGAAAAAGTTAATACTCTTGCCACTCATTAAGAATGAGGTGTTCTTATGAAGCCCTATGCAATTATTCTAGTGCTGTTGTTATGCGTTCCTGCCTCGGCCTCGCAGGAGGCGAGCACAGTCGAGGCCACAACCGCCATTACCCTGCCCGTGGACTCCGTCACCATCTATCCTGACGGCCTGATGGCAGTTAAGAGAGCAGGATTTTTGGATGTGACCGAGGGAGCTCACAAGTACGTGGTCAATGTTCCGGATAAGGCTGATTTCGGCTCTGTCCTTCTCTCGGTGAGCAATGCTACCACCGATAGGGTGGTCTACGAGTCAGACCCCATCTATACCCTGAACATATCGTCCGCTGGATCGCAGAGATTCGATCTGAGCTACCTCATGTACAACTCTGCTGCCTGGAAGCCCATATACGACCTGCACCTCAGCGAGGACGAAGTGCTGGTGAAGTCCAATGCCGTGGTGAGCAACCGGGGAGGAGAGGACCTGAAGGACGTGCGCCTCAAGCTGGTGGCCGGTCTCACTCCTGAGGTGCATGCCTATCCTGCTGCACCCAGAAGCACAGGAGCGGCAGATGCTAAAATGATGTATGCGGCAGAAGAAGAGGCATATGAATCAGCTGCGCCTCTTCCGTCCACTGGCGAATTGGAGACCCTTTATATCTTTGAGCTGGATGGTCGAAAGGACCTGGCCATGGATAAAGAGATAGGATTCCCCCTCTTCGAGAAGGAGTCCCCCCTGGTAAGGATCTATACCTGGGATGCCAGCTGGCAGTCTGAGGGTCCGGCGGATGAGGAGATACGTATCAACAACACCCTGGACAATCCCTGGCCTGAGGGGAAGGCCATGCTCTACCGCAATGGCGAATATGTCTCCACCATCCAGATGCCTTATACCCCTGCCGGCACCAACGCCTCCATTGTGGTGGGCACCTCTGCCGATCTGAAGCTAGAGAGAAAGCTCTCCGACTATAACAAGACCGAAGAGATCAAAGCGATAAGCACGCCTGAGGGTAACCGCACTGTCAAGGAGATCAGACAGGCCTGGACCTATCACCTTTCGATCAAGAGCAACCTGGACCGGACTGCAGATTTGGAG
>MVRL01000030.1 GCA_002067705.1 Methanosaeta sp. PtaU1.Bin112
GGGGGAATTATCATCATATCCGGCACATGGAGAAGTATGCCATGAACCACGAGGCCATTTTAGCCGTCCTCCCCGATAGCAAAGACGATGCCCTGTCCCTGAAGGAGATCGCCCGGGCCCTGGGCCTGGAGATGAATTCCTACGTCGACTGGATTCGCGCAGAGAGGCGGCTTTCGAACTCCCTCAGGGCTCTGGCCAGATGGGGCTGGGTGGCCAGCGACCGGCGGCAGAATGAAGATGGCCACAGGTTCTGGTATAATGCCTACTGGAAGACCGAGCCAGCCGAGGCGAAGGCTGCATATGATCCCCCCTAGAATTTTACGTCCACCTCTACTATCTTCGCCCCCAGCCTCTGCGCCTCCTCTACTGCGGCCGGGTCCTTCATGAGGAAGATGTGCCATTCCGGGGTCTCGATCATGGCCACGGAGTTCTTCAGCACAGGGGCGTATCTGCTGTGCCTGGGCAGCTTAACCACGTAGCCCTTCAGGTCCTCCACCAGATCCACCTCAAAGCCGCGCCTCTCCAGAAGCTTGAGGGCCTTGTTCCTCTCGCCTGCCGTCTTGAATTTGAATCGGCAGAGGCCCTTGTTGCAGGTACGATGATCTGCATTGAGCTTAAAATTCTTTGATCTACTACGCAAAATGTTTTCTACTAATATATCCTAAAGATCTTCTGGAGGATTGAGATTGAATAAAAAGTTGATGGTCCCTTATATTTTAATTTTCCTGTTGTATCTTATAGGTTTTTCAGTTGCCGGCGATTCAATTGGCATTGAAATTCGCGGCCAGGTTGCTACCGGCAATTTCGAGTGGACCGCAGATAATTTTGCGGGCTTCTACTACGACATTGACGACGACCTGGGCACTGAGACGCTCACCACCACCATCACCGAGGGCAACAAGCTCCAGGAGCCCAACGGTATCACATACACCACAACCGCCCAGAAGAACGACTTCGACTTCGAAGACTGGGGATACTACAATGTCATCGGGTTCCAGGCTAACCAGTACTTTGCCGGCTACCTGAACGATGAGATCGTCCCTGATGAGAACGAGATTCTGTTCAAGGAGTCCGATGATGAGCACTCACTCTCCGACGAGCAGCTCGAGGCTATTCTCGTAGACAGCGATGACGAAATGACTATCACATCTGGCACACCCCTCAAACTGGAAGAGGGCTATGTGCTATCTATCACGTCCATTGATATCGACAGCAACAAGGTCTATCTCAAGCTGACCAAGGACGGCTCCGTAGTGGACAGCAAGGTCATATCCCCGTCCAAGGGTTGGGCGACCATGGCAGACAAGACCTACTACTACAAGAAGGATGTCGGAGACTCCAAGGACCTTGTGATCATCGCTGCTCACTTCAAGAACGCCTTCCGCGGCGCTGACCAGAACCTGGCCACAATCGACGGCATCTGGCAGATCTCAGAGGTACCGACTGAGGTCAAGGCAGACACTCAGTACGACATGATGAGAATTGCCGCCGTCACGTCTGACACCATCACC
Source organism: Methanosaeta sp. PtaU1.Bin112 (assembly GCA_002067705.1). GTDB lineage: Archaea > Halobacteriota > Methanosarcinia > Methanotrichales > Methanotrichaceae > Methanothrix. Next base: position 1,512 of record MVRL01000030.1, read on the forward strand.
ATGGACAACAAGGACAACACAGTGACACTAAGCAAGAACAATGAGATCGACCTGATGGGCGACGTCAAGATCATAACCTCAGATCAGGATGTAATCGACGAGGCCAACCCGCTCAGATACTACATAGCCAAGGAAGTCACCGAACCTGGCACATATGAGGTCAGAGGAGCCGTAGCTGACGGTGACTTCACCTGGAATTCTCAGAACTTCGCAGGCTTCTACTACGACATTGACGACGACCTGGGTACTGAGATGCTCACCACCACAATCACTGAGGGCAACAAGCTCGAGGAGCCCAACGGTATCACATACACCACAACCGCCCAGAAGAACGACTTCGACTTCGAGGACTGGGGACACTACAATGTCATAGGGTTCCTCGGTCAGAGATATTTCGCAAGCTATGGCACTGATTACGGTTATGGCACAAGTACAGAGATTTTGGAGGAGGCTAACGTCACCAATTTGCTTGACTATGGAGAGCTGACCGAAATCCTGATCGATGGATATCAAGAGGATGTTCTGGATTTGAGCAAGTCCATTGACTTAAAGGAGAATTATTCCCTCAAACTCAAAGTGGGAACCGATAAGAAGGGCATGCTTATCGAGCTACTGAAGGATAAAAAAACGGTAGACAAAAAAGCGTTACTTATGCCAGGAACGTACACCTACAGCACTAAGATCGGAGAGGCATCAAGAATGCCTATAATTGCAGCACATTTTCAGGAGCCTATATTCCTTGAAGGAAAGGGCTATATCAAACTCGATGGCCTCTGGCAGATATCAGAAAATCCAATATACGTACGCAGAGGGACTAGTTTTGGATTGATGACTGTAACAACAATTGATCCCGTGAGTGGCTTAATTACTATGAATAACCTTGATAATACCATCACTTTGAACAAAAACAAAGTAATCTCTCTCATGGGCGACTTCAACATCAAGACCTCTGACCAGGACATTGTTGACGACGCCAACCCGCTCAGATATTACATCTTTAAGAGCCATGAGATTGCTCCGGCGGGAGGGAGCTTATGAAACGCATCATCACGCTGTTGATTTTGCTTTCAACTGCACTATTTGTGCCATCCACTGCCTGGGAGATAAGAGGTAATATCTACCCTGTAGATGACGGCATTATTCAATGGAATGCTAATAATTTTGCGGGTTTTAATCCCAGGGGATCTGAAGAGCTTCAGTTCAACATAAGCGGACAACAGCTTGGTAAAGGCGCTGCAGAATACCAATCAAACATCCAAAATTCTCCCATTCAGCATAAATCGTGGGGTAGTTATTCGACACTAAGCTTCCTGGGGCACGAATATTTCATAGGATATCCTGAAAACAACCAAATTTCAAAGCCTGCAAGCTTATTTGCTCAAGAATGTCGCCTTGGGACGGTTCTCATGGATAGCGATGATAGCTATACTCTTGAAGGCCAGCAGCCGCTGTCTCTCAAGGAAGGATATAATCTGAAATTTTCAGACGCAGAATACGGTGTCAAGGTCTCGCTTTATAAAGAAGATAAACTTGTAGATACTCAAATTCTGCACCCACCTGCGGATTATATCTACGAAGCAGCTATCGCTGGTCAAAACGTTACGCTTATCGCTGTTGCTGTAAAGGCCAATGTAAAGCTTGAGCCAGAGAGCTTTTACACAATCAAAGGCATTTTCCAGGTATCAGAAAAAACGGAGGCCGTCGAGCCAGGTATGAAATATGGACAGATGAAAATAGATTCCGTAAGTAATCAAGGAATTAAATTGACCAATCCCGGTGTAATAAGCCTTTCAAAGGGCCAGGATTTCGAGCTGGTAGACGGATTCCGAATAAAGACCGCCAGCATAAATGCTTCTTCGAACCGGCTTTACATCTACCGGAATGCAACCGAATCTGATCCGCCCGAAATCAGGGGAGAAATTGCTGAAGGCGATTTTTGCTGGACGCCTCAGAACTTTGCTGGATTTTACTACAACATTGATGAAGACCTGGGATCTGAGACCCTCACGACGACGCTGCATGATAATACACTGGAAGAACCCAATGGAGTGGTCTATACAACTACTACTCAGCAGAAGGAGTTTGAGTTCAAAGATTGGGGCCACTATAATACCATAGCTTTTTTAGGGGAGTGTTACATTGCTGGTTATGGGATAGATAGTCTGCTGAGTCACTTTTCTGAAAAATATAATTTGCTATCCTCTGAAAAGCTTGGTAGGGTTTTGATAGATAGCAGCAAACCCCGCATCATAGGGGATGGCACAAATTTGACCCTGAAAGAAGGGCTGGAGGCAAGGATCTATGTAGACCAATCTTGTAGCAAAGCATTGATCGAGCTTTATAGTAAAGGAGATCTCATAGACAGGGACTATATCAATCTGCCAAATACCTATATTTATAAAAAGGATCTCGCAGACATCGGTGAGATGGCGGTTATGGCCATCCATATTGCTGATCCAAAATGTGCTCCCAAAAAGAGCTGCCTTGTCGATGGCATCTGGCAGATATCCGATGTGCTCACTGAGGTCAGGGTCGACACCGAGTACGACAAGATGAGAATCGCCACCATCACCGGTGACATCATCACCATGGATAACAAAGACAATACGATCATTCTTAGCACGAATGTGGCTACTGTGCTGGCAGGAAATTACCGTATAAAAGTAATAGATAGCGAAGCCCCCAAGTATTATATTTTTAAGCCAATTTCTACTTGATCGATGGCAAGTGGTCCTTCAGGCCACTTGACGTATTTTTTATAACTTGTATGTGTTTAGGTTCTTGAGAGTAGGTCGATAGATGCTGATTTGGTGCGAGCGTGCTTACTATAAATTGACATGCATCTAATAAGCAAACGATATCGTTAGACTATGCTCACCAAAAAGGCTCTAAATGAAAAGGCAACAGAGAATGGCACGAAATGGGCCGATAGATGCTGAATCCAGGGACCTAAACACATACAAAATTAATTATCAGAACTGGACGCCTTGGAGTTCTCGGCCGCTAATCTGGCGATGGCCTCTTTCTTGCGTTTCCACCTCTGTGCAGCCCTTACCAAGTCCTCCTGCTCAATTATCTGTCGCCCTGCTCTACCCACAAGGCCGTCTTTGTTCTTCCTGGGACGACCCATAAATTACCCCCTTCTGAGCGACAATATGATAAGAGCACGATGGTTTAAATAAATTTCGAATGTATAAAAATATTTTGTAGTATCAATAGGGTTCAAAAATATATCGGATAGCTAAAGCGATCTTTAGTATAGGTAGTAATTAGGACAGAGAGATCGTAGGGATCTTAGTTGAGATATCACCATTCGCTTTTTAGCGGTGTGAATCCTCGTATCTCTTATACCTCCTTTGCTGGTGCAAGGTCTACCGTAGCATAAACCTCCGTCATAGAGAGCCTCTTATGCCCAACCTGTTTCTGGATCATAGGCAGAGGCACGCCGCTCATCAAAGCTGAGACTATATGGCTATGTCTGAGGAGATGTGGAGTAACCTTTTCCCGTTGATTCCTGGGTGAGATCTCCTGAATCTTCAGCCCAAAACTTTATAATACTATAACGCCATAACTATGTAGCGATGCCTACCACAATTCAAGTTCAAGATGATGTTTATAAAACACTGAACATGTTGAAGAAGGAGATAGATGTCGAATCCTATAACGACGTGGTCAAGTATCTACTCCGAAAAGCCAAAAAAATGGACGAATCCGAGTTTGGAAGTATGCCGGGAATAGCGCCATTCCAGAGGGAAGATATTGATCGTTTTGATTGATTCGTGGGGCTGGGTGGAGTTCTTTGCTGGCAGCAAAATTGGTGAGTTGGTTAGAGCCTATATAATGGATGAGAATCAAGAGATAATCATAAGCAGCATCAACCTCGCCGAGATATACCGCATAGCACTTGACAGATTTGATGAACAGACAGCTGAAAAGAGGCGGCGATCTATGATCTCGAGATGCTATTTGATTCCCGTAGATGAAGAGATTGCAATCATGGGAGCTAAGTTCAGGCACGAACGAGATTGGGGGCTGGGAGATGCTTTGATTTATGCTACAGCGATTCGAGAGGGCGCGGCTGTCTTAACAGGTGACCCTCATTTCAAAGGACTAAATGATGTGATCTTCCTGGAGAATTAATCCCCTGCAGATCTCTACTCTGGAAACTCGATATAATAATTATTTAGTATTATGTATATAAATAAATTCTTTCAAAGTCAGCACTCCGAATCTGCATGCGCTCAAGCTAATTTTCCTTATATCAATGGACGAGGATGGCAGTAAGTCGCTGCTTTCGAGGGAGTTCACGATTTGACTCCAGATGCCCATGGATCTTCTGGCGGACTGCTTCGGTCAGGACGCGCCGCCGCTGGACGATCTTTCGGTCCTTCGGCAAGATCTCATCGGCTCTCCCATTCTGTACCTCCTTGACACGGAAAACGTACTTCTTCACTGTGTTCCGGGATATGCCAAGTTCGCGGGCTACCCTCTTGTAGGAGCCATAGAGGTCGTACAAATCGACGATTCTTCGTATCTCTGCCATCGTTTTCACCCTAATGCCCACCTCTCGGCTTATTTTGGAGAGAGTAGGCTTTCCTTTTTAGGGGGG
>MVRL01000031.1 GCA_002067705.1 Methanosaeta sp. PtaU1.Bin112
TTGACCAGGTCATATTTTTCGAGCTCTGATCTCTCTACGTCCTGCCAGCGCTTATTGATGACCTGAATGTTCTCAAGGCCATTCTTCCTGGCACGCTTCTGCAGCCTGGAGATCTGTCCCTTTGATGGCTCAACCACAGTTACAGATCTGGCGACCTTTGCCAGAGGAATGGAATAGGCTCCTGCCCCTGCCCCGATGTCAAGGACTGAAGAGTTCTCATTCAGGTACCGGAGCATCTTAACCAGGACAAGGCCTGGGTATCCTGTGAGGCCATCATACTCCTCGCTCGAATCTGCATACTTGTAGCTGTCCCAGAAGTCTTCACTGGAGATCCCTCTCTCTTTCAGCTTCTGCACCCAGGGAGAACTCTCCCTGTGGCGCGTCCATTCTGCTGCCCAGTCGATCATGCAATTCTGTCCTCAAAAGGTCATCTGCCTTCTATGGGCGGATAGACGAATACGCCGTTCTCTTTCAGATTGTAGTCCAGCCCCTGCATCTTTAGATATTCCTGGTGTACGGCCCGCGGATCGAAATCTTTGAACAACTCTGGATAAAATAATTTAGCCATATAAGCTATGCTCAATATGTATGATCCTGTATAGGTCATCGACTTGCCATCTAAGAGGTAGACTCGCCCATTGACCACAGCATCGAGCTTTGAAAAACTCGAATCTTTCATGAATTCATCTCTGTAAGCTGCCATTCCCGATGTATCATTGGTGCCATAGCCTTTAGGAATGGAATCGGGAATATCCAGCAGCAATATAACTTGGGGATTTTGTTTGATCACCCATTCTGGATCCAGAAGTGGGTGGCTTCCTATCAGATCCTCGCCCAGGATCTTGACGCCGATGATGCCCGGGATCTGGCCGCCTCCACTCTGATTGGTGTGGACATGAATCCCATCTGCATATACTGATGCCAGCAATATTCTGGGCTGGCTCTTTCCGGATTGTCCAGCAATTTTCTCTTTGATGGTCTCTATTGTATCATTATGCCACTGTATATACTGCCTAGCCTCTTCTCTCTTGTTGAAGATATATCCGAGCTTTGCCACTCTTTCGGTAAAGCCCTCTGGCATCCACAACTTCAGATAAATGGCTGAAATCCCTGAAAGCGATTTCTTGTCCTGTTCATAGTTTGAAAATCCGGACAAATACACATCAGGCTTCAGTTTCAATACGGCTTCATAGTCAGGATTTTTGCCATACTCTCCGGCAATGCCAGGCAGCTTGCCAAGCTCCGGGAAATAAGCCGAACTGTTTTTTACCCCAGTATCTACGGCAATTATTGAATCTGTGGCCTCGATCGCCCTCAAAGCTTCATCATATTCCCTGCTGGAGGCAACAGCAGTCGAAACAGGTTCATTAATAGTAACCGCATCTCCGGAATCATCATAGATTATAAGTTCTTTTTCCGTTCCGTTTATGATCTGCTTAATCTGCTCTATATCCTTCTCATCGACCTTGCCATCATGGTTGGCATCGGTCAGATTTGTAGGTGCTTTGGTTCCCTTGATAACGTCCTGCACATATGCCACATCTTGCTCGTTTATCGTGTCATCCAGGTTGGCATTGCCGAAGACACTCAAAGTGAAGTTGGCTGTGCTTGCAGCTATCGAACTTGCAGCAACAATCCATAGCAAAAGACAATACAACAACGGCAATTTTGTTCTAGATTTGGTCATATCCTACTCTCCTCTCCCATGATATAAACTCTCACAATACACTTCATGATCAATCCTCCCTCAAAGGCATTCGTATTACTAGATTCAGTTATTACGGCTCTTAGTTAATAAATATTTTGATTCTAGTATTACAAAAGAAGTGTTGTCAAAAATAATAATCAAATGCCATGAGATAAAATTCCGCCTGATCCAATTCAGTCTCTGGAATTTAAAGTGAAAAGGCCCCAAGAAAATATTCATCATTATGCCACCTCCCCGCCCCTTATCCTCGGGTCCAGCAGAGCGTATAGCACATCCGCCATGAAATTCGCCGCCAGCACGCAAAGAGCGATTACCAGGAAGCTGCCGTGAAGCAGTGGATAGTCCCGCGCCATCACCGCATCATAAACGAGCGTCCCCATCCCGCCCCAGGAGAAGACGATCTCCACCAGCAGGGCTCCGGAGACCATGAAGCCGAAGTCCAGGGCGATCACAGTGACCAGAGGCAGCATGGCGTTTCTCAGCACATGGCAGAAGAGCACATCCCTCTCCTTCAGGCCCTTGGCCTGGGCGGTCAAGACAAAGCCCTCGCCCGATACCTGAATCACTGAGCTTCTAATGATGAAGTAGTTATAAGCAGCCCCAAAGAGCGTCAGCACGAATACGGGAAGGGCCATATGCCAGAGGACGTCTCTCAGCTTTTGCCATCCATCAAGACCCCCTACCGTGATACCGCTTAACGGGAAGATCCCCAGATAGAAAGCGAAGATGAGCACGAATAGCATGGCCAGCCAGTAGTGGGGCATGGAATAGACGAAGAGAAACAGCGATGTTATGCCTGTATCCATTCCGGAGACTCGCCGCCAGCCCGCAAGTGATCCAGCAACGATCCCAAAAATTGCACCGAAAAATACGGAAGGAATCAGCAGCACCAGTGTCCACTTCATCTTGTAGGCGATTACGTCCCAGACCGGCTGGGAGTAGTGGAATGAGTAGCCGAAGTTGCCCTGCACAAGGTTTTGCAGGTAGTAGATGTACTGCTCTGGAAGAGGGCGATCAAGGCAATACTGGGCCTTCAGCTCAGCCACCAGCTCGGGGGAGCGGTAGTAGACCTCCTCGCCTAGAAGGCTGATGAAGGGGTCACCGGGCATCATCCTGGGGATGAGGAAGATCAGGGTTACTATGATGAAGAGGGAGATTGCATATCGAATAGCTTGTCTTCCCAGGTAGCCTGTGCGATTGGTCATCCTTGGCAGCCCCTTAATATATACTAATATTTTTTTAATTTATATGCCATTTGCTCTTTTGTTTTTTTCTTCATTGCAGAGTATAAATTGCATCCTTCCGCATTTCATCTTATCAAGCATCATTATATCCATTTACTACATCGAAAAAAAGAAAGAATGGTGGAAAATTAGAGAACTACTTATCCACCGGCTTTATGCTAAACCATGACTGATGGCTGGTCAAACCATACCCTTCCAGCGGCACCCATCCCTCAAACCTATCGCTCCTGTATGGGTAGATGGACTTGCTCCAATAGAGTGCAATGCCCGGCAGCTCCTCTGCGTAATAATCCTGCAGGTCGTAGACTGCCCTGGACAGTTCTTCCTGGTCTTTGGCGGACATGGTGGCATTATAGAGCTCTGAGAACCTCGAATCGGTGCAAGTTCCATACTGAAGCGGCACCAGATCGATGGTGGCAAATCCAAGCGCTGTCATATAGGGGTCGTGGAAGTCGATATGCATATCGTAGCTGCGATCGGTCCAGACCATCTTCTGCAGCACAGGCAGCTCATTGGTGTAAGGCTCAAACTCTATGCCAGCTTTCCTCAGCATGGTGCTGAGCATCTCTGCCACCCGCATATGCTTCTGGCTATTCCAGGCGATCACCTGGAACCTCATCTCGGAACCATTGGGCAGGTTCCTTATGCCGTCTCCATTAGTATCGATGAAGTTGAGGGATTCGAGAATCTCATTGGCTTTGGTCAGGTTGTACTCCAGATTGGGCAGATCCGGGTTGGACTCGACTACACATGTCGGCAAGATCCCTGCGCCCGGCACCTCACCATAGCCCGCCTGAATGGCATCGACCAGAGACTGATAATCAATAGCGTAGGACACTGCCTTCCGAAAATCTGTCACGTTGAGCGGATACTTCTTGTAGTTGAAGATAAGCAGTGGAAGCCCTGGGTCGGGTCCAACCTCAATGGTCACGCCCTTCTCTCCAAGGAGTGACGGGGCTAAAACGCCCTCTGGTGACTCATCAATCAGCACATCTATCTCTCCTTTCTTAAGGGCCAGCAGCGCAGAGTCTACCGTTCGGAAGTGCTTCCATTCAACCCCGTCGATGGCAGGTAAGCCTCGGAAGTAATTGGGATTGGCTTTGAAGTACGCTGTGTCAGCATCTCGATCGATCCTCTCGAAGATGAAAGGTCCACAACCGATCATACCGTCTGGCTCGCCATAGTCCCGAGGCTTCTCCACTTTCTCCCAGACATGCTTTGGCACGATGTAAACCGATGGAAATAGCGACTTTATGAAATAATAGGCGTATGGCTCCTTCAGGTGGATTACACCTGTATAGTCATCCAGGACTTCGACGTTATCCAGATAGGCATTCAGCCAGCCGCCCTGGCGATAGAGCTGGTTATCGCGCCAGTACTCGTAGGTGAACTTCACGTCCTCGGCTGTGACAGGCGTCCCGTCATGCCAGGTTGCATTCTCCACCAGATCGAACTCTATGGAGCTTCCATCAAGAGATACTTCCCATTTGCTGGCAAGACAGGGCTTGGGGGCGAAGTCGGAATCGAAGAACGCCAGTCCAATATGGGTTGCGCCGTATAGCTCATTTAAGTAGTTATACGAAGGACGCTTCAGCGCATTGAATACCGGCGGGAACTCCATTGAGTATATTCCTGCCCGCAAGGTGAGGGAATCATCTGATGATGTACTCTCCGATGAGGCTGCCAATGCCGGTGCAAAGAGCCAAATGGCGCTGAGTGCCGAGGCTGCGATGCAAATCATCATGATTGTGGAAAAATCGTCTCCTCTTCGAGGGCCATCTTTTCCCTTTCTTGTTCTCATATCCTCTCCTTCCTATTTTGTGACGGTGCAAATGATAATCTCTTCTGGTATTAAGCTTTTTTTGTAATATATGCTATATATATGAAATTTATCGAAAAATAGTATCACATATTCCGATAGTCAATTACACGATTGTGATAAAAAGAGGAGAGATGGGCCAAGAACCAGACGTGAAATATCTTCCTAGGAAAGAGACGGCCTTATTCTGGTCATTATCACACCTTCTGATACCATATCATTCCGTCTTTGTAAGTTCTTTTCACCCAGGCGCCATTCTCCCGCTCGACCAGCCGCCCAGAAGCTGCCAGGTGTTCCATCAGCCTCTTCTCCAGCTCCGGAGTGAAGTCATAGCTGCTCCTCAGTATTCCAAGCTGCATCTCCAGCGGAATCTGGTAGTTGCGGGTCATGACCTCCACGTTGGCAGGATAGCCCATCTGGTGCAATACGTTGTAGAGGTAGATATACTCCGGCTCGGGCTCCGTCTCCCCGAAGACCACTTCGTAGACGTCGGTGAAGCCGTGGTTCACCAGGGCAACAAGGAAGAGCGCCCCTGTCGTCACATCCATCATCTTCTGCAGCGCTTCCTCGATTTCGGGCATATGGAAACAGTAGGCAGCGTTGACAAGACTGTATCTCTCAAGCTCCGAAATATCCACGTCCTGCCATCGCTTGTTTATGACCTTGATGTTCACCAGGCCCTCGTGTTCTGCCCGCCTCATCAGCCGGGCGATCTGGCCTCTGGAGGGCTCTACCACGGTCACCTTTCGAGCTGATTTGGCCAAAGGTATGGTGTAGGCCCCGGCCCCTGCGCCGATATCCAGCACGGAGGAGTCAGGGCCGGCGAACCTGGACATCCTGTCGAGGATGAGGCCGGGGTAACCTGCAAGGCGGTCATACTCCTCGTTTTTGTCCGCCATCTTGTAGCCATCCCAGAACTGCTCGCTGGTGATGCCTTTTTGCTTTAGCTTTTGCGTCCAGTGTGAGCTTTCTCGGTAGCGCTTCCATTCTTTCGACCAGTCAATATTCATGGTCTAGATTCTCCTTTTTAGTTCAAAGATCATAATCAGCCCTATCTCGCCAAAGGCGGATATACGAACGTTCCATTTTTACTGACATCCCAATTGAGCCCCCTGTGGAACTCATTCAGGTACTCCTGATGTATTGCTGCAGGATCAAGATCCAGGAAGAGCTCTGGATAGAACAGCTTGGCCAGGTAGGCTACAGAGATGATGTAATCGGGGTTGTAAGTTATGTCGTATGATAACATCTCAACATTTCCCTTCTCTATGGCTTTGACCTTAGCCAACTCCGATCGATTCAGGATGCGCTCTCTCATGGCCCTCATGCTCTGGAAATCATCTGTCTCGTAGCCTGCGGTGGTGTTATCTCTATTCCAGCCCACCATTTTCACTATGATGTCCGGGTTCTCATTGAGCACCCACTCTGGATCAACTTCCAGCCATCCTGTGGCTTTGCCGACCATGTCAGCGGCCATGTTATTCCCACCTGCCAACTCGACCTGATAGCCCGCGGCGCCCATCTTGGTGTGAGTCACGTAATCACCCTGAGCTTCCAGGTAGACCTTGGTCCTCTTGTTAGAAGGAACGTTGTCCAATTTCGTCGATATGCCCTTTATGATGGGGTCGCAAAAGTCAATATACTCCCTGGCCCGCTCTTCGCTGCCCAAAACATAGCCGAGGGCCTTCATCTCCTTGAACATGCTTCGGGCACGATAGAAGTCGAAGTTGAGAACCGTTACCCCTGGCAGCTTCTCCTCATCAGCATTCTGCACCGAGTAGGTGATGATTATATCTGGCTTGAGAGCGAGGACGGCCTCGTAATCTATCTCCATATCGCCGATGGTGGGCAATCCCTGAAGCTCTGGGAGGAATTTTTGTGCATAATCTTTTGTTATGATGGACTCGGCCACGCCCACGACTCTGTCCGTTGCTCCGAGGATACGGAGGGCAACAGCCTTTTCGGTCCCGCAGACTGCAATGCTCTTCACCGGGAGCTTTACAGTTACTGTCCTATTGGCTGAATCTATGACAGTTATCTCCCTTTCTGTGCCGTTGATAATCTGTTCGATTTGAATTAAATCCATATCATCGATTTTGCCATCATCATTGGCGTCCGTCAGGTTAGTAGCCGATTTGGCTCCGCTGATGACGTCATTCACAAAAGCTATGTCCTGCTCATCGATCCTGTCGTCCATGTTGGCGTTTCCATAGATGCCTAAGGTATAGTCTGATGCTGCTCCAAAGATCACAGCCATCAAAAAACAGAGCATCAGCAAAGACATCATCTTAAGTCCTCTTTTCATTCCATCACCTACAACCGCGCTCTCAAGAGTTGGGCATTAATGGATAATATTACTAATTCATAAGCTTTGCTAACAAAGTGATCAATAATCATAATAGTATTCACCACTATATCTGAAATCTATGCTCAGAATACCTCTGGGCAATGGAAAAATGAGGCAGAGCAAATCATGCCTCTTACTTTTCCACCGGAATCTGTGGGGCTTGTGAGGAGTCGTACCTTTAAATCCGATCCATTGCCAAGGTTTCTGATTCCGTTTCCATCTGTATCGGTAAAGTTTAAGGAATCCAGGATGAGATTGGCCTTGGTGATGTTGTATTCGCATAAAGGTAGGTCGGATTTGTAGTCTGGAGATGCCGACGGAATGAGACCCGTTCTTGGCACTTCTCCATAGCCTCCTGCTACGGAGTCAACCAGAGATTGATAATCGATGGCATAAGATACTGCTT
>MVRL01000032.1 GCA_002067705.1 Methanosaeta sp. PtaU1.Bin112
CGAGCTTGGGTATATCACGTTCGATCTCGCAGGCGCAGAATTGCTTTTCCAGTTGCTGGCATCGCGATACGAGACGATGAGTACGATCATTACGTCGAACCTGGGATTCTCGGACTGGGTCAAGGTCTTTCACGACAAGACTCTGACGGCAGCGATTCTAGACAGGATCACACATCATGCAATGATTCTGAACATGAACGGACAGAGCTTCCGCTGAATGTAGAGTTACGTGAACTTTATACGCAATGAGGATGCTTGCTTTAAATAGGGGGTCAAAATCGGATCGGCGCAAGGGGTCAAATTTGGACCGGCGAAAACAGCCCACCACTTGATCATCGATCAATCAATTTCACGACAATTGAATCAGGTATTTTCAATATATCGTATATTGATATAAATTAACATAATATTTTTAATCTTTTAATTTAAATTACATCCCCATGCATGGCTACATTTTTGAGAATTTTTGGCGATTTCTCAAAGTCTGGAGTGCGATATCTTGGCGGAATGCCTGGCCCTATATCTTTCCTTGATGAACTTGATCACATCCTTATCTCGATAGCGTTTTCTCTCGAAAGCATCATTTCAAGTAGGATCTTTGCATCCTGCACTGTCAAGATATCAGTCTCTTCTCCGGCATCCACTGATATGGATAAAAGCACAAGCATGGCAAGAAGAGAAATGGTCGTGTGATGGTGCCACCCCATCCAGTTAACCATCTGGTAATCGGCAAGACCTGCAATTCCCTTGGCGTCCTCGAACGAGCGTTCGATCCAATATCTGCTGTGAGACATCTCGGCAATCTTACTCAAACTGGAGTCAAGCGGGGCATTCGAAAGCTGATATTTGGTTCTATCAGTATTTTCGTCATGCCTCAATATCAGAAGCTGTTGCCTTCCAGAAAGATCATCTTCCCGCGGATAGACGGGCATAACTGCTATATTTGTCCAGAGTGCCCCTCTTTCTGTATCTCTGACAAATATTCGAATCCATTGTGATGCAGGGATCTGCTTCGCGATATCCTCAACAAGGACTGCAGAAGGTTCTCCGTCCAATACCGTTGCTTTGGTAGGGCAGCGTCCATGGTTAGATCTTCTTTCGGGAATGCCGACTTTGGGCAGATTTAACCATACCCAAGTGTCGCGATGGATGTCTGCTATGTAGATTATTCCCTCTGCATCCAGTTCATTTCGGAGCCAGGGCAGATCGCCATAGAATGAATCCATGCCTACCCATCCAAAAGGCACTCCATTATCCCTGGCATGGATGATCATATCCTTGGCAAGCTCAGCCTTTGATTTAAAAACGATATCATCCGGCACTCCTGCAGCTCTCCGGCGAGGAAGATCATTGGCCCACTCCTTTGGCAGATAGAGCCTCTCATCGATCAAAGTCCTATTTCTGCCATTGACATATCCGAGGAAAACGCCAACCTGACAGTTATCGATCTTGCCCAGCCGACCACAATACTGCCGGGCCACGCCAACTGAATGGCGACCTTGCTTCGGAAAGCTGGACTCATCGATATGTATCGACCCATATTCCTCATCGCCGATAAGCTCAGTAACATCTCTCTGAATATGGTCCAAGACAGGACGCTCATCCCAGGGCGAATCTGAGATCATGTGGCGTAAGGATTGCTTGCTTGAGCCAGGGACTATTCGGGCATAAGCACTCATATTACCGCGTCCTCTCTCTAAAAATATACCATGTAGGTATTGAAATACCCTGTGGCTTATAGACCGTGTTGTGGTAATGAAATGAGATGTATATATCTTCTCATATGCCTTTAATCTGAGTAAGGACTTTCTCAATTTAACTTCTGAGAATTTGAAATCCGAATTCAAAGATAACCCTCCTTGTAGTTTTAGAAAGGAGGGTTATAATAAATATAATTAATTAGTATTAGTAATCAAATGTGAATTAGTCAAGTTAAGCAACAGTATTTAAAGCAACCTCCTGGTGGACTGCACCCCTAATACTGGACAAGTGGTTAAGCAATGGTATTTAAAGCAACCTCCACCATGTCAATGGCGGCGTAAAATTGTCCAATTATGGCGAGATAAAACTGACCGCCTGCCAATAGCAGGGATTGAAACTTAGGAGGTATGTGGCCCCGGCCATACCCAAAACATAAGAGGCCATGGGCCTTTTGGACACGATTTTAGATCCCAATAACCTCAGTCAGTCCACGCCGCACTTGCTGCCGGTGGCCTGACTTTTCAAAACCGGTTATTTGCCAACTGGTCAATTTTATACCGCCACTATTGAGCATTTTTAGACCGCCAGTGACAAAGAAGAGGTTGCTTTAAATACCATTGCTTAACTATTTGTCCATTATCAGGGTGCAGTTCATACTGTTGCTTAACTATTTGTCTACTATCAGGGGTGCAGTCCATTATGGCGTTTATCCGAAGAGAGATCGACCCGAATAGTTTCCCAAAAGATCCTTCGAAGGCAGTGCCAGGGATTTTTTTCCATCACATAGATTTAAAAGATAAGTTTGGCTGGTTCCCTATTCTGCAGCTCGCAGATGCAGGAATGATACAATCGCCAGATTATATTGCATCTTGGGATCCTAGTTTTGCTGAGTCTAGCCCTAGTATACGTGATATTGGAATCGATGATCTTAGATCTGGCACAACTAATCTTGGCGGAGTAACTCCCACAGCAGGTGATTTCGTAAGTCGTGCTAGAGACATACGAAACGGATCTTTGGAGGTAAGTGCGGAAGAGAAAGCCATGATACTCAAGAGAGGCGATATAGAACTAGAATTTGAGAAAGGGAGAAGAAGGTATGCGCCCGAGGCCGCTAGCAGATTAAATTGCCTCTATGTGCTCGATAACAGGAGAAACATCGAAACCATGTTTGGTAGAAAACCTCATCGCCTCGTCGTAAAGGTGAAGATTGCAGAAGCACTTAGATTTACAAAGGCGGATTTCAGATGGTATAATGCTTATTGGGATAATTGGACAATTGAGGAACATCCGTCTGCCGAGACACAGAATTGCATAAGGAATTATTGGTTATCTCATCCATATAAAAAGGGATCGAGCACATGGGAATACCTAGTTGATGGATTGATAAAATTATATGATCCAAGGGACATAGAATTGGTTCGCAAATGTAAACAGGATTATTTCCCAGGTTTAGATTAGATTTCAGCGGATCTCCATGCGCATGAAAAGCTTCACGGGAGGGGTTACAGTCCATCTTCATCAGCCTTCTTTAGGCCCTTCCGGCCGTTAGATATTTGGCTGAAACCTCCTTTGCCCTCCTCTCACGCTCCCAAGTCTCAGCCCCACATATATGCCGGCGCCTGAGGAGCTGCGATCTCTGGCCAGAAACGGGCTGCGGAAGATTGCCGTGCGGGGGGCTGAGCATTGATGCCGTCTTCTATCTGCTGGATGCCATGCAACTGCTCTCTGGCAAGTCGCAGGAGGGGGTCCGGGAAGATTTCCTTCGATATAGGGATGCTGGGGCAGTACGGGCTGGACATCAACAATCCCAAGGAGACGCGGGTCCTGCGGGCGCTGCTGTGGCTGTGACCTTCTCGGCGCTAGATATGCTGTGCATCATGTACGCCTGGCTTGCAGAAAACCTGCCAGGGATGGATATGGGGGTGGACATGGGCGAGGTGTGGGAGATGACAGAGAAGCTGCTGGAAGCTTGGTGAGATGCCACTTGGGATTCAGTTGTTTCAATCGTTTCTTGGTCTTGCATTGTTGCAGTAGCGATGGGTCAAGCGGGCATTTTCTGGGATAGTTTTACCACCAAGCCAGTATTGTTCTATATGATCAACGGCTGCATCATCTATTGTTTGTATCCTTTGATTGCAGATCGCACAAGTCGGGTCGTTATTGAATAACTCTAGCTTCAGAGCAAGTGAGAAACAGCGCGGTTGAGATTTATGGCATCTTAAAATATTATCAATTATCTTTCTCGCTAAATCGAATCTAGCTCTCACTTTATCTTGAGCGCTTGTACTTATTAAGATAGCATCAATGAATTCATCGTTAGATGACATTAAGTCTATTAATCCTTCCTTGAGAGCATCTAATGAAGCATACGCCTGATTTTTATCTACATCGCAAAGGGTTCCCATTAGGACATCATATAAAGACGCATTAAACTTCTTTACTTCCCATTTCCCATTGGGATCTTGTGCATTGCCAAGATAAAACCTTCTAAATGCGGAATCTCCAAAAAGAGAATAAATAATTTGTACTGAGTTTTTAAAAGCATCTTTTAGTTCATTAGCCTCATCTTCTGAAATAAACTGAAATTTTTCCATATCTCTGTTGAGGAAGCTTTTCATCGGCGGCTGATATTTAAGGTAGGTGACATGATAAAATGCGGCAAACCTTAGAACCAGTTCGACGTCTCTCATCCGTCTATTTGCATCTTTTATGCCAATTATCTTTTTAAATAATGGATCTTTTGCTAATTCTTTT
This sequence comes from Methanosaeta sp. PtaU1.Bin112, assembly GCA_002067705.1. Lineage (GTDB taxonomy): Archaea > Halobacteriota > Methanosarcinia > Methanotrichales > Methanotrichaceae > Methanothrix. The sequence goes on from MVRL01000032.1 coordinate 4,456, forward strand.
AATAGGTCTATATATGGGCCTCTATAAATACAATTCCTAAGTTCCATGTCGTTTAAGGGTACTGATCCTGTGTTTAATCTCTCAAAGATGGCAAATTTTAGGTCAGGATCGCTATCACTTAAAATAGTTATAGTTCTTACTTCATAGTAACGTATCTTGTCTTGGAGGCGTTCTTCAAGATCTAAAAATGTCTTATGATTCAATTCAGTAAAAACTTCAAGACCGGTTAACCTGAAGGTTTTCTCATCTGGGAATCTATTATCTAAGAAGGAGAAGAAGGCTGTAAGCCGCTGTTGCCCATCAATCACATATTCTTTCCCATCCGCTTCTTCTGCAAGATAGATGACAGGAAGCGGCAAGGAAAGTAATGCTGATTCAATCAATCGGCTTGACTTCTTTGAATCCCACACAAAATGTCTTTGGAAATCCGGTTGAAGAATCAATTTGCCCTTTTTCCATTTTTCATAGAGCGAGTTAATCTCTGGATCCACCGATTTCGTACGAATAGTGCGCTTATCCATTGATATCTGGATAGCTATGTCGTCTTCAGTTTCTATGCCCTCAAATTGCGTGTATTCTGCAGAGTTATTTTCATCCGCCATGTAGAGACTCCCTGAAGTGAATAAATAGTAATCCCATTTGAATAATTACAATCATGTGTTTAACATTTTCTAGCACGTCCACTCCCTGCACAGCAGCTCCGCCTGCTCCAGAACCGTCTGCGTCGCCTTCTCCTGTTTGTCCGGCGGATAGCCGTACTTGCGCAGCAGCCTTCTTACTATCACCCGCAGCTTTGCCCTGGCGGACTCTTTAACCGTCCAATCTATGGTCGCATTCCTCCGGACGGCTTCAACCAGCTCCCTGGCGATCTGTCGCAGGGTCTCGTCTCCCAGCACCTTTACAGCGCTGTCGTTTACCTCCAGGGCATCATAGAAAGCCAGCTCATCTTCATTCAGGCCGAGGTCCTCCCCGCGCTTGTGAGCCTCTCTCATCTCCTTGGCCAGCTCGATGAGCTCTTCGATGACCTGGGCCGCCTCTATGGAGCGGTTGTGGTACTTGTTGATTGACTGCTTGAGCATCCGGGCAAAGGACCTGGACTGGACCAGATTCTTGTGAGATATGGTTTTGATCTCGTCATTGAGAAGCTTCTTTAAAAGCTCCATGGCCAGATTCTTATGCGGCAGACCTCGCACCTCCTCGAGGAACTCCTCTGAGAGAATGGAGATATCTGGAGTCTTGATGCCCGCCGCCTTGTAGATATCCACGATGCCATCGGGCACGATTGCCTGGGAGACGATCTGCCTTATAGCCGCGTCCAGATCCTCTTTGGTCTTGCCACCAGGCGATGTGACTTTGGAGAGGCCGGACCGGACTGCCTGGTAGAAGGCGACCTCTTCCCGGATCTCCTGGGCTTTTTCATGGGTTACCACTATGGCGTAGGACCTGGAGAGCTCTGTGACCGCCTGGATATAGCGGTTCTTGCCATCCTCCAGGGAGAGGATGTGCTCCATGGCCTCGGCGATGGCTGCAAGGCGCTGTTCAGGAGTACCCTGGAAGAACTTGGAGGTGTCAAAGCCGTAGAACATGTCTCGAACGACTTCGTACTTCTCAAGCATGATTGCCACGACCTCCTCCTCACGAATGCCAGTCTCTCCCCTGTCGCCTTCTGTGTATTCTGCCAGGGCCTCTTTCAGCCTATCGGCTATGCCCAGGTAATCCACTATCAGGCCGCCTGGCTTGTCCCTGAAGACGCGGTTCACCCGAGCGATGGCCTGCATCAGGCCGTGGCCCTGCATGAACTTGTCAATGTACATGGTGTGCAGGCACGGGGCATCAAAGCCAGTGAGCCACATATCCCTGACTATGACCAGCTTCAATGGATCATTGGGATCCTTGAAACGTTCCGCCAGCTCCTTTCTCTTCTTCTTGTTTCTGATATGGGGCTGCAGGTTCTCTTTATCCGAGGCCGAGCCGGTGATGACCACTTTTATCACGCCCTTATCGTCGTCGGGGTCGTGCCACTCCGGCCGGAGCTTTATGATGGCCTCGTACATCTCGGCGCAGATGCGGCGGCTCATGCAGACGATCATGGCCTTGCCGTCGATGGCCTCCTGGCGGCGCTCGAAGTGCTCAACTATGTCCTTGGCTATGAGAGAGACGCGCTTTTCTGCGCCGGCCACGGCCTCCTGCCTGGCCCATCTGCTCTTGAGCCGCTCCTTTATGGCCTGCTCCTCGCCTTCGGTGACCTCCTCGAAGTCGGGATCGATCTTGGGCCTCTCGGCCTCCGAGAGGTCGAGCTTGGCGAGCCGGGCCTCGTAGTAGATGCGCACGGTGGCGCCGTCTTCTACGGCTCGCTGGATATCGTAGATATCGATATAGTCACCGAAGACGTGAGGAGTGCTTTTGTCCGTTTTCTCTATGGGCGTGCCGGTAAAGCCTATGAATGAGGCATTGGGCAGGGCATCACGAAGGTACTTTGCAAAGCCGTAGGCGATGTAGGCTCCGTCCTTTTTCTTGACTGTGTGGGCCTTGAAGCCGTACTGGCTTCTGTGGGCCTCGTCTGCGATGAATACGATGTTGCGGCGGTCGGAGAGTAGGGGGTACCTCTCCATGTCATCCTCTGGGGAGAACTTCTGGATGGTGGTGAAGATCACGCCTCCCGATGCCACAGAGAGTAGCTTCTTCAGGCTCTCCCGGTCCTCAGCCTGGACCGGAGCCTGGCGGAGCAGCTCCTGGCAGGCTGCAAAGGTGTCGAAGAGCTGGTCGTCCAGGTCGTTTCGGTCTGTGAGCACCACGAGCGTTGGGTTCTGCATCGCCGGATGGGCGATGATCTTGCCGGCGTAGAAGGCCATGGAGAGGCTCTTGCCGCTGCCCTGGGTGTGCCAGATGACGCCGGCGCGCCTGTCTCCCTCCGGGCTGCAGGCCTTTACAGTGCATTCTACTGCCTTGTTTACGGCGTGGTACTGGTGATAGGCTGCCATCTTCTTGGCGACCTTCTCGCCATCGGACTCGAAGACTATGAAGTGCTTTATGAAATCGAGGATGCGGCCTTTCTCGAAGATGCCCTTGATGAGCACATCCAGCTCCGGCCTGCCCTTGGGAGCAATCTCCTTTCCGTCTATGGTCCGCCAGGGCATGAACCTGGACCAGTCGGATGTGAGGGTTCCCGCCCTGGCCTGCAGGCCGTCGGAGATCACCAGTATCTCGTTGTAGGTGAAGAGCGATGGGATGTCGTTCTTGTATGTCTGAAGCTGCTGGAAGGCGGTTTGGATGGTGGCGTTCTCGTCGGCTGGATTTTTAAGCTCTATCACAGCCAGGGGCAGGCCGTTTACGAAGATCACTATGTCAGGCCGCCGGTTCTGCTGGCCCTCGATGACTGTGAACTGGTTGACGGCCAGGAACTCGTTGTTCTCCGGGTTCTCGAAGTCCACCAGCTGGGCGTGGTCTCCGGCTATGGAGCCGTCCTTGCGCTGGTATTCTACGGGTACGCCCTCGATGAGCATTTTATGAAAGGCCCTGTTACTGGCCAGAAGAGATGGCGACTGCTGGCGGGAGAGCTTGCGGAGGGCTTCATCCAGGGCGTCGGATGGGATGGCCGGATTCAGACGGCGCAGGGCATCTTGGAGTCGGCGGCTGAGCAAGACCTCCTGGAAGGACTCACGCTCCGCTGCGGGCTCGCCCGGGGCGATGTCGGGGCCGAAGATGGCGGCATAGCCGAGATCAGAGAGCCAGGAGAGGGCGGCGGATTCGACGAGAGATTCAGTGAGGGGCATAGGATGATCCTCGCAGCATTAGGTATTTTTAAGATGCAATTCATTCAATGACTATTCCCACCCTATCTGAAGAGTTGAAACTTTGAAACCTAATGTTTTCAAGTATCTCGCGGCTTGCATCAGATGCAGTTGGCTAAAGAAGGGCAAAGATAGAGGCCATATATCACTTTGTTCCGCAATGACTCCGTAAACGATCTCGTAATTTTCTGGCCGGGGTCTCTCTTCAGGGATTAAATGGGTGAGATCTGGTTCCAAGTCTCTTAGGATTTCCCTAATTCTCGTGCGGAAGTGGGCATCTCTAAGGAATTCTTCTGCGGAAACCATGCCTTGTGCAAATAGATGGCTTAATTTTGAAGAAGAGGTTCTCCTCTTTATATGAACAAATTCTCCGCTATCAGTTAAAAGGTCACAAACTTCTATTTTGCCCCTTGCATCACCGGCTTGGACAAGACGTCTATCCATTAGTACGATATTCTCTCGCCGTTCTGCAGCAGCATTACTGTTATATGCTTCTTCACTTTCTTCCTTGTCTGCTCCTGGCAGGTCTAATGAAGAGACAGGGAGTTCAGATAGATAAGACCTGATTTCTTCAGCAAAATTCCTGGCGATTTCAAACCAGCGGCCATCTGTAAGAACATAAATCTTTTTTTTATGTTCAATTTCGAATGTAATACACTCGTAAATTGACCACTCTTTTAAAGGTTCATCTTGAGAAGATTCGAAGACTTCGATGTTCTTCTGTTTCAATTCTTGAATAGTCAATGTAGATAGATCTTCCAAAGTATTAACATAATCTTCAATAAATAAATCTGAGTGAAGATCTTCCTGCTCATCCCTTGAATATCTGAATCCCCTAATCTGACTCCAATCAACTATTTCCGGCGGAGCGAGAAAAATTCTTTCAAACTCTCTCGCTCTAAAAGCTTGGAGAATTTTTCCATCTAACTCTTCTACTAAGGAAAAATCACGTACTACTTTAATGTGATCTATCCAGCCAAAACGTTCTTTGTATCTTCTGCTTCTAAATGCTGAGAGCGCCTTCTTGCATTTCTTATGCAATTCTGAGAATTCGACCTTAGTAGTTATGGCTAGCGCATCACCTCCAGTTATCCTATCCGCAAATGTTGGATCTCTAGGTTCTCCAGTAACTGCGCGAAGAACGTCTCTGCTGACATCAAGGCCGAATGTTTCCAAAGAAGTACTACGGCTTACTTGGCGACTTGTGTTCAATACCAGATCTTGGAACACCCTAACGTCAATACTTCTTAATCGATTCGGATCAATTGTATTTAAAGCCACTCTGAGACCAAAGTCTATCTCGAATGAGTCCAATTTGAGTAGATGACGGCCATATCCAAAAGCTAAAGCAAAGATCCTGGATTCTGCTTTTATAAAAATTACGGCTGCAGTACTGACGTTTTCGAATTTATCAATTTGATTGGAGATTCCGCTTTGAACAAAATCTACCCACCAGGGATTCTTATTCCTAGGTAAACGAAGATAAAGTGCTCCCTCAAAAGGCAATTCGGTTTTGAAATCATAGCGGCAAAGGATAGCTGGTTCTTTAAGAGCTTCATTGTAGTCTTGCACACTATCTTTTATCAAGAACATTGTTAAATGCCTAGTCTTTTTTCTCATAGAGTCCTTCTAATTATATATTTGATTCCGGCATGCAAATCACCATTTAGCAGCTTCAGAAGCAGAGCATCTCGAATAGTCGCCAATATTCGAGATTCATTTGAATTTAAAATAATTTTTTTGCAAATGGGATCTACTAATACACTAAAAACCCGCAGAACTTCTCTGTTGGGGATGATAATCTTAAAGGAATCTATATCGCTTTTGCCAAGATGTATAACCGTCGTACCAACCTTAGAACGTTCGAAGAACGCAAGAGGCTCTTCCAATGATAGCATTACGAAAAATGAGGGGACTCCTTCTTTGGGAACAAACATGCAGACCCGTTGATTTAGCCAGGAAATCGGCCCGCTCCAAAGATGAACTTTAAATTCTCCATCCATCCCAACAATAACATCTCCCTGTTTTACTTTGGTGCCCCGGGGGTGGTTCTCTGTTGTAAAAATTTGTGGTTCTTGAGTGGCTAGATCACGGATCCGAAGTAGCGGCAAGCCATTGCCTTTATCGTTAAAGCGCTTTGAGGAGAATGGAGCCCCATAAATCACTTCTGCAACATCATAGATGCCAGTCACACTCCACCCCTTCGGCACCTCGCCCAGCTCCGTCTCCTCGAAGCTGTCGGGAAAGAGCGCCGCCGTCTCCGCATCCATGCCCGCTGGCTCCCGGCCCTCTGCCTTGTCCCGCACAGGGTCGAAGTCCACGAACCAGGACTTGAAGAGCGCGCGGGCGATGGCCTCCAGGGTCTCGTTCATGCGGCGGTTGAGCTCGATCTTGTCGTCGAGGGTACTAAGGATGTGGGCGATGGCGCGCTGTTCGGGGAGAGATGGCAACTTTACTTTCATATTATACAAAAGATCAGTGGAAAGTTTTCCTGCTCCAATACCGGTAAATTCTACCATTTCCAATAGTTTTGATTCGTTTGAAAGGAGCCAATAAAGCAGGAATTCAGGCAATACGTCTAAAGCAGGAACAATTGCTTTTACATCCTGATTAAAAGTAACATCTTTAGTAGTGATTCCAATGGGAATTCTCTGATGCAACATGCTACCCCTAACCAGAATCAAAATTGATCCTTTAGGAGCATATCTCGTTCCATTTTCAGCGCCTAGGAGAGTCACACGTTCATGGGAATCTGATAATCTAATGCAATTCATTGATTTTGCACTAATCCAAGGGATTGTTCCATCCCAAAAATCGGATCGGTCTCTTGAGGGAGTTCCACCAGAAATCCATTTACCACACCGCTCAAGAGTTGTAGGTTTCCAGAAGTCACCTTGATGATCAGAAATCATAACCCAGCCCCTTCAAGTTGGCCCGGATCTCCGCCTCCAGCCTCGCTGACTCGCTGAACTGCTCGGCAAGCTTTGCCGTCAGCCTCTGCATCTTCTCCTCGAATGGCTCGCCGTCGTCCTCTGCTGCCTCCGCCCCCACATACCGCCCTGGCGTGAGCACATAGCCGTTCTTTCTGATCTCCTCGACCTTGGCGCTCTTGCAGAACCCGGGCACGTCCTCATACTCACCAGCTCCAGGGTCGCCCCTCCAGGCGTGATATGTTCCTGCGATCCTTGCGATCTCCTCAGCAGTCAGCTCCCTGTGCACCCGGTCGATGAGCACCCCCATCTTCCTGGCATCGATGAACAGAGTCTCACCCCTGCGGTCCCTGAACCGGCCGTTCTTTCTGTCCCTGGCCAGGAACCATAAGCAGGCCGGGATCTGGGTAGAGTAAAATAGCTGGCCGGGCAGAGCCACCATGCAGTCCACCAGGTCTGCCTCGATGATGTTCTTGCGGATCTCGCCCTCTCCAGACTGGTTGGAGGACATGGAACCATTGGCCAGGACAAATCCTGCTATGCCGGCAGGAGCGAGATGGTAAATGAAGTGCTGCACCCATGCGAAGTTGGCGTTGCCAACAGGCGGCACGCCATACTTCCAGCGTGCGTCCTCTCTCAGCCTCTCCCCGCCCCAGTCGCTGCTGTTGAAGGGCGGATTGGCCAGTATGTAGTCCGCCCTCAGATCCTTGTGCAGATCACGGTGGAAGCTGTCGGCATGCTCCGGCCCGAGGTTGTTATCGATGCCTCGGATGGCCAGGTTCATCTTGGCCAGCTTCCAGGTGGTTGGATTGGACTCCTGGCCGTAGATGGATATGTCGCCGATATGCCCGCCATGGGCTTTGACAAACTTCTCACTCTGCACGAACATGCCGCCAGAGCCGCAGCATGGATCGAATATCCGGCCTTTGTAGGGTGCCAGCATCTCAACCAGAACCTGAACCACGCAGCGTGGGGTGTAGAACTGCCCGCCTTTCTTGCCTTCGGCTGAGGCAAACTGGGCGAGGAAGTATTCGTAGACCCTGCCCAGTATGTCTTTGGAGCGGTTCTCTGCGTCCCCCAGTCCAATGCTCGATATGAGGTCGATCAGCTCTCCCAGGCGTTGTTTATCAAGGGCGGGCCGGGCGTAGTCTTTGGGCAGGACGCCCTTGAGGGATCTGTTATCTTTTTCAATGGCCACCATGGCGTCATCTACAAGCTTACCTATGGAAGGCTGCTTGGCGTTGGACTGAAGAAAGGACCAGCGGGCTTCCTTGGGCACCCAGAAGATGTTATCCGCCCGGTACTCATCTGGGTCTTCGGGATCTGCGCCCTGGTCCACCTCCTTTTGGAGCTGCGCGTGCTTTTCTTCGAAAGCGTCGGAGATGTATTTCAGGAATATGAGGCCCAGGACGACGTGCTTGTACTCTGCGGCGTCCATGTTGTTCCTGAGCTTATCGGCGGCGGCCCAAAGGGTGGCCTCGAAGCCCAGGGTTGCCCCGTTGCTCTTTGTGCTATTGCTGCGTCTCCCTCTTGCCATGGTCCCTACACTTCAGCAACAAGATTTCGATTTCTACTATATTTGGTTTGGGCTCATCGGCTAAGCGGCTCAAATCTCCTTCCAATCACGTGCAGCTGTCCGCCGGCCATGGCCGAGCCGCACCTTCCCTTCTGCAGCACGTAGGAGCCACCGGCCGACTCGACCTCCAGGACATCGGCACCCATTTGCTCGGCCCGCTTGCGGAGCGCGTCAAGCCTCTTAAGCGGCCACCGTAGAGCAGCTCTCACAAAATTTTATATTCAATTATCATGAGGATTGTTTAAAGGAGGCCCACACCCTGCAGCCCAACACATTCGACGTGCTCCCCAAGCGCAAGCGCATCATCATGTTCAAGACAGCAGGCGGCTGGATCTTCAAGCACTTCTTCGACGACAGGGAGATCTTCAGGGATCTGGCCGAACGCTACAACAAAGACCTCTATCGCTTCGAGTTCAAGACGGTAGGCGAGAGGAACAAGGCCCTCAAGCTTCTGGAGAGGCGCGGCTTTGATGTGGATCTGGTGGAGGAACTGAAGGGCTACGTGGTTAAGCTGCCCAGGTACAATAGATACGCCCCTGTGCTGAAGAACTCCGTGGCCATGATCGAGACCCCGGAATGGCACATCTTCCTCATGAAGGAC
>MVRL01000033.1 GCA_002067705.1 Methanosaeta sp. PtaU1.Bin112
CAACCCATTGCCCCAAGAGGTCAGCCTCGATGATGGGCGCTTGGTGTTGGTCCTCAGCAACAAGAAGGATGCATACTACGTTGTGACTCCTGCGGGCTGCTCCTGCCCGGCGGCCACATATCATCCCGGCATGGCCTGCAAGCATCAGAGAAAGCACTTCCCTCAGCCCAAAACAGCAGAGGAGCCCACAATAGACCTCAGGGCAAGCCTGCCAGGGTGGCCGGAGGGCGCACACGGCCCGGTGGAGGCGATTTGAATGGCCGCCTCCCTATCATCTTTTCCTTTCCATGAGCTGACCAGAGCCCTTGATGACCTCGAGCCACTGGCAAAGCTCGTATCCGACATGAAAACGGAGACCACAGAGAAGGAAGCGATAGTCTTGAAGGAGGTTCTGGACAGGGTAACGCCTCTCGTCCCACTCATTGATAATGGGTATGAGCTGTATTACCGCCGCTTTCTGACCATCGTCGGCCGGCGCGAAGAGGTGCCAATAGATGAGGATGGATCCCACTTCTACAGTGAGTACAGACTAGTTCTCTATGAAAATGGTATTCTCGCTCGAGTCCATGCATATGGCGAAATGTCATACAAGTCCCACCTTGGCTGGGATCGCCATGATGAAGAAGAGATTGCCCCCCAGGGAGCTATAGCCGCTTTCGGCCTGGCTGCAATCTCTGAGGGGCTGATCAAGGCATTGGAGGGCATGTCCCAGGCATTGGAGGGCATGTCCCAGGCATTGGAGGGCATGTCCCAGGCTATCACCGGCCAGAGTCTCGCCGAAATTATGCCCATCGTCATAGAGGCAAACCGCAAGCTTAAAGGCGAATACGGGGGAGCATGAAATGTCGGCGATAAGGATGAAGCTCGTTGACCTCCTTACCATTCTTTCTTTTTCCGAGCCTGCCAAGAGGCCACGTGAACGAGGAGCGGTGGTTCAATCAAAGACCGTCCAATACCAGATAACGGCATGCCCGCGCCAACGGATTGATGAAGCAGATTTAAGAGCCGTCCAGGAGTTCTTGATGAACCGCAACGCTACCCGCCGCGACCTGGAGTTTGCCCTTAACATGTCGGATGGTATGGTTCTGCGCCGTCTAGTGATGCTGCGAGAAAGAGGGACTGTTGAGCATCTACCGGGTAACGTTTACGGTTTGACAGAAGAGCATTATGTGGGGGGGGACTGAGGAGTGGACACCGTCCTGCCGCATGACAACAGCCGCTTCATTATGTCCGGAAGGGATAATATGTGGAGACAAGCCCGGTTATGGGCCTCTCTCTCTTTTTGAGGCTCCACCATGCAGCTCTTAGCGGAGCCGATCGAGGCAGCCCCCCAGCCACTCCAGGTGCGCATCGATTTCCTGGAGAGCATAATTGCCCGTCAGAGTGAGAAGATCACCGCCTTGGAAGCCACAGCGAGCCACCAGGAAGAGAATTTGCTCATCCAGCTCCGGCTCATCCATGAGCTGAAGGAGAAGGCGAAAAGGAGCCCTGGCAAGACGGAGCTATCCCGAGCTGAGAAGATCGAGAGGTATCTGGCAGCCAGACCAGACCACAAAGCCACTTTTGAGACCTTGAAGGGCTATCTTCAGATCGATAACGTCCGGCTCAATGAGGCCATCACAACATTGATGAGCACTCACCCTGGCGGCTATACCATCCAGAAGGCACAGACTGGAGACAAGCGCAAGAAGATCCTCATTATGCTTCCAAAGTAGTTACAATGTAAGTATAACTATTTTCGCTATCCCCCGAGGAGCGGCGGAATAATAGCAAAATCTGAGGTGAATTTCTCAGATTGATTGATACTGATTACTTTTAGATAGAGATAGATTTAATAGATTTTATTATTATAGCTTATAAAGAAGCATTCCCAGATAGATTTTCCAAACTACTTACGGTTACATTGTAAGTTGTTTTGGTCTCATGTCAAAGAGCATGTTATCGGAGATGGGGCTCTCATGGTCTCCTTCATCAAATGCCCATCAAACAAACCCTCCGCCTCTCCTCCTGGCAAAAGCAATTCTGCCAGCTATCCAGGACGAGCCATTGAGCATGGCTATATCCCTCTCCAGGTCCGGTAAGTCATTGAGCAAAGAGAAAGGCGATTCTAGGGTCTTACATAAATTATTAAAATAATGAGATTAATTCTCAGAGAGACCCAGGGCATCAGCCTTCACCTTCCGGGCCTTCTGCAGGGCTGTCTCGTGATCCACATTCCTGCAGCTCCCAAGGTGGACATGCCGCACCTTTCCCCCTTCTCTCCACGAGGCCATCCAGTAGAGATAGCTCTGAGTCCCTTTCTTGGTGGTCTTGCTCTTCTCCATCTGCCAGAGGTGCAGGTCTTCCAGCCGTGCAGCTCCCTCCATGGCCTCCGCCTCAGCCTTCAGCATATCGGAATGGCTGGTCAGCTCAAAGGCCTTCTGCCTGGCATCTGGCAGGATCTCAGCCGCCCCCATGGCCATGCTTGCATCTCTCTCCAGCTCTCGGGCCTCGCCCCTCAGGGCCTTCATTCTCTCGCTCGTGGTGGTCTTGTGCATGTAATATAGTTCTAGCACATTGTACTTAAATCTTTCTAAGATGTTATAGAACTAAAAGGAGCAAAAAAGAGGGAGCGCTTGAATTTATTCATCTTCCTCTGTTGGCAGCATGAACCGATATTTGAAATCAACCGAAGAGACCACGGTATCTTTATAAGGGATGTCACGGTTAAATTTCGTGACCTTGCAATCAGCAAGCGCCTCAACGAAGCCCACTATGCTATTGTTTTCCATGACCATGTCAATGTATTCTTCAAATGATAGCATTTTCATATCCGGTGTCGGGGTCCTCGGGCCTTGCACCTCGATGATGTAGATATCGAAGTACTTTGAAGAGCCTTCGTCCGACTGCTTCATAAGCTTCTTTTTGAGTGCCAGCACATCATTATGAGTCAGCACGTTAACACCGTTGACAAGAAAGCTGGCATATGTGAATGTGCCTGTGTAGCGATGAGAACTCTCGATCAGAGCCACGGGGTCATGAGTGCCCACCTGCCCTTCTTCAATTAGTTCATGCTCGATACCATATGTTAGAGATCTCAGAGGGAAATAGACCCCAGCAATATCGATGATAAGGTCCAGCCCTGAAATGTTGTGGAGTGTGTAACCCTCGGAGGTCATGTAGCCGCCTTTTGGGTGGTGGCCGATACTCTTGTATGTCATATTCATTCACTCCGAATGTCTGAGAGAGAGAATTTCGTTAATTGCTTCAAAAAGAGGTTTGTCCCCGGCGAAGTCGCTGAGATCAACCGGGATTTGCCGTATCGGTTTCACCGGGATCGGAGAACACGATTCAATCTTCGATCTGACTTGAAAGGACTCGGACGGGCAAACGTAAACGTATCCTTTTCCCGGTGTCCTTTGACGAACGGCAGCATAGAACATCGCCAATTTTGGGGCAGTTGTCGCATATACACCAATCGGGCATTTTTTTGAACCGCCCCCCTGTGGCTCTTGTGGGAGCAAGATCTCACTCTTTGTGGGCGACCCATGCAAAACGTAGCCCAAAGAGACAAACCTCTGAAGCATGACCTCAATTCGCATGTAGAATTCACCTATTGTAGAAAATATTTTCAGGGGCAGCCGGTGCGCAGGAAGAGAAAGGCAAGAGACTGCACCAGGCTCCAGCAATTCGGTAAATGATAGATCATCCCACAGTGGCCTGTGCCTCTTTCAGCGCCTTCTCTGCCCGCTGCATCCACTCAAGGGTTTGCGGGTTGTGCTGTGATGGGATTTTACGGCCAAATCGGTCAACATTTGTTCCCGTATCGGGGTCAGTTACCGGTATGCGGCGGCTCATATCCACGCCCACGATTCCCCCGGGGGTCTTCTCTGTGCAATCGATACCCGCCGCCTCAATCTCTGCAAAGATCGCGTCTATCTCGGCTACTGCTCTCGATATCGCGTCTAGCTTCTCCTGGAGGGTTGCCTGCTCTTTTGCGATCGCATCCCAGGCGGCAGGGTCGGCCACCATCAGTTCTATAACACCGCTCTTACCTGCCACAGCTCCACAGGTGCCTAGGGCTCGAGCTCGGAGGGCTGGGAGCTGGGCAAGCAAGCTGGGCTCTCGATCCAAGAGCCGGTGCAGATCGTCGTTCCAGCTGCGATGATCCTTATAATAATCACGAACAGCGGACATCTTCAGGCCTCCTCAAACGCGCTGCTCCAGTCGTCTTCTTCCTCTTCCACGTAGCCCCTGCGCTTGAGCTCTCTGGTGACCTCCTTCAAGGAGGCTAGAAGCTCATCATCAGTCTGCATCTCAAGCGGGCCGTTTTTGGCCGTGAAGCCCTTCGTCACCGGGATGCCGTAGCTCAGGCCTGCCTCTTGCTGCTGTTCCAGCTCCAGGATTCGGCGTGCTATCCGCCTTCCATCCGGATCCTGTGTTGTCGCCTTCGTGATGGCGATTGCATGAGCCACTTTAGCTGATAGGGGCCTGCCGTCGATTGATTTCTGCACGTAGCTCTTTGCGATTTTCTCAAGTTTGTTGTGAAGTTGTTCAAGTTCTGACATTCTCTTTCATCTCCTAGATATTTTTATACTGATCATCGTTATCTGTGATTCACGCCGCCCACGAAATTAGCGCCGCCGCCGTGATGCCGGGCTGCCTCTTCAAACCAGTTGCCGCCGCCTCTGGTGCCGCCTGGCCACGTGGGCTTTTTGGTACCGCCTGTAAATGATAGAGGGCCTAGCGGCTTGGGCTGGCGTTCCGCCCACCAGGTCGCCAGGGCTGCGGATAGGACTAAATCATCGTGCTCATTGTCTCTCCATGCACTATAGCTATCATGAGCCGTTACCGGGTCGATCTTGACCTTAAAATTCAACATTTCGGCCTGTAGGACTGGCCCGAGCTTGAGCTTGTTGGATACCTTGAACCGGCCTGATTGCAGGAGCACCTGCAGGACACCCACCAGATCGCGCTTCGGCACTTTCCAATCCCGGCCCTCCCTGGAGACGGTTGCACCGCCATGAATAGAGACGGCCACAGGGTCCAATCCAGCCTGCCTCAAAAGGTCAACCACAGGCCGGCCTACGCCGGTTTGATCGACTACCAAATCCGTTTTACATGCCAGCACCGGAGAGGCCATTATAGCCTTCAGCTTTTTCGCCACATTCGGGTAAGGCTCGCCTCTGATCCTTTCCAGCCTACGCACATGATAGATATTGCCGCCTGGGTCAGGGACCTCTTCCATGATGAGAAGAGCAGTATAGTCGCTAGCCTGCCCAAGATCCAGACCAATATAGAATTTTACCATTCGGGCACCTCAATTAACAAAGGTTCAACTTCTTCGGACACTGTAGCGGCCACCTGCTCAAAGGTGAAAACGCTATCAGTTGTCTCCATAAAGACGCAGTGATATTCCTGCTCAAACCAGGGATTCGTTCTCTTCTCTTCTGTAAGGAACTCTTCCGATATGCGCGGGCACATCTCCGCCGGGATCTCATACCATTCCCATAGATCCCGCTCCTCGCTCCAGATCTTGAAGAAGTGACCTCTCTTCCCAAAGGGAGTGCTCATTAGGATATGGCGGCC
>MVRL01000034.1 GCA_002067705.1 Methanosaeta sp. PtaU1.Bin112
TCTCTTAATCTCCATTGTATTCCCTGTCCTGGTATGGGCAGATCGGTTATGTGAAATGAATTACCATTCGCGTTCAAGAGACGCATTCGGGTGCACATGAAACGTCGGCCAGTTTTTTATCGGGATCGATCGTCCCAAAAAAAATCTCGGCCTGCACTGCCCATACCATGAACTTCTTTGCGTCTCAACTGCTTTCATGTTTCTGGTGTGAATCGCAGATTCATGAGTGGTTTTTTGGAGGCCCAGGCGTGTCTCAATAAACTCATTGACAACAGATGTATTCAACAAAGCCAATAGTAAGAATAGCTCAAATTTTTCCGAAAATACTCCCATGCCTGCAACACCTGCAATCACACCAGAGGGCATTATCGCAGGAGAGAATCGGTGCGTTCGATATGAGAAGGTTAAACCTGGATCCAATCCCTCGCATGGATCATGCTTTGCATACATGTTCAGTCGAATAGATTCTTGAGCACGCATCTCATTGCCATTATTTTTCCAATTAATAACAAGGTGAATATCGGTCGCATACGGTAGGTTCTCTCCGCCCTTTGAATGTGGTATCCATGTCTCAAGTCCGATAGGAATTTCCCACCAACAGCGAATGAATCTAAAATCATCACCTGTTTGAAGGCCCACACGCACATTAATACCCTTATCTTCAAGTGATGGGAGTTTGTTGTAACACTCCAGCATCTTTGGAGCGATCCAATAGGCGAGCGGAGAACCTTCTATTGTCTCAAATTTCCGTTGATCAAGATAATATATAACATTCTCTATGAAATTATGCAAATTAAATCCGCTTATTATTTGATCAAGAGGAATAGAACTCGGATTTATAAACAAACATGGCAAATATGGGCTTGAATTTTGAACTACATACACACACGTTTCGACCATTGCCTCGTCAAGAACCCCTTCACCCAGCTCGATCCATAAGAGATTTTGGCGTTGGAGAATAATTTTTTTTCTCCATTCTTTGGTTGTTGGCATGAAAAATACCGTTCTTGAAGTTATTGCTCCCAGTAGACCATTTTTGGCGCAAGTTGCCAAGCCCCGTTCAATAAATGCTGTTAGTATATCATGGCCACCTGAATTATATTGAATTTTCGATAATGCCTTGAATGTTTCTGGATATTCCCCAAATGGCGGATTCATAAGTAATACATCAAATCGTTTGCGGAATAAATCGATTAACGCAAAACCACTTGCAGCATCATCAGTAAAAAGTCTTCTACTAAGTGTTTTTCCGTTCTCGGCGTTTTCAGCATATTCTCTTAATGCTTCAATAATGTGATTCTCGGCTACGTCCCAAAAGTCTTCACCAACCCTAGCTCGTGGGGATGGTCTATGCGAAGGCTTTATATATTCTTGATCCGATTTTAATTGGGTTTGCATTGTTTGTTTAATGCCCTGAATCCATCTTCGGTTGGCGTCAGTCACTGCCTCATGAATATCTTCCTCGATTTTAAGCAGCGAACCAGCCTCACCTGCCATTTTCATCTTTTCGAAAATCTTCTCAACAAGTTGACCAAGCAATTCTGGTTGAATACTCTCGGTGAACTCCCTGAGCATATCGTTTTCTCCTGGCATCGGCTCGGCACAGATAATATTGGACTTCGTGACACGGGGCCGATCTTTTGCCTTGATTTCTTGCGCTTTCCAGGATCTTTGTGCACGAAGCCAGAGAGCAAAAGCTGCTATCTGTACCGCCCTTACATCGATATCGATCCCGTGGAGATTATGTCGTAATATCAATTCCGGCAAAGCTCTGCGGAGAACATCAAGAGTTGGATAGTCCTCAAGTAGAGTACGACCTGTTGCCTCCGATGCTGGGCTTTCTGGGTCATTCCAGGCTTCTACGTAGATGGTTTCCATCAAATCGAAATCATATAGAAGAAAATGAGCACTACCGCAAGCCGGGTCTAGACTCTTGATATCACGTGGATCTTTCTTGGGGCGGTGCAGAATATAGCAGGGTCTCTTTAGCAGTTCCTCTTGGGAGAAATCCTTTTCATGGTCATCTTCCACTGGCTCTTCGCCTAGATCCAGGAATATCTCATTCGGCCTTCGTACCAGGTACCGGCACTGCTCTACAAGGGATGTCTTTCTCTTGCGCATCTCGTACCAGATGCGCCCCAGGGTATTATCAGTAAGGAACTCAACTACGTAGCGGGGAGTAAAGAACTGGTTCCGTACTGCCAGCTCACGGCTATTACGAGGTGCCTGGGAAGCCTCCCTCATGGCCCTGCGCTCCTCAGGTGGATTGAAATACTGATAGATCCAGCCTATTGTTTCGTCTTCGCTCCAGACAAAAGATAAATCAGGATCATTGAGGAGATTGAATATCTCTTTTAGGCAACGCTCAGTGGGAAAAACAGCAGACTGGGGATTGGTGCGATCAAAGAGAACGCCCAGGTCCAATGCCAGCTCATCCATCATGCATTCCAGGAAAATACGATATGTTTCATGGATGGATCCTAGAGCCCCACCGGATATGCTGTTGAAGAGGCGAAATCCATCTGAAGCTGTTCCCTTGCGCACGCACTCGATAACCAGTTCCCGATCCTCGCAAAGCCGGAGTGCAGCCAAGCGGTTGAGAATGGTGAAGGCTATCTCCAGAATCAACCGATCATAAGCAGAGCGTCTCCTCTCTTCGGGCCGACCAGATTCTACGGCTGCAAAGTGGTCGAGCTGTTCACGTAGAGCTTGTGCAGCTTCAGCTTCGTCCCAAGTCAGATGAGTAAGTCTATCTAAGGGAAGGCTAGTATCAGGATAGAGCCCGAAAGTTTCCTGAAGCTGATTGGTAACATCCTCGGTAAGAGTTCTCCGGCAAGCTGTGACCATCTTTGCCAGAGCATTTCGTATCTCTTTATCAAAGCTCATTGGCTTCCCCTTATCAATATACTCTTGTTATCCTTGATCAGAGGCTCAAGCTTCTCACGCAAAGCCTTTATCAGCGAATCCAGATCCTCCTTGGTTTTGATCACTCTTTGTTGGGATCCTAATAGAGCCTCCGGCGTGAGATATGCATCATATTTTTCAGGTTGCTCTGGCCCAGGTGGACGCGGAACCATATTCTTGATCTTGGCCCGCAGCTCATCTAGTAAGCCAGAAAGTGTCCTGCGGAAAACAACAAGATCATGGAGAGAACGGACAGGATTGCTTTCATCCGCCGTTTCAGGAAGACCTCGCGAAAGACGACTGGCAATCTCTTTTCGATCCTCATCTTCAACTTTGGACCATTCAGGCATGGACTCCAGAGAATTGAGTCCATTTTTGACAGCAACATCTAAATCGTTCTTCTCAGATAGATAGCGAACGGAAGTTTTATCTGCAAGCGAACGAATAATACCTCTCAGTTCAGGGATCCTCTCATGAACTCGATCTGACAATAAAATATTTTTTGCAGTATCTCGATCGATTTCTGATAACAAAGACTTAGAAATGTCAGGAAACGCAGATTCAAGCTGATCAAGGGATGCAAGAACTGCTGTTGCTTTCCTCACATCTGCCTCAGCTCCGGATTCTAGCGCATCAAATAACGATCGAGCCCATATGATCTCTTCAAGGAACTGACATTCTTTGCCTCCTAGTATTGCAGCCGCACCCCCAGCGTCCCCTTTACGGAGGTCTGCCGCATCGCCAAGCACCTGGTTCGCTCGATCTTCCCCAGATAGACCAAGAAGTCGAAGCCGATCAGGCAGTGCTCCAATCTTTTCGGTCAGGTCGGGCATATGGCGACTCACAGCACGACTGATATTCTCTTCCATTGGCAGAACCTCTTCCCCGAATAGGCTCTCTAAGCGCTGTGCTGCTCGATCCAATACTTCTATTGAAGGCTTTATATCGCGTGATGACACCCCGACGCGGTTAAATGCCACAGTGCTCTTTACGGCTTCTATGGCTTGAGATCCAGGCGTTCTGACTGGCCCATCAGCCCCCGGAACATATAACTCCACTTCGGATGCCCTCAGCAATACCGCGAAAAGATAGCGCACAGTATCTTTTGTCCAGCCATAAGGTGGCGAGGAGAATAATTCTTGAAGGTAATTGCCCTGAAGCCTTCCTCCAAAATCAACAATCTTGGATTGAAATACGTGGAGTACTTCAGTAAGAGCTGGATGGGCCATGTTGATCCGTGCAGTTCCATGGTCTTTGACCAGTAGCTTGAGCGGATCGAGCTCAGCAGGAACCCGATCCAAGCGTTCGACACTAAGGAATTTCTCTGCAGCATCAGTAGACAGTCGTATTGGAGCTAGGTGGTAGTACCTATAAACATCTCTGGCTGCAATTCCAAGAATGTTCCTTATCGCCGCCTCTAGAGTATTGCCGACTTCCCTCACAGGTGTGGGTTTGCCGCGGAAAACGAACAATCCATCAAGCAAGGCTCTATCCAATGCCGCAGCAGCGAGATCTTTTGAACTCTCCTCGTTGCGTCTTTCTGCCCGCAGGAACTGTGATACATCACGATCAACAGTTCCTTCGTTTGTATCCTTTACAATCTCAGAGGATTTAATTGCCTCAGATAATAGATCCATTAAAGCATCATCATTCTTGGCCAGTAGCACTATAGAATTCTTCAATTCGGCTTGGCTTGCCGTCGAGACCAAAAGCTCATTTTTCTTTTCATCCCATATGCCAGAATCAATGAATTCAAGCCTAAACTCTATATCTTCATTTCCTGCAATTACAGGATTCCTATTAAGCTTGACCGCCGCTTTAACCTCCTTAGATCCTTCAAGCTTAGAAGACGGCTGAATTCGGAATAATTGATGATCTGAGGAGCCCTCTTTCAATATTTGAATCTTAGTGCGAGTGAAATCGCTTGATGTAGGCACATATTCATTACGTTTCTTTTGTAATGGTTTTACCGCATCACTTAGGAAGAGATACCCTCCAGATTGAGGGTCTTCCTTGAGACCGCATTCCTCTTCCTTCGTCAGAGCACGCAACGCCTCTTTAACCTCATCGACCAGCGATTGTGAACCCAAGGCAGGGTATAGCAGAGCTGCTATATTTTCTGCATTTCTGGGAAAAGTTTCGATAGGCTGCAAAGCGGCAACCGCTTTGGCCACTCTAACTATAACAGGACGGCCGTCGAAGATCTTAGCTGATCTATCTACGCCGGATACAACATGCGGGAGCACTTTCGCAATATCGGCTCGCAGTGAATCATAGAAATCATCTACGCAGGCAAGAGTGCTTATTTCCCGATCGGCTAAAGTTGTTGCTCCTAGGCCCAGTATGCGGTTCTTATCTACGAGAACGTCTTGGATTACCCTTATCGCCGATCGAAGGCCAATACCTCCTGTGGACCTAGCCAGGGTTCTGATAAGCTCTAGCAACAAATCAAAATGCTGGGGCAGGAATGGATAAAGCCTGGCAAAGATCTCTGCATCTGGATCGCCCTTAAAAAGTTTTGTGCCGCTCAGTCTCGTATGGCTTACTAGTGCCTGGCCGTATTGGCCATATAGATCCAGCAGAATTGTGCGTCCTTCTTCTGATTTTTCAAGCAAACGACGATGAGTGATCTCTCGAATATCGCTCGCATCGAGATCGATAGCTATAGGGAATCTATCTCTCAGCTTATTCAGCTCTGCAGAGTTATAAGCTGCCTTCTCTACAATCTCATTTAGGGTCTGCTGGCCTGTCGCAGCTATCCATACTTTGCCTCTTCCTAGCTCTTTGAGATTCCGCGCCAGGCCGTCAAGATTGAGAATCAGTTCGCTTCGCGGTGCTACATATTGACCAGCTTCGTCGATGAAAAAGATCACATTCTCTATATCAGGGTTATCTTTTCTGGCCGTTTTTATACAAATGTCGATAATCTCCTGCGCCAAGTCTCTAAGGTTTCTGGCGTCATCAAAACGAAGATTCCTAAAGCTCTCAGGCGTAGGGAAATCATTGGGCAAAACAAATGGAACGATCTCAGCGGCTCTGGCTACCCCAATTAACGGATCGTTTTGGATTTCATCCCATTCTGTATTGTATCTTTCTCGATATTTGGTCTTGAATTCTTCGTAAATTCCTCGCCGATCCAGCGTGAACTCCAACCGAGCGATCTTCTTTTCTTTAGAAAAACCCGCCCATTGCAGGATTTTCCAATAAAGCACTGTAGATACTGTGGCAGATGCATTTTCGGAGAGCTGCTCCGCACCCAGGTCCAGCATGACGACCGCTGTAGGATACTTCTTGGCAATGGTGCGCAACTGCGCAGGTATTTCATTACCATGAAAGCACTCCGATAAAGGAGGATGTATCGACCTATCCTCCTTCCGGTTCGACTCTTTTTTGGACTAC
>MVRL01000035.1 GCA_002067705.1 Methanosaeta sp. PtaU1.Bin112
CCTTTTTGCTTTAGCTTTTGCGTCCAGTGTGAGCTTTCTCGGTAGCGCTTCCATTCTTTCGACCAGTCGATATTCATAATTTCGATTCCCTCCAAAAAATTAAAAATTGGTCTATTTGCCTACTGGCCTCAGGCTGAACCACGACCAGTAGTTCACCGGCCCGTAGCCGTACATCGGCGTCCAGCCCTCCCAGCGATCTGTCCTCACAGGGTAGATGGCATCTCCCCAGATGAGAGCGATCATGGGCAGGTTTTCTGCCACATATTCCTGGATGGCAGATCTAGTCTGCAAGAGCTCTTCTTGGTCCCTGGAATACATTGCCTTCTCTACGAGGTCTATGATTTTCTGGTCTGTGCTCGTACCGTACATCCCAGGAATATCCACATAGTAGCTGGCCGCGGAATCAGAGACCAAGTTGCCATATGGCGTGGATTTGCTGATAAATATGCAGTAGTCCCTATCTGTCCAGAGCTTCTGGCTGGCAATATCTGGACTCAGGGATTCAACAAAGGTGTTCAAGCCAACCTTTTGCAGTTCGAGATTGATTATCTCGGCAGCTCGTACTTGCTGCGGTTTACTGGAATCGACATCAATTGGAATCTTAAGCTCAGCTCCATTTGGTGCATCTCTAAATCCATCGCCGGTTTTATCAACAAATCCAGAGCTATTCAAGAGCTCGTTAGCCTTTGTGATATTATGCTCCAACTTTGGCAGGTTGGGATTGTATCCCGGAAGCTGGGGTACGCAATAGCCTTTGCCCGGTACATCTCCGTATCCGGCAGCAATCATATCCACTAAAGCTTGGTAGTCTATGGCATAAGATATGGCCTGTCTGAACTCTTTGACATTGGTTGGATACTCTCGTAATCCAAAAACCAGATGAAGTGGTACGCCAATATCTGGGACAGTGACTAGCTCGACATTTTCGGGCTTAATCAGATCTGCAGCATAAACACCGGGAACTGGATTGTAGTACTCAAGCTGGGCGTCAATATCTCCCTTCTTTAGAGCAAGAATCAGTGCATCCTGCGTCCTGTAATAATGCCATTCAATCTCGTCTACTGCTGGCTTACCGGAAAAGTAATTGGAGTTGGCCTTGAGGTAAACGACCTGAGCATCTTTATCAAATTTTTCGAAGATGAACGGCCCGCACCCGACCATACCGTCAGGGCCGTCGTACTCTTTGGGATTCTCAACCATTTCCCAGATGTGTTTTGGTATGATCGATGTGGTGGCTATCTCTGTGGTCAAGCTAGCCACGGCCACTGGCTCATTAAAGAAGACATTTACTGTATGATTATCAATGATATCTGAATGGTCCAGATATGCATCATACCAGTAGCCTTGGCTGTAAAGTTTATTCTTTTTCCAGTAATCAAAAGAGAAGGCTACATCCTCTGCAGTTACTGGCTTGCCATCGCTCCATGTGGCATTCTCGACCAGGCTGAATTTTATCGACTTTCCATCGGGGGCAATTTCCCAGCTGCTAGCAAGGCCAGGCGCTATATCAAGATCTGGCCTGTAAATGACCAATGGTGTATTTGTGAGGCTGAAGAAGTTCGCGCTATCATACCAGGGGCGAACCAGCGAATTCATCAGCTTGAACTCGTTTATCTGTATCCCCAGCTTCAAGACATTCTCGTCGTCTGCTGCGCTAACGGACATGATGCTTGCTGCAAAAAATATGAGCATTAAGCCACATCCAAGCAAATTCTCTATCCTAACTCTGCTCAATATACCTACCTCCATATTGCTCTCATCGCCTTATTTCTCAGAAGTCCCCTTCTGCACTCCAGTCCAACCACTGCGCCGAGCGCTGGTTTTTGGCGGTCTCTTCATCCACTCCATACACATCAAAGCAGCTAGTAGTGATACTGAGTTATGGGTAATAATCATTTTCATTATTGTAATAATGAATAATACTATTTTAAAAAAATGCGGTGAAGGCGATCCATTCTCATTCGCCAACCGGCTTCAGGCTGAACCACGACCAGTAGTTCACCGGCCCGTAGCCGTACATCGGCGTCCAGTCCTCCCAGCGATCGGTGCGCACGGGGTAGATAGCATCTCCCCAGATGAGCGCGATGATGGGCTCAAGGATATTTGGTGCGGTAGACGTGCTGAACAGTCCCGGCAGATCCACATAGTACTCGGCGGCCGTATCTCCTGCCAGATTGGCGTACGGCGTTGAATATCCGATGGCCATTAAGTAGTCTCTATCCGTCCAGAGCTTCTTCTTGAAGGCATCGCTGCCCAGGGACACTCGACGTAGACGTCCAGGCCGACATCCTGGAGGTTCTAGGATATGACCTCGTGAACGAATGCACATAGCCCGGACGTATCATCTCCATATCCCCAGAAGTTTTCATCGGTCCACTGCAGGCATAAGGGCTAGAGCCCTTTGCCACAAAAGAGCTAAATGGCTGGCCGGCCATAAACGATCGTATGCTGCAACGTCGTATGTGACACCGGCGTAATACTGGAAAACAAAGAAAAAGACGAGGTTAAATGACAGATTTTCTTGAAAAATACAGAAATGTGAGAGATGAAAAGAATAGCGTGCTGTGCATAGGCCTTGATCCGCTTCCCTCAGAGGTGAACGAGGAGGAAATCCTACATTACTGCCTGGATCTCGTTGAGAAGACCAGCGACTATGCTGCAGCATTCAAGCCTAACAGCCAATTCCTGCTATTCAATCTGCGCGTGAGGGAACTGCGCGAACTGACAAGAGAGATACGAAACCACGGCTGCATATCCATACTCGACCACAAGCTCTCTGATATCGGATCCTCGAACGATGCAGCGATACAGCAAATAAGCGCATCCGGCTTCGACGCATTCACCGCGTCTCCATATCCCGGCAACATAAAGGAGACGTCAGACCTTGCGCACAGGGAAAAACTGGGAGCAATAATCCTCGGCCTCATGTCAAACTCCCAGGCGGCGTGGGTCCAGAAAGATGCAACCCTCGGGAGCAAACCGCTCTACCAGAAGATCGCAGAAGAAGTCCGCACGAGCAACGCAGACGGCCTCGTCATGGGAACAACCGGGCACGTGACAGCAGAGGACATAAGGACCGCGCGCGTCCTTGCAGGCAGCAATGCGCTGTTCCTCTGCCCAGGGATAGGAGCCCAGGGAGGAGATGTCCAGAAAGCAATGGACAACACAGGGCCCAACGTCCTACTGAACATAGGAAGAGCGATAACAAGAGACCCATCGCAGAGAAAGAGAGCGGAAGAATACATGAAGATGATGAATAGGTACCGGTAGTTCCTTCTGCACTTTTTCTTTGTTTATTAATCGATCTTCCATCCGGCGTTGCTTCCCACTCTTCTGCGAGACAGGGGGCAATGCTCAAGTCGGGCTTGAAGATGGCATGAAGAATATGGGTAATGCCGAATACCGCACCATTCCCCAAGGTAGTACGAAGGCATTCATCAATCGACATGGAAATGAACAAGACCGCTAAGCTAGAAGCCATTAAGCTCTCCAGATCGATACAACTTTTCATCCTCCTGCGTTCCCTGATCGCAGTGACAGGGTTGCATTAAGCTCTAATACTTAAAGATCAGGCTTGGTCGATTTCAGGTCATCTTATCGTCGAAGCAGCATTTGCCCATCAATATCTTTCGGCATCCAGGAGATCTTCACGTATGTCGTCTTATCATCCATGAATAATCTGCCGTCGCCTCTCCTCCAGTGATCTTCGACATAATTGTGCAGCAGTTCGTCATGAGTTCCGTCGAAGATGTTGA
The DNA here is from genome assembly GCA_002067705.1 of Methanosaeta sp. PtaU1.Bin112. Taxonomy (GTDB): domain Archaea; phylum Halobacteriota; class Methanosarcinia; order Methanotrichales; family Methanotrichaceae; genus Methanothrix. Next base: position 3,756 of record MVRL01000035.1, read on the forward strand.
GTGTACTCTTGAGATAAAACAGGGCTTTATCATAGTCGACGTACTCTCTTGGAAAGGATGTGCCATAAAGGACTTCAACATCCGGATAAAATCCCATATCATATAATAGGTTGAAGATGACGTTGCATTTTGGAAAAGGCGCAAGCTTGCGATTATGGATTTTTGAGAACAGATCCATACGAATTAGCTCCCAGTTGGCGGTTCCCGCAAACCAGTAAAGTACAACCCTTTTCTTTGCCAGTCGGTTCATCTTGAGCAAAGCCTCTCGGATGTCCTCGAAGTTCAATGAGTAGGAAGCAATGACCAAATCGTGAGCCTCCATCTCCTCAGAGGATACATCCTCCCACCGGGAGTTGATGATCTCCACATTGGAGAGATTTTCCTCATCAAGATGCCTCTTCAGACAGCTTATCATGGGCAATGAAGGCTCGACTGCCGTGACGGCTCTCGCCCGATGGGCCAGAGGAACCGTTAGAATTCCGGGACCGGACCCGATGTCAAGCACCGACCAGGAGGGATCGAGGCTAAGCTTTTCAGCTCTCTTCCTCCCATCGATCCAGATATTCTCAGAGTCATCATAGCTCTTGGCTCGCTCCTCGTTATCGTAGTAGTTGTCGCTTGTTAGCCGAGATTCTCGAAATGCATCCTTCCATATTTGATTCCAGTCAAGCTTCATGATGGTAATCTCTCCTTCTCCAAGATCATTCTCAGAATGCCATTGAGCATGTGAAATGTGCACATAATATAAAAATTTCATTCATTAAGACTAAATACTAAAAGCAATGGTCAAAGTAAAACAAAAGGTGAATTATATTCATGATGCGCATATCAAAGCTAACGGCTCTCGCTCTGGTCTTCCTCAGCCTCTGTTTGACGGGCATGGCGACGGCTGCCCAGACGGAAGAAAGCGGTTCCGGCGACAGAATCGCAAAGCTCACCATTGGCACCATCAATCAGATAAACGACGCTAATCCCTGGGACTACTATTTCGGGGTGTACAGCATGATGCTAAGCCACCAGGGGCTGGTCAGGTTCAATAAAAACGGCGACCTTGATCCAGAGCTCGCCACATCCTGGGAGACCGAAGACCTGCAGAAGTGGACCTTCCACTTACGAGATAATGCTACCTGGCACGACGGAAAGCCGGTGACAGCTCAGGATTTCAAGTTTACTGTTGACTATGACTTGGAGAAGGACCCTCTGAGCAAATCCTATATCGGCACTATCGAGTCTGTGGAAGCGCCGGACGACAAGACAGTCATAATCAACCTGGTGAAGCCTGACTACAACTTCCTCACCACAATTGCCGTGGTGAAGACAATCCCTGAGCACATCTTCAAGTCTGTTGATGATCCCAAAAAGTTCAACGATTTAGAGGCTGCAATCGGATGTGGGCCGTATAAATTCGAGAGCTTCGACAAAGACGCTGGAATTGTCACCTATCAGGCGAATGAGAATTACTGGGGAGGAATGCCGGCCATAGATACCATCCAGCTGAGGATGTTCAAGAATCCCGATGCTATGATGCTGGCCTTCCAGAAGGGGGAGATAGACCTGCCCTATTACTACTCCAAAGGGATTAGCTACTATTATGTTCCCAAACTGCTGGAGAATGATGATATCGGCATCGAGGTCTACCTGGAGAGGGGAATCACCAACGTTCTGTGGTTCAATACCGCCGTGTCTCCTTTCGATGACAAAGAGCTGCGCCAGGCTCTCAGCTACGCACTTGACTATGAGGAGTTGAGGAACATGTTTACCGCCGGATATGGCACCACTCCCAGCGCGGGGTGGATTCCCGATGGCACCCTCTATTTCACCGAGACCAGGACACTGGCCCAGGACCTGAATCTCTCTGGAACCATGCTGGACAGCCTGGGCTTTAAGGACGTGGATGGCGATGGCTTGCGAGAGATGCCAGATGGCGACAAGTTCCAGCCCAAGCTCTTGACCAGAAGCGATCTGCCTGACAGCGTGCGAGCGGCGGAGATGCTCAAGAAGTACTTTGCCCAGGCAGGCGTCGACATTCAGATCGACCTGGCAGACAAAAGCACCCACGGTGAGATCTTGGATGAGAAGAAGACTCATGAGATGGCTCTGGCCGGGACGACATTCTGGGGCATGATGATGGGGGAGGGCTACGGCTCGGGCTACACCGATACCAGATACTATGGCTGGTCCATGGTCAGCGATCCGGAGTATCAATCTCTGGTGGACGATCTGGGCAAAACACAGGACACAGAGGAGCGAAAGGAGCTGGCAGCAGAGATCCAGAGCTATTACGCGGAGGAGATGCCTCAGTTCGCAGTATACTCCATGAACATCATCCAGCCCTACAATGCCCGACTCGAAGGCTGGGAATACAATCCCTTGCACGGCATCCTCTCATATGGGACTTTATTCAACCTGCACAGAGCCTGAGGCTCCCTCGTGCAGAACCTTTTTTTCAAAAGGCATCGGATCTGATCAACTATGCGAGGAAGAAGGGACTATCTCCTAGGAAAGCTGATCCGCTATGGGTTCACCCTATTCTTGATCCTCTCCCTCAACTTCGCCCTGCCCAGGATGATGCCCGGCGACCCCATAATCAATCTGCTGGGCGAGAACGCACTGCACAACGATCCAGAGATGATAGAGCTTCTTCGAGCCGAGCACGGCCTGGACCAGCCGATTCATATTCAGTACATCCGCTATCTGTGCCAGCTAACTGAGATAAATCTGGGATACTCCATTCACAAGAACCTGAGCGTGGTGGAGCTCTTGACCAGCAGCCTCTTCTGGACGGTGCTCTTGGTCTTTCCCTCTGATGTATTTGGCTCTCTCCTCGCCCTCCTTTGCGGCTCCCTGGCAGGATTCAAGATCAATAGCCGGGCTGATTATCTGCTCACAGCAATTGCACTCTCTCTTTACACCTGTCCCGCATTTCTCCTGGCCATGCTCTTCTTAAGCCTGTTCGCCTTTCACCTGGGGCTTTTTCCCCTGGGGAATCTGACATCCGGAGGCAAAGAGGGCATTGATTATCTCTTGGATGTGGTCTGGCACTTGTCTCTGCCCGTGGCTGCCCTTTCTTTGCTTGGTGGTGCCTCCAAGTTCCTGGTTGTCAGGAATTCGGTAATGCAGATATCCGATCAACAGTTCGTGGTGGCGGCGAGGGCCAAGGGACTCACTGAAGGGCGCATCCTCAATAAGCACATCATCAGGAATGTCCTGCCCCCATTCATCAGCATGGTGGCGTTGAGCTTCGGATTCATGGTCTCTGGCGCTCTTATAATTGAGATCGTCTTCTCTTTGAACGGCATGGGAACTCTCATCTACGATGCTGTGCTGGCCAGAGACTATCCGGTCATGCAGGGATGCTTTTTTATCCTGACGATATTCGTCCTTTTCGCCAATTTCGCTGCGGACATGCTCTACGCCCTCGCCGATCCGAGAATTGGGAGGTCGAGCTGAATTGCATCCCTCCATCGCAGGCTTGGTCTCACATGCCCCTCTTCGGGTGGCGGGCCTCTCGAGTCTCATTCTGTTCCTATCTATAGCCCTCTTTGCGCCTTTGATTGCACCATATGATCCCCAGGAGACGGGATCGCCCTATCAGCCCCCGAACGCGGAGCATCGGCTGGGCACCAATGACATCGGCCAGGACATTTTATCCGAGTTGATCTATGCCACTCGCGTCTCCCTTGCCATCGGATTTATGGCGGGATCGATCTCCATTATCATCGGCGCCACTCTGGGAATGCTGGCCGGATACTACCGGGGACGGATAGAGGAGCTGGTGATGGCCATCAGCGATGTGGTCCTGCTCGTTCCTGGGCTGCCTCTTATGATCATCCTGGCCGCATATCTCAGCCCCAGCATGTGGAACATCATCTTCGTAGTTGGCCTGCTCTGGTGGTGCTCAACTACAAGAGTGGTCCACTCTCGCGTTCTGCAGCTGAGGGAGATGCCCTTCGTGGAAGCTGCCCGGTCACTGGGTGCGGGTGATGGCTACATAATGTTGCATCACATACTGATCAACTGCAAGGAGATTATCCAGGCCAAGTTCGCCCTGGCGGTGGCATCGGCCATGCTCACCGAGGCATCCTTGAGCTTTCTGGGGCTGGGCGATCCCCTTAACATCAGCTGGGGGGAGATGATTCACTTCGCCTTTTCTCGGGGCGGATTTGCTAATGACATGTGGTGGTGGTATCTACCGCCGGGACTCATGATCTGCGCCAGCGTGCTTGGATTTGTAATGATATCGATGGAGCCGGAGAGATCTCAAAAGGCGTTGGAGCTGTAGATCTGAGGAACCGTGAAATAACTATTTATATATGTGTTTAGCAGGCCAGCCTTGCGGTTGGCATTTGAAATCCTCTTATGATAGTGGCCTTGTAGACCAACATCCTGCGACGACATAATATTTTACGCCGCCATAGTATTCAGCAGTTCATCTCGCATTAAAATGCCAATTCACGAATTATTTACATATATAGTAATACTATAATCGTAATACTTATTAATAATAAGTACATTCAATTCTCAGATTTAAGAAAGCGAGGTAGACCAATGCAAGAGTGCAAAATTGAATTGATGATGCAAGGCCATGAGATATGGCTGGAAAACTCCAAGAAGGATGATGCCAATGTAGAACTGGCCCTTGTGTATGGCCATAATATGCGCCAAGACGGCATTGCCGATATAAAGAGGCTGAAGGCATTCAACTATAATCCCGATGGCAGCAAGTCTGACATAAATCTCATTCCTGGTGATAAGCACTACATTCTAAGATTTGTAGCAGACAAGAGTGGATCACATGTGGTCATAGCAGATATGGAATCGTCAATACTCTGCAAGACTCCGGACGGAAACAAGAGGGGGCCTCGATCCCAATTTAAGGATGTCACCTATGCAGGGGCCTTTCATCAGATGGCCAAGATAATTTGCCCTGCTGAGAGCGACAGTGAATATAGGAGCCAAGTCGTGCATGGAATCCTAGAGATCGTCCCCGGGAGATCTTGGTTCTCTGTCGGAAGCGATGCCGAGATGCAGGTATTTTATGAAGGAAGTCCTCTGGCCTCTGCCGATATCAAAGCGGTGTCCAAAAAGGAGGGAAAGGAGATGGCACTCGTTAAGACGGACAGCCTAGGAAGGGCTCGCATTCCCATAAGCACGGACGGAGAATGGATGTTTTTAGTCCGGCATGCGGACCCATCCAAGAAGGTTAGCGATATGTTCGACGAGTCAGTCTTCGTCAGCACCTTGGTGATGCAGGCAAGATAAAACTGCCAATGCTTAGGAGGTGGTGGACTATGCATGAATGCAGATTTAATCTAACAAACGCCATTTTGGCAATAACAGCAATTATCGTCGGCTTGATCTTTATCGGTTGCTCCGTCACGTTGGCTGGCAGCGATCAGAACCTCATCATAGGCGAGGTATGGGCAATGGGCGGCATAGATCCGGCCCTATATAGCTATAATCTCAACAATTTCCTCGTTGCAGAGGGATTGACCTCGATCAGCCCTGAATTCGAGATCGTTCCTTGCATTGCTAAATCCTGGGAGACGGTCGGCGATGACACCTGGCGCTTCCATTTAAACGAAGACATTTTATTCCACGACGGCTCAAAGGTGACTGCTGACGACGTTTCAGAATCCCTTAAGAGAACCATGGAGATGAATCCAAGCGTCAAAGGCCAGCTGAACATCAAGGATATCACCAAGGTCGACGACAATACAGTCGACATAACGACTGAGACCCCTGACGCATCTCTCCCTGCCAGGTTGGCTTATGGGCGGGCGAGCATATATAAGAACAACGAGGAGAGCGATGGGTCGATATCAAAGCCCATCTGCACCGGTCCGTTCAAATTCGTCAGCTACGATAAGGCATCCGACACTCTGGAGCTTGCCAAAAATGAGAACTATCGGGATGGCGCTCCATTGCTGGATACAGTAACCGTTAAGTTCGGAATTGGAGACGCCAACGCCCGGGAAATGGCAATTGAAAGTGGAGAGGTCGATTTTACCACCGAGCCACCGCTCGGCTCTACAGCACGGCTTCAGGACAATCCGGACTTAAACGTCACAATACACCTGCTCTGCCAGGGATACAAGCTGAAGTTCGGGGATGTCTCGAAGGCCCCTTACGATGATGTAAGGGTCAGGAAGGCCATAGCTTATGCTATCGACAGGGAGAGCATTGCCGACGACATCCTGCTTGGCCGCGGAAAGGCATCCGACGGTAATGCACTCACTCCTGGCCTCGCCTGGAGAAATAACGAGATCGAAGGCTACTCCTACAATATGGAGAAGGCAAAGGAGCTCCTAGCAGAGGCCGGCTGGGAGGACACTGACAGCGACGGCATCCTGGACAAAGACGGCCAGACATTCAAGATCACCCTTTACACCTGGCCCCAGCGTCCAGCACTTCCCCTGATCGAGCAGGCGGTCCAGTCCCAGCTCAAAGAGATCGGCATCGAGGCAGAGGCAAGAGTAATGGAAAGTGATGCGATAAGCGAGCGTGTCGGCGAATGGGGAATGATATGGGTAGGCGGTGGAGACGCATGCATGATGATACCCGATCCAAGCTATTACATCGAGAATGAATTCCTCAGCACCGAAGTCGACTACCATTATGCAAATCCTGAGGTCGACGATCTGATCCTGGAGGCTAGAAGCACATTCGATTCGGAGAAGAGAAACGACCTGTACAAGCAGGTGCAGAAGATAGTCTACGACGAGGATTGCGCCCAAATTCCAATCGCCTATCACTACCTCTGTGTCGTGACCAAGAACGATGTGAAGGGATATGTCCCGAACCCCGCGCATCATGATTACTGCATAAACACGGGGATATATAGGGAATAGCCCCTAACCAGTTGGCCGACAGAGCATCTCTGTCGGTCCAATTTTATTCATTGAGGCCGATTGGATGCTGAATAACATATTGAAGAGGTTGGGAATATTTTGCCTGGTATTGACAGTATCGACATCGCTGGTCTTTTTCATGCTCCACTCGCTGCCGGGAGAGAATGCAGAAGTGATGGCCAAGTACATATTCTTAGGCAACGTCGAACTGAATCCCTCCAATGAAGAGGTGCAGCTGGTCAAAGAAAAGTTCGACCTTGACAGGTCTTTGCTGTCCCAGTATTACTCCTGGGCAACCAACGCGTTTCATGGAGACCTGGGAAGATCCTATAAAACCAATGCTCACGTCCTGGAAGAAATTCTAATAAGGCTGCCGGCAACTATTACCCTTGCTCTCATCGCCGTGCTCATGTCATTGTTGATAGGCATGCCCCTCGGTATTTTGGCCGCGGTCAAACAGAACTCGACTACCGATTATCTGTGCAGCGCCACCGCAGTTTTGGGAATATCCATGCCCAATTTCTGGCTTGCCCTTCTGCTCATAATGGTTTTCTCACTTGCTCTAAAGCTTACACCAACGATTGGGTATGGAGGGCCAAGTCACCTGATACTGCCGGTCGTCACACTCGGGACGGCCACAACTGCCGTTGTAATGAGGCTGACCAGATCGAGCACTCTGGAGGTTATGAGGCAGGACTACATAAGGACTGCAAGGGGCAAAGGCCTGGACCATAGAGATATTATGATAACTCATTCACTGAAAAATGCGCTGATCCCCATCATAACAATGGTCGGGCTTGAGTTCGGCCACCTGCTAGGCGGAGCAGTGATCATCGAGACCATTTTCGCCTGGCCGGGAATTGGCAGACTGCTGATCGATTCCATCTCAGCGAGAGATATCCCGGTTATACAGGGCACGGTCCTGTTTATCACTCTCATGTATATGCTTCTAAACTTCACGATTGATATTTTATATCCGATATTTGATCCGAGAATTGGGGGGAGTTGACGCTGGCCAAATCGCGAAACATGGACGAGTTCCTCAAAAATAGGGCATCTGTTGCAGGGCTGATAGTAATCCTGATGCTGATTACAGCTGCCATCTTAGCCGACTTCATCGCCCCTTACGATACGGATAAGATTGCCCTAAAGGAAAAGCTGAAATCGCCATCATGGGAGCACCCCATGGGAACCGATCAGCTAGGCAGAGACGTGCTCAGCCGCATGATTTACGGGACGCGGACGACATTTGAACTGAGCATCCTGGTGGTGGCCCTTACATCCACGTTCGGGGTGTTCATCGGCATAATTGCGGGATACTTTAGGGGTGTGATCGATGAGATTCTGATGAGGCTGATCGATGTGCTCCTGGCTTTCCCCAGCATCATCCTAGCGCTGGTAATCATCGGCGCTTTGGGCCCAGGCATGATCAATACGATTGTGGCCATATCCCTGGTGGGGTGGCTCTTCTATGCAAGGGTGGCAAGAGCAACCACGCTATCGATAAGGGAGAAGGAGTACATAGAGGGGGCAAGGGCCATGGGCTGCAGTGACGGCTATATTTGCCTTCGCTATGTGCTGCCCAACTGCCTGCCCCCGATAATCGTGCTCATGACTCTAAACCTGGGCTCCGTCATACTGAGCATAGCGGCTCTCGGATACCTGGGACTCGGGGCCCAGCCGCCCACGCCCGAGTGGGGCAGCATGCTAAACGAGGGCAGAGAGTACTTGAGGGACTGCCCATGGCTCTGCGTCTTCCCGGGATTGATGATAATGCTGGCAGTTCTGGCTTTCAACTTCATCGGAGACGGCCTGCGTGACGCGATCGATCCAAGGCAGATGGTGATCAAATGACACTTCTCTCCATAGAGCATTTGAACAGCCATTTCATGACGGTTGATGGAATTGTCAGGGCCGTTGACGATGTGAGCCTGGAGATAGGCGAGAATGAGACTTTAGGGTTGGTGGGGGAGTCAGGGTGTGGAAAGACCGTTCTGGCACTTTCATTATTGCGATTGCTATCGGAAAATACCAAAACGGATGGCAGGGTAATTTACAAAGGAAGGGATCTTCTAAAGCTCAATGAAAAGGAACTCAGAGGGGTCCGCGGAAAAGAGATCGCCCATATATTCCAAAACCCTCTCAGCTCTTTGAATCCTGTGCTCACAGTTGGATTCCAGATATCGGAGCCGTTTTTGCGCCACCAGGGACTGAAAAAAAGCATTGCCAACTCTCGAGCCGTCCAAATGCTCGGCCTGGTGAGGATACCTTCTGCGCCCGATAGGGCGAAGGAGTATCCTCACGAGTTTTCCGGCGGCATGAGGCAGAGAGCGATGATCGCAATGGGACTGGCATGCAGTCCATCCTTGATCATAGCAGACGAGCCGACCAGGGGACTGGACGTGACCATTCAGGCCCAAATCGTGGAGCTGATGAAAGATCTGATAAAAAATTCTGGAGCCTCGATGCTCCTCATTACTCACGACCTTTCACTGGCTGCACAGCTTTGCGATAAGGTCGCAGTCATGTATTCTGGCGAGATTGTGGAGTATGCCGATATCAAGGAATTTTTCAAGGGGCCGGCCCATCCTTATGCCAGGAGTTTTCTTGAGTCGGTTCCCTCCAGGGGCATGAAGCCGATTAGAGGCATCAGCCCTTCGCTGATCAATCCTCCTCCTGGCTGCAGGTTTCATCCGAGGTGCGACTGTTCAATGGATATTTGCAAAAGCGTCCATCCTCCGCTGACAGAGGTGAAGGATGGCCAGCATGCGAGGTGTCTCCTTTATGCTTGAGGTACAAGGGCTAAAAAAGACGTTCACCAGCGGCCTTGTCAGCAAGAGATCTGTGAAGGCAGTGGACGGCATATCCTTCAATATCGCAGATGGTGAGACATTCGGGCTGGTGGGCGAGTCCGGCTGCGGCAAGACGACGGTGGGGAGGCTTGTATTGAGGTTGATAGAGCCCACTGAGGGCAAGGTGATCTTCAACAGCATCGACGTCCTAAAGCTGAATAAAAAGGCACTGAGAAAGCTTCGGCCTCAAATGCAGATCATCTTCCAAGACCCGGAGTCGTCTCTGCACCCCCGCATGAAAATTGGTGATATCATCGCCGAGCCTCTGAAGCTCTACAACCTTGTTCCCAAGGCTAATCGCGAGAAAAAAGTTCTGGAGCTCATCGATATGGTCGGACTGCAGCCAGAGCATGTCAACCGCTTTCCTCACGAGCTGAGCGGCGGCCAGAGCCAGCGGGTGGTGCTGGCCAGGGTCTTGGCACTGGGCCCAAGGTTCATAGTGGCCGATGAGCCGACATCTTCCCTGGACGTGAGCGTTCAGGCCCAGATACTGTCCCTGATGAATACGGTCCAGGAGGAGTTTCATTTCTCATGCCTCTTCATATCCCACGACCTAAACCTCATCAGCAGGATGACCAGCAGCATGGGCGTGATGTACTTAGGGAAAATCGTAGAGGCCGGGAGCACGAAGGAGCTGTTTGAGGAGGCCAGACACCCGTACACCAGGGCTTTGATGTCGGCAATACCCATCGCCGATCCTCAGACGAAAAGGAAAAAGATCGTTCTTGAGGGAGAGATGCCCAGCCCCATGAATCCCCCTTCTGGCTGCAGGTTCCACACGAGGTGCAGATTTAAAGAGAAGATTTGCGAAAAGACTGAGCCCCAACTGATCGACTTAGGGGAGGGCCATCGCATTGCATGTCACCTATATGCAGCAGAAGACAAAAGATTGGTGATAAGACATAGAGTGACCGTGGAGATCTGATCGTCATGAAGGAAGCCATCGAAAGACATTAGAGAGAGATGCAAATATTAAAATTCGAAGAGGAAAAAAGGCATTGGCAAAGGATTTTCACTGAGGCCCTGAAAGAGGACACGGTTATCGATGTTGGGACTGGTCCGGGGATCGTGGCACTCTTGTTTTCAGAGCTTGGTCAAAATGTAACCGGCGTGGACTACTCCGAAGGGATGCCCAGAAACGTCCTCAAGAACAAGGAGGCACTGGGATTGCCTGTCAATTTCAGGATTGGGGATGCGGAAAAGCTGCCGTTTGCTCACAATTCATTTGCCTCAAATCCGGCGATCAGGAAAAAGGTTTCTTGACTGCCGCCTCACATAAACACAGGCTGGAAGCCCCGCTCTTCAGGGCGGGGAGGAAAGCCGTAAGTAGCCCACCAAAACCTTTA
>MVRL01000036.1 GCA_002067705.1 Methanosaeta sp. PtaU1.Bin112
CTTGATTTGGAGGAAAAGAATGAGATGTATGAGAATCAGCCGGATTTTTTGATCGCCACTGGTGTGATAGCGAAATACGCCAAATATGGCCTGATACCCAGTGTCACGCCCACTACCGATGTGCCTCTGGTGGTCCAGCGAGTGCCCCGGCAGAATGAGACCGATCTCAAACTCCTGCAAAAGCTGGCCAGGAGAAATGGATTCATATTTTATGTCGAGCCTGCCACCATGGGAGTGAGCACAGCCTACTTTGGACCTGAGTCTCGCGTCGGCTTGCCCCAGCCCGCCCTGACGATGAACATGGGCTCAGCGACGAATGTGACCGATCTTCACTTCTCCAATGATTCCCTGGCTCCGGTAGCCGCCTCGGGCAATTTTGTAGAGCCGGTGACAAAGATGAGAATACCCATACCCCAGCTGCCATCTTTGAAGATCCCTCCTTTGGCCACCTCCTCTGCACCGCCAAGACGCAGAGTGCTGATGAGAAACACTGCCAACCAGAATCCCGCTCAGGCAGCGGCATCGGCACTGTCAACATCTGCCCGGGCTCCAGATCCTGTCACAGGCGAGGGAGAACTTGATTCTGTGCTCTATGGATCTGTGCTTCGAGCCCGCAAGCTGGTGGGACTGAGAGGCGCAGGCGTCTCTTATGACGGAAACTATTATGTTAAAAATGTCAAGCATATCATCACTATTGGAAGCTACAAGCAGCAATTCTCCCTGAGCAGAGAGGGAACAGGCACTCTGCTGCCAGTTGTAAGGCCGTAATCAGGTGGTTAATTTCATGGAGGAAAAATTCTATGGCAAGTATCGAGGAACGGTCAGCGACAATAAGGATCCTCTGATGATAGGAAGGATCAAGGCAAAAGTGCCTGATGTCATGGGGGATCTGGATAGTGGCTGGGCTATGCCCTGCACTCCATTTGGCGGCGATAAGACGGGCTTCTTCTGCCTTCCTCCGGTGAATTCAGGAGTATGGATCGAGTTTGAGCACGGAAACCCTGAATATCCCATCTGGTCTGGGTGCTGGTGGGGATCCGTAGCGGAAATTCCTCCCCTGCTGATTGCTCCGCCCTACAAAAAGCTGATGATCAAGACCGAGGGTGGCAACTGTATCACCATCGATGATACACCAGGAAGTGGCGGCATAATCTTGGAGACATCAGGGGGTCAGAAGCTTTCCGTCAGCTCAACGGGCATTGAGATCTCCAACGGCCAGGGTGCGAGCATCAAGCTGACCGGGCCCAAGGTATCAATTAACAGCGGCGCTCTGGATGTGATCTGATGCCTGGCTATCTGCTTCACGTTGGGGCGACAGTCATGTGCATGCATGCAGGCCAAGCGCAGCCCACTGTGACCAATCCCAGAGTAAAGGTCAGCGGCCAGCCGATTGTCACCCAGGCTGCCTCTTATATGGTTGCAGGCTGTGGCCTCACCGGCACACCCAACCCACCTTGCGCTACAGCCCAGTGGATTGTGGCTGCGACGCGAGTTTTGTCAGGGGGCGTGCCCGTACTTCTGCAAGACAGCCAGGCAATATGCACGCCAACGGGAACGGGTCTTAACATTCTTCTCACTCAAATGAGGGCGAAGGGGATTTGATGCAGATCGATTATCCATTTCATTTCAACAATCTGGGTCGGACGGCAGAGACTACGGATGACAACCATATCCAGGATATGATAGAGCAAGTTCTTTTCACCTCTCCAGGCGAGCGAGTGAACCGGCCAAATTTTGGAAGCGGTCTAATGCAGCTGGTCTTCGCTCCGAACAGCGACGCCTTGGCCGCAGCCACCCAGCTCACAGTACAGAGCTCTCTGCAGCAGTGGCTGGGGGATATCATCAATGTTGAGGCCGTTATAGTGGAAAACGAAGAATCGATGCTGACAGTATCTGTGCAATATGTAATCAGACGCACTCAGGAAAGAAATATGGCAGAATTCCGTCGAGAGGTGTGAATGGCCATGAATTACAGATGCCAAAACGAGCGCAGACGCAAGCAGGTATTAAAGGATGTTGTTCGGAATTTAAACGGAATTGATTATCTGGAGGTAGATTCCGGGCAGAGATCTCTAAAGGTCTATTTCTTGCGCAGCCTACCCTCTCTTCCAATAACTGCGCTTAAGAAAGAAAACATTATTATCGAGGGCGGAGTTCGAATAAAGGATATTAAAGTGGATTCAGTAAACTCAATAAATAATATTCTAACTGTCAATGTCTCAAAGTCGGGCGATTTTTCAATTTACACCCTACGTCTGATCGATCCTTCTGTTCAATGCAGACCACCATATGGCTTCGATCCGATGCTTTCAGAAATTTCGTTCTCTTTCAAAGAGGAATGCACCAGCGATTTCGACTGCAAATCAGATATACATTGCCAACAGGAGAGAGTGGCTGAGCCTTATATCGACTACCAGGCAAAAGACTATGCTAGCCTGAGACAGCTCATGCTGGATAGGCTCAATATGCTCATGCCGGACTGGAAGGAGAGGAATCCTGCTGACATGATGGTGGCATTGGTGGAGATACTGGCCTATTTTGGTGATCATTTGAGCTACTATCAGGACGCTGTCGCCACCGAGGCATATCTGGGAAAAGCTCGCAAGAGGATATCCGTTCGCCGTCACGCCAGATTGCTTGATTATCCCATGCATGACGGCTGCAATGCCAGGGCCTGGGTGCAGGTGACTCTGGACGAGGCCGACAGCAGTCCAGAAAGCTTGACCCTGAAGAAAGGCACTCAGTTTATGACTCGCTTGGAGGGATTCGATAAGGTAATTGATCCGGATTCCGAGGTTTACGGTCAAGCTCTGCTTCAGGAGCCTGAAGTCTTTGAGTCAATGCACGAGGCTCATCTCTTCAAGCAGCATAATAGACTCCATTTTTATACCTGGGGCGATCAGGAATGCTGCCTGCCAAGGGGTTCAACCCATGCAACCTTGAAGGGCTCGTATCCTAAACTGCAAAAGGACGATGTCATAATCTTTGAAGAGGTGCTGAGCCCAACTACTGGAAGAGATGATGATGCTGATCCCAATCATAGATGGGCAGTCAAGCTAACCGGTGCAATCACAAAGGCAGGCGATAAACCTCTCACCGATCCTCTGAACGATCAGGCACTCACGGAGATCCAGTGGGATTCTGCGGATGCCCTTCCCTTTCCGTTGTGCCTGAGCTCAAAGACAGATATCAAACACAAACAGCAATACATCGAGAATGTAAGCATAGCTCAGGGGAATGTTATTCTTGTGGACCATGGCAGGTCAATATCCCAAGAAGAGCTGCCTATAGTAGGGGATGATATCAGATACAATCCTGTGCTCAAGCTCCAGCCTGTTACTCGACAGGGGTCTGCAAAAGAGAAGAAAAAGCAGAATTATGCTAGAATTCCTTTTGATCAACAGGCTCCAGCTACTGATGCTTTCCAATGGGATATGCGTTATGTTTTGCCGGCAATATGGCTGCAGACAGGAGGAGAGGAGGCAACCTGGAACCCTCAGCACGATCTAATAGGAAGCAGTAGATTTTCTCGGGAGTTCGTATTGGAGTCTGATGAAGATGGTAAATCTCGACTGCACTTTGGAGATGGGATCTTAGGCCTGAAACCGTCTCCTGGCTCAAGGCTCTTCGCCAACTATCGAGTGGGTAACGGCAAACAAGGCAATGTTGGAAGGGAGAGCATTTCCCATATCGTAGACAAGATATCGGGAATCAAGAGCATATGCAATATACGCAATCCCATGGCAGCCCGGGGTGGAGAAGATCCTGAAGACATGGAGATAGTGAGACGCTCTGCACCTGAAGCCTTCCGAATTCAGGAGAGGGCGGTTACAGAATCGGATTATGCAGAAGTTGCCGAACGAGATTCCAGAATCCAGAAGGCTGTAGCCACAATTCGATGGACAGGAAGCTGGCATACCGTCTATATTTCCATTGACCGAAAGGATGGACTGCCAGTAGACGAGAAGTTCAAGCAGGAGATGCTTGATTACCTGAATCAATACCGAATGGCAGGTTATGATCTAGAGATAGCTGAACCCATTCATGTCCCTCTGGATATAGCTATGCGGGTATGCGTAAAGCCCGGCTTCTTTCGCTCTGATGTCAAGCGCTATCTGATGGAAACATTCAGCAGGTTTGACCTGCCACGCGGACGGGGATTTTTCCATCCTGATAATCTAACTTTTGGAGAAAAAATATACTTAAGTCAAATCTATCAGGCTGCGATGAGAGTTCCCGGCGTAGCTTCCTTAGAAGTAATTCGATTTCAACGTTGGGGAAGGGCGCCTAATAAGGAAAAGGAAAATGGAGTTCTTGAGATGGCACGATTGGAGATACCTAGGCTGGACAACGATCCCAATTTTCCTGAGAATGGAAGGCTGGATATATTCCTGGAGGGAGGATTATGAGCATAAAAAAACCGGATTCCAATTCATGTGGCTGCTGCGAGGGACTGAAGGAATTAACGCCAATCAAAATCGAGAATCAGCCATCTCTTCCATCCCTGCAATATCGTGCCGGGACATATGGCACCTTCCTGTCCTCCATGAAGTCGCGCCTATCCCAGGATGCAGTTCTTTCTCGCCTGACCAATCGAAATGAGAGCGATCCTTCCTTTGCCATCATGGATGCCTGGGCAATGGCTCTGGATGTGCTAACATTCTATCAGGAGCGAATTGCAGAAGAAGGATACTTGAGAACGGCCAAGGAGCGTATTTCCATCATAGAGCTTTCCAGAAGCATAGGTTACCGGCTTAAGCCTGGTGTGGCAGCCAGCACCCAACTGGCGTTCGAGCTGGAGAGCGCTCCTGGTTCCCCTTCATCAGTTCAGATAGACATTGGCACAAGGGCCCAGAGCATTCCCGGGCAGGACGAAGTACCGCAGACATTTGAGACAATTGAGAAGATTGAGGCTAGGCCGGAATGGAATCACCTTGAATTAAAGAAGACTGCGCCCCAATCCATCAAACTTAATCTGAACGAGCTGTATCTGAAGGGTACGAACACTCAACTCCAGCCAGGAGATGCAATAACAATCGTTGGAACGAAGCGAGAAACCGAAGATAAATCCTCAGAAGCGTGGGATATGAGAATTGTTCAAACGGTAGAGCCTAATCCCGAAAAAAATCAGACGATTATAACCTGGGATGAAGGCTTGGGCAAGCCAAGCAAATCTGGAAGATCCGGTTCCTTGCCAGCAGAAAAAGGACCACGCATCTTCGCTATGAGGCAGAGGGCTTCGCTTTTTGGATATAATGCTCCTGATTTCAAATCAATGCCTGAAAGCTATAACGGTGAGGGAACTTCAGGTGTTTGGAAGGATTTTAAAATACAGACTGTGGATGAGAGCATGATTGATCTGGATAGGGTCTATCCGAAGGTCCTGGCCGGCAGCTGGATCGTCCTGGCTTCATCAAATCAAGTCGAGCTTTATAAAGTGCTGAAAATCGAGACGGTTGGCCGTGAGAATTTTGGCCTCACGGGAACCGTTAGCCGGCTTACCTTAGATACCAATGAACACCTGGATAGGTTTAAGCTGCGCGATACTGTAGTGCATATTCAGAGCGAGGAGCTTTATATGGATGCAGTTCCTCTGAGGGATTCTGTTGAGATAGCAGCTGGCTTTCAGGTAAAGGTTTTTCAGGATAAGGAGACTCTGACCCCTTTATGGGGAGATCAGATTTTGCTGGACAAATTATACATGGGTCTTGAGAGGGGCCGCGCCATCCTTGTCAGCGGAAAGAGAATCAGAGCCCTTGTGACGAATGTGGGTGAGATCTTTCAGGTTTTAAAAGCCCCAGTCATAGACCTCTCATCCGGCAATGCTAAGATCAAATGGCACCTTAAAGGCAAGGATTTTGAGGGTTTTGTATTAGCCGGAGCTGATAGTATAGTTTGGAAGTCCGCTGCCGATGACGACGAAGTTGTATCCGAGGTTGTCTATATAGAAAAGCCGCCGTACGAAGATGAAAATGGCAATCCTACATTGAAGATATCTCAGCCCCTTGAAAACACATATGATCGAAGCACTGTGATCCTTTTTGCAAATCTAGCCCATGCAACCAATGGGGAGAGCATAGAAGAGGTTCTTGGCTATGGGGATGCATCCCGGCCTTTCCAGATGTTTACCCTCAGCCGCACCCCTCTCACTTATGTCCCATCCTCCGAGCCGAGGGGGAGGACCAGCACCCTGAAGATTTTGGTGAATGGCATAGAATGGAAGGAAGTGCCCTTTCTTTATGGCCTTGGAGGATGCAATCAGGTTTTTTTCACCAGGATAGGAGAGGATGGCAAGACAACAGTTCAGTTCGGAGATGGCATTACAGGCTCTCGACTCCCTACAGGAGCAGAGATCAAGGCGATATACAGGATAGGCATAGGTCTGGGAGGATTGGTTAAGGCCAATCAAATATCTCTCTTGATGACAAGACCAATGGGATTGAAATGTGTCACAAATCCGGGTGCTTCAAGTGGTGCTGAAGACCATGAGCCCGAGGATCAGGCAAGGAAAAATGCACCATCCACGGTTCTCAACTTCGGAAGAGTGGTCTCTTTGAGGGATTATGAAGATTTCGCTCTGGCTTTTGCTGGAATTGCCAAGGCTCGAGCTGAATGGATCTGGGATGGCGAGAAGAGGATAGTCCAATTGGTCGTCGCATCAGCTGATGGCAGGTCTGAGCAATCCTCCTTAGAGCTGCGCAGCAACCTGAGGGAGGCAATACTGTCATCGGGCAACCCCTATCAACCTCTGCGCATAGACTCTTACAAGCCCAAGAGATTCGCTCTCAAGGCCGGAATTTTGGCGGATTCTCGATTTAATGGAGAATTGGTCCTTGGAGCGGTGAGAGAATCTCTGAAGAACGCATTCTCTTTCCAGAATATGAACATTGGACAGATGATCAAAGATAGTGACGTGATTGAGGTTATGCAGAAGGTAAAAGGAGTTCTATCTGTAGATCTGGATAGCACAACTCTGCCCGAATCAATTGGGAGCGAAGAGCTTCTGATCATAGATAAGAAGGGTATAGACATCAAGGAGATTAAGCAATGAGCGAGGAGATTTCTGGCCGCCTCTATGAATTGCTGCCCGCCATCTATCGCATTAAAGATGCACAAGAAGGTGAGCCACAGAGAGCTTTGATTGCTCTTCTGGAGAGAGAAGCTAAAATTGTTGAAGAAGATATATCAAGGCTCTATGACAATTGGTTTATAGAAACCTGTGATGAATGGGCAGTTCCTTATATCGGGGACCTTCTGGGAATTAGAGGTATGCATCCGGCCGGCACATCCAGCTATACAACTCGACCCTATGTTGCCAATACTCTTGCTTACCGTCGCCGCAAGGGCACAATTACTGCAATTGAACAGCTGGCCAGGGACGTGACTGGCTGGGTGGCCAGAGCAGTGGAATTCTTTGCACTTCTTGCATTGAGCCAGAATCTAAATCATATCCGGCCGAATAGCCTGCTAACAATTGATCTTAGAGACTTGAGCGGCCTGGAAAATATCGGCGGCCCCTTTGAGCATGCTACGCATTCTGGCGAGGTCAGATTGCCTGCCGCTGGAAGATACAACATCCCCAATATCGGCATCTTCCTGTGGCGTCTGCAGAGCTATCCTGTAAAACTCGGAGAAGCAAGAAAGATATCAGACGGACTTTATTCTTTCAGTCCACTTGAAAATAATGCTTGCCTTTTTAACTTGGCCCAAACCGAGGAAGAGATCTTTCATCTAGCCTGCGAAGAGAATGTACCTGGTCCCATTCGTCCCCTGGCCTTTGAGAAACATATTGAAGGATATTATGGGCCCAACAAAAGCCTGAAAGTGATTAAGGACGGTAATATTGTGCCATCGCTGCAAATAATGGCTATGGACCTTTCGGGCGGCGCAAGGCCACCTGCGGGAAAGGTGGCAATTGATGTAAAACATGGAAGGATCGCTTTTCATTCTGGCGAAGAGCCGACAGATGCAGTTGAAGTGGATTATGCATACGGTTTTAGCGGTGACATAGGAGGAGGACCATACAACAGGCAAGAATCCCTCGATCAGGCTATGGCTAAAGGCGTGTCCTGGATTAGAGGCGTAAGAAAGAAGGTCAAACCGGAGGAGATGGACTTTATCTATGACAATCTTTCCCAAGCTGTAAAGGAGTGGAATAAGCAGCCTCCTGGAACAAGGGGGATAATAGCAATTTTGGAGAGCTGCAGCCTGGATGAGAGCCAGGCTCCAGGAGAGGGAGTCAATATAGAAATTCCTGCAGGCAGCAGTCTAATTATAGCAGCAGCAGGTCTGTCGCTTGCAGAGGCTGAAATGCCAAGAACAGGCCCATACCGTTCAAGCTCATTTGTGGCCAATGATCTCAGACCCCATTTGATTGCCGACATCTTCATTTCGGGAACAGCTCCTGTGAACAAAGATCCAGGCGAGCTGGTATTAAATGGCCTCCTTATTCAAGGCACGCTGAGTGTCTCTGGCAACCTGGGATTGCTGCAGATCGCTCATAGCACGCTGGTGCCAGGAAAGGGGCTTAAGGCCAACGGTGAGCCAGTGGATCCCGACCTGGCTTCAATAAAGGTCTCAGGGAACGAACTCCTGCTGGAGATTGACCACAGCATCACAGGTCCTCTCAGGCTTCCTTCGAATATGGCCGGGCTGAACGTTTCTGATAGCATCATCGATTCTCCTCGCAGGGATGGAAGAGCAAAGCTATATCCAGCATTGCTTTCAGGCAAGCTGGATGGTACCATTAATTTGAGTGCTTCATCGCCTTCTTTCTGGATTAAGATCGGTAAAGAAGGACCTTACCCGATCAAATTGAATCGTGGATCGA
>MVRL01000037.1 GCA_002067705.1 Methanosaeta sp. PtaU1.Bin112
ATGCTCCACGAATGGATCGTCCTCGGGCCTTATGGTCTTGGTCAGAGACTTCATGATCTCATAGTGGGCATTGACAGAGTCCACATGCAACTTGATGACAGCCTTGGACTGACCGTCAGCAGCTCTCATCTTATTTACCACATCGAGATAGGCCTTTGTGTCTTCGATCACAAAACTCTGGCCTCTTTTTCTCTTTACGGTCTCTACATCGGCACGCTGGGCCATCATGGCCTCTTCTACCATTTTCCTATACAGTTCGGACACTTTCGTTCACCCCACATTCTTATGAGTTTTATGCGCATAAACACTGCTGATCGACATTCCGGCACTTTCGTGACATCCATCAATATTTATCGGCATGAAATCTCATCTCTTCAACTTCATCTATTGCATGCGCATCCTATTCATCTATTGCATGCGCATCCTATGATTGGCTCTATGCGCTGCCCCTCGGGGAGCGTTATCACTAAAGGTTGGTTGTAATCCATGTACAGAGTGGTGGTGTTCAGATCGATCTCTAGCATGAAATCTTTGATCTGATCATCCGGCAGCTCCATCATCTCTGAAGTCACCGAAAAAGCCATATTCACATTTTCTTTCCTGGGCAGGCCATCGTCCTTGGAAACCCACAGTGTCCAGTTCACTGTGCTGCTCTTGTAAAGCTTAGTGAGATTCATGTAGGCCAAAGGCAGTATGGAGCCGAGCTGCTCGAAGAGCACGCTCTCATAGGCCTTCCTATCCGGTATAACCTCGATCCGAATGCAATCTTGCCCTTCTATCATCTCCGACCCGGAAAGCACCAGTTGTGATGAATTGAGCAGCATATCCTGTTTTTCAGCAACATTCTGAAGTGCCCAGAAATACTTTGCATCCTGCAATGCTGCCTGGGACCAATTGCCATCAAGCTTGACTTTAGCCATATCTCGAATAACGTAGACCTCTTGTTGCATGGACGACAGGGCCTCTGAGCCTGAGATTGCGCTTTTCCTGGTCGATATACTCATGTTCTGGGCAGTAAGGTTCACAGCGCCTTCTTCCAGGGATTTGATCTCCAGCGCGGAGATTTCAGTCGAGTTTTCCATGGACTTGATCTCCTGTACAGTCTTCGTGACGAATCTGTAGCTATCGAGATTTTTTCCGGAATTAGCCATCAATGTTTTCAGATCCTTTGCGTCCAGCTCCTTATCCATGCAGCCGGATATTGCCACAGAAATCAACGTTAAAGTCAGTAGATATTCCTTCATTTAGTCGCCTTTATTATATATTAAATTTTGTGTGTTTTTCTCTGCCGTGATTTCGATTTCACTACTTGTGCCTTTGCATCTCGCTTTAGCCCCAGGATCTCAGCATAAACTTTCTCAGTCTTTTCCGCGATCCTGTCCCAGCTAAAATCCTTCTCGATTCTGCTCTGCCCGGCAACAGCAAGCTTTTTCATCTCCTCTGGGCTCCTCAGCAGTCGGTTTATGCACCAGGCCAAAGACTCAGGTTGGATGTAGGCCAGTAGGCCGTCCTCGAAGTTTCTTATGATGCTCACCGCCTCAGTGGCCACCACGCTCTTGCCTGCATCCCATGCCTCCAGGACTACCACGCCGAAGGGCTCGTTTCTGCTGGGGACGCATACCAGATCGCAGGCATTCATCAGCTCCTGCTTCTCTGCGCTGGAGACGTAGCCGGGAAACCTGCAGGCCTCCTGCACGCTCATCTCCCCTGCCCGACGCTCGCAGTGGGCCCTCATCTCTCCCTCGCCCGCGAAAACAAACCTGGCATCAGGGCGATCTTTGAGGATCAACGGTACAGCCTCCACCAGGAGGTCAGGACCCTTCTGGTAGCACATCCTGCCGCAGAAGAGGATCACCGGAGCCAAGGGGTTTATGCCGTATCTCTCCTTCACCCTTCCAGGGTCCAGAGCCCTTCGGACCTTTCCGGCCATGATCCCGTTGGGAATGATGCTCACCTTGCTCTCAGGAATAGAGTAGGCTGCCTTCAGCTCTTCTTGCATGGCCTTAGTGGTTGCAATTATCCGGGAGGATTCATAGCCGCCAAGCCACTCCCGATGAGAGATCTCCTGGGAGAGCCCCCAGCCCCATTTATTCCCGTTCCTGCCCCACTCTGTGCTGTGCACAGTGAGGATATAGGGAAGTCCGTGTTCGGATTTTATGCGGTTTAAAGCCAAAACAGGATGCCAGTCATGGCCATGCAGCACATCAAAGGGGCCGACGACCTTTTGCACTTGCTGGAAGCGATCATACAGGGCCTTGCACATACTGTCCATTTGTGCTATGATATCGCCAGAGCGGTCTGAATCCGCTCTCTGGTAGTGAACTCCATTGATCCGGTCGTAGGCATCAAAATCGCCGCGTCTGGTGAAGACATGAACCTCATGGCCTCTCTTGACGAGGGCCTCGGAGAGTTCAGACACGTGCGGCGCTATTCCGCCCACTTTGATGGAATACAGGCTCTCCCAGGAGAACATCCCAACTCGCATTGTATACCCTTCTTGGCGCATTCACGACCGCCTCTCCCAAGAGGAGGCCATTTCAATCCTTATATCAAACTAATTGGATATAGCTCTTTCCAACGAAGGGCAAAATTTAATATATTTTATTGATGATGTTTTGCTAAGCAGATATCGATATCGAGAAAGAGTGTCTGCAATAGAATATGATCTAGAGACATCATATCCAATTAACTCGATTTTGACTTTAGCCTGATCTCTCCTGGCTGGTCAATGCTTCAAATCCAGTCACCAAATCCAACAATTCTGAGGTTATGCCCGCCTGGCGCTCTCTGTGAAGTTGAACTTCAAGCTCGCTCATGTGCTCTTCTATATTTTTCTCCGCCATCTGCATTGATAAGAGCCGGGTGGCATTCTCGCTTGCCAGGGATTCAATGAAAGCACGATAAAGTGAGACGAAAAGGTACTGCCGCACCAGAGACGAAAAGAGCTGATCGGAGTCCATGGAAAATGTCGGCAGGTTATTCGATTGCCACTTCCGTTCGGTCAGGCCGCTCAGCCATTCAGCATCAAT
>MVRL01000038.1 GCA_002067705.1 Methanosaeta sp. PtaU1.Bin112
GATGAATGTGGCTGCCATCATGGGCCAGACTGGTGCGAGCAGAAAAAGAGCGAGCATCTTTCTGATGATCCTCCTGGCAGCCGCAGGCATACCTTCTGCCCTGAGCTACAGCTCTCTGGACCTGAGATTTTTTGGATCAAGGATCCTGGATCTGATGGATGTAAGTGTGGGGACAATTGGTCTTCCCATAGCCGCACTTATGGTGGCAATCACCTTCCGCTGGTTCGTAGACGATGACGTACTGGCAGGCCAGACAAATCTCTCGGGGAGATGGCTGTGGCTTCTCTCTGCTCTCACAAAATATGTGATACCAATTGCCCTGCTGGCCATAACGGTGGCAATGTTTATGGACATTTAAGAGGCATTTCTGGATACTTCAAAAACATTTGAAAGAGCATCTGGAAGGGTTGATACTGCCCTTATAGCTGCCTCTCATCGCTCTCTAAAGCGGCTCCATTCTCGTGGTTGGGATCGATCAGATCAGGCATATGGACGGCAGAGGCGGGAATTCCCATTGTCTTTGAGGTCTTCCTAAGTTCTCTTATGATGGATCCTATCCTCTCGAAGGAGAAGAGGATCTCGGAGAATATGCCGCCAGAAGAGCTCTTTGCTACCAGTTGGATCAGATACGTTTTATAGTGCCAGTTGAGCACCTGGCGGAGCAGCTCGTCATTGGAGCGCATCTTCATGTCGACATCCTCCGGCATCTCGGGAAATACGCCCATGAGCTGCTTGGTATTCTCTCGGCAGAGAGCCGCCATCTCCTCGATTCCTCTCAGGGATTCAGCAGAGAGCTTTATCTTCTTCTCGTTCATCTGCTCGAAGCTCTTGGCCATGGAGACCATCTGATAGGCCATCAGGCTGCCCAGATCAGCAACCCGGGCTAAAATAGCCGCATGAGCCGCCTCTTCTACTGATATATCGCGGTTGGTCAGAGATATAACTGCAGACATGATCTGTGAACGAAGATAATCGACGTAGTCCCTCAAATGCACAATTCTTGAGCACATATCGGTGCTGCCCTCTGCGACCTCTAGAGTGCTGTCGAATATATCCTTGCAGATCTGGAGCATGTGCACGATCTCCTTGTCCACCAATGAGATCGCCTCTACGATATCATCCGGCAGCTTTGGTGTGATATGATCGGTGACGAAGACGATCTCACCATCCTTCTGCGGCAAAATATACATGATCAGGCGGCTGAATGGCTTTATGGCCAACAGGAATAAGGCAGCGCAGGTGAAATTGAATATCAGATGGGCATTGGCCACTTGCTGAGCGGCAGTCCCTCCCAGATCCTCGATGAGGAGGGAGAAGCTTACTAAGAACGGCAAAAAGATGACAACGCCAAGGAAATTGAAGAAAAACTGAGCTACAGCGGTGCGCTTGGCCGCGGTGTTCATTCCCAGGGAGACGACCAGCCCGGTGGTTGAGGTGCCGATATTTGCTCCCAGTATGATCGGCAGGGCCTGGGTTGCGGTCAGCAGGCCGCTTTGGGCCAGGACCACGATAAGTCCGGTTGTCACTGAGCTGGACTGGAATAAATTTGTTATAATAAAACCGATCACAATAGCCGCCAGGACACTATCAGTCATGGAGAGGAGAGCGAGAATATCGGGATCATCCTGCAAGGGAGCGACTATCGATGAGATCAGGTTGAGGCTGTAGAATACCAGGCCGAAGTAGAAGATCGGCTTTCCAAAGGCTCTGTAAGGGCTACGAATCATGCTCAGCAAGAAGCCACCGATAACGAATATGGGGGCAAAAGCGGTCAGCTTAAAGGCAACCAGCTGGGCGGTAAGGGTGGTGCCCACGTTTGCGCCGACTATAAGGCCAAGGGAAGCCAAAAAGGAGATCGCTCCCGCGTTTACCAGGCCGATGGCGATGATGGAGGTGGCAGTGCTGGACTGGACCAGAGCGGTAACCACGGCACCGGCGATCGCGCCACGCAGGGAGGTCTTCGTCGCATTCTGCAAAATGGTGCGGAAGCGTTCACCAGCTACATGCCTGACCTCTTCGGAGAAGTTCTCTATGCCGTAGAGAAATAAAATGACGGCAGGTACAACGGCAATCAGCAGGTCCCATATCATAATTCTCTCAACCCGGCATTTATTGTATTACTTGGGGAGATCGTTTCAGCGATCCTGGGCAGTTGGTCTACTTCCCAGCGGGTGGAGATGCTGTCAACTGCCTGGCTGAAGGGAGTGGGGTTGAATGCCGTTTCCGGGAGCGGCTCTCGGGCCGTGAGGTCTTTGGGGCTTAACCATCCCCTGGACGCAGGATGCTCAACTGCAGTCGAGTACCTCACGATCCGTCCTTCGCCCAGGTGTAAAACCAGGCTGCAGCCACCGTCATAAAAAACGCGAGCTGATCGAACGTCCTGGGTGCTCTTCATCGAGCAGATGTCTCTGGAATGATGAATGATATGGTTTTTGGTTAAAAGGAATGAGATTTCCAACTGAACCTCTAATCGAGGTGGTCTGCCCTTTTATCCGGGTAGCATTTCGCTCAATCTGGTACCTCGGGGAGAATTACCTATCCAGGGTGAAGGTTCTCTCAATAACTGGCCTCTCCTTAACCTCATGAATCAGCATCTCAATCCGATCACCAATTCCCATGATCTTAAAGCGCTCCAGCCTCTCCTGGGCACGTTGAAGTCTGACCTCTCTATCCGCATAGATTGTGAGCAGTGGTTCATCTTTTTTCACTATATGCCCCACCTTTTTGTGAAGCAAGACTCCGGCACCAAGGTCCGTCGGGCATCCGGCAAATTTTGCCAGATCGACCAGCAATGAGTTATTGATCCAGAGAACATGGCCGGACTTATTGGATCGAAATGTGAAATGATAGCTACCGATATCTATATCGTCAAGGCTTATCTTTGGGTCTCCCCCTTGCGCTGCAATTATCTCCCTCATTTTCTTCTCAGCATTTCCGTTTCTGAGAGTCTCAACTGCAATCCTCTTCCCATCGCTCTTGCCGGCCATCTCCAGGATCATTCCCGCAATGTCGGTTGCCTTTTCAACCAGGTCAGGAGCATTTTTTAGACCCATTAGAGCTTCCAGGGCCTCCTTTGCCTCTAAAGACGGACCTATGGCGTAACCTACCGGCTGCTCGCCATA
>MVRL01000039.1 GCA_002067705.1 Methanosaeta sp. PtaU1.Bin112
AATGCTTTCTTGGATTCGTCAATCTGGCGGCATTTCTCATAATTTGGAGAGCGATATGAATTTTGAGATGAGTTCAATCTCATATTATTCAGCAGATGCTCATCATAAACTCCCTAGATTCAAGAACATGGATTAGCTCCTCTATCTCAGCTTTCTCTTTCTCGATTAGCTCCTCTTTTATGCATCAACTTCCAAATCAATGCATTCAGGTCCACTTTCCCAGTTTTCAGGTTAACTTCAGAAGGTTGATCCTTTTCCAAGATGCCATGCATATCCATCTCCTTTTTCAAGACATCTCTATCTACAATGATACTCTCAGGGATCTTCACACCAATTACGTCATGGCTATCTGCAGACCCAATAGCAATTGTTTTCGCTCATTTTCAGTGAGGTACGTGCCGATATCTTCAGAGAGATTCTCTACCGCACTTCTTCTGCTGGTCATTTCATATTCCAATGACACGTATATTAAAATCAAAATTCAAACGCGAATTAAAATGTATAAATCTTGTTATCCGACAACAACATGTCCTTCACTAGGTGTTCATAAAAGTTTTCGGGCACAATAGCCAGCTCTTTCGCCTCCACGCCCCTGGCCATCAGATCTTCTTTGCATGCCATGATTCTCTTCACTACAAAACCCTGCAAGGACTCGACTTCCAGGAGATTATACACGCCATCTCCTGCCAGGTACAGGATTGAGTCTATTGAGCCCTCAGCCAATTGGAGGCACAGCTCCGTGCGATCGCTTCTCGGCGGCTTGGTCAGTAAGAATACTTCCATTGCGTTTTATCACCCGTATGTACAAGATTACGTGGTATCGGCTGTTTTACAGGATTATTAGGCACTCAGCTGCCCTTATCTGATCCAGAAATACGCAATCGTCCACCAGCTCTACCCGCTCTATCAGAGTCTGGCTCAAAAGACCTCTCCTCGCAATTGATGGCTCATGAGCCAATACATGTATCTCGGGGTAAGCATAGATAATATCTGACATGGTAGGCGAGGCCAGAGCTCGCCCGTCCTGGCCGGCCAGGGCCAGATATGCGCCATCGGCATACAAACCCAGCGTCACATCCATCTTTATGCTCACAGCTGATGCATTGAGCAAGCCGTATGCCTTCTCGCTGCCGTATGGGGCTACATCGAGGAGATAGAAGACGGATTTCATCGGGATAATGCTACAACCTTGTCGCTCTTCTTCACCATCTCAGCCAGATCATACAGGCTAGTGATCCGTATACCTTGAACATAATCAGGGCATATTCCATCCTCTTTAGGCAAGTATCCTCTGGCTGCAGCACATCTGGAACAGGCTCTGACCACTGCACCTCGCTCGGCCAGATCGCGGAATAGCCTTCCTGCGTTTGCGAGATTTGACGGCTGCTGACCAGCCTTTGGTAAATGCACCGCGTCCAGGTAGAGAAATACATTTACTTGAGAGATCCGCAACGCTTCCACGGCTATCTTGTAGGCCATCTCTGCATATTCCGAGATATAGGGGCCATCGGTCAGGATGATGGTCAGAGTCTGCAATTGCCGCACCTTTTAGAGGTATTCCAGCAAAGTTCTGATGTGCTCCAGATTGGTTAAGTATTTTCCTTCCAGCAGAGGAGTACATCTATCAAGCGTGGTCTCCCTTCCCACCAGTTTGATTGCGAAAGCATAGCAGCTCTGCTCTGAACAGAGCTGGCAATTGCTCTTGGGGAGGTACTCATATATCTCAGCGTGGTCCACCTTGACCTTCTCACGCGGCACGGGAGTTATGCCTTTGACAATAGCTCTGTTGATGGTTTCCTTTAGATCTTCAAGGGTTTCTTTGGCCTCTGCCTCGCTCCTTATCATGGTTAAGGTGACATTCCCGGTTGAGTAGATGGTAATGAGGATGTTGCCCTTCTGAATTATTAGGGCTCCAATCTTCTCTGAGTATCTAGCCCTCGGAAACAGCGGCTCAAGCAGTTTGAGAGCGCCACCCAACGCGGGCTCTAAGCGAGCGATTATCCTGAACTTCGTGCTGTCAGCTATGCAGGGCAAGAGCTGTCTTATCTCAACCACCTGGAGCGGCTTGGTACCGCTCAGATCTCTCTTTACCTCAGCCGGCTTCTCAGCCTTGGTCTCCATGAAGTTCTTTCCGAAATCGGTCAGAGTCAGAGAATCGTCCTTTGACTGGACCAGACCAGCCTGCTGAAGCATCTGCAGGTGGTAATCCAGCATGGACTGACCCACGGATCCGCCGATCTCCTCTTTTGTCCTGTTTCTCTCGACCAGCATGGCCATTATCTTCCTCCTCGTGATATTGGCCATGGCATTGCTCACGAGCTTTACCTCTGCGGGCGATCCTGTCATTCATCTCACCTTGGAACTTCTGTTTCGCAATATATCTTCTCAGGAGAACCTGGATAATACTTATCCCTCAGCTTCAGGGCAACATTTACCAGGGCGATGAGCACGGGTACCTCAATAAGAGGCCCTATCACGGCAGCAAAAGCCTCCTGAGAGGCGATGCCAAAGACCCCAACTGCTACAGCTATGGCCAGCTCGAAGTTGTTGCTGGCAGCGGTGAAAGACAGAGCAGCTGAATTCTCGTAGTTCACACCAAGCTTATAGGCCATGAAGAAGCTAACAAAGAACATGGTCAGGAAGTATATGGCTAGAGGTATGGCCACTCTCACCACATCAAATGGAAGCTGGACGATGTAGTCTCCCTTTAAGGAGAACATCACAACAATTGTAAAAAGCAGGGCTACCAGCGTTATGGGCGAGATTTTGGGTACAAAATCCCGCTCGTACCATCCTCTTCCTTTAGCCCTGATGAGGCTGAACCTGGTAATTATCCCCGCGAGAAATGGTATCCCCAGATATATGAATACGCTTTCCGCAATCTGGGAGATGGTCACATTGACTAGCGTTCCTTCAGCTACTCCAAGGGCTGCAGGCAGAACTGTGATAAAGATATATGCGTAGACCGAATAGAAGAAGACCTGGAATATGGAATTCAAGCCTACCAACGCAGCACAGTATTCCGTGCAGCCGCAGGCCAACTCGTTCCAGACTATGACCATGGCGATGCATCGGGCCAAACCGATCAGGATGATCCCATACATGAGATGAGGATGGTCCCTAAGGAAGATGACCGCCAGGGCGAACATCAATATCGGACCAATAATCCAGTTCTGAACAAGAGATAGGCCAAGGACCTTCCTGTCTGTAAAGACCTTACCTAGCTCTTCATACCTAACCTTGGCCAGAGGCGGGTACATCATCAGTATCAAGCCGATGGCGATTGGGATGGATGTTGTGCCTATCTGCAGGCTTAAGATAAACTGGGTTATTCCCGGCGCGTAGTATCCTATTCCAATACCTAGGAACATGGCAACAAATATCCATAATGTCAGGTAACGGGACAGGAAATCCAGTCCTTTAACAACTCCATTTGTCATTCAACTTCTCCCTCCAAGAGAAAAAAGATCTATTTGTCATTTCCTGCCTAGTTTTGTATATCTCGAGCTGGCAGCACTTTCCTCGGATTCAGCTGGAGCTTCCTGAGAATCTTGGGTTTCATGCATCTTCCAGTCTTCCCAGGCGTATATGCTGGCCTCATATCCCATGAGCTGCAGAGCATACCAGACCAGAGACGACCTACTATAATCACTGGAATATACGACGATCGGCTTGTCTTTGGTTAGCCTGCTGAACACCAAGCTTAAATCATCCCCATCCTTTATCCGATCTCGCGTAATCAAATTCGTTGGATCTAAGGCGACGGAACCAGGTATACGCCCCATGCCGAAATCTACAAACGGCCGGACGTCTACGATTTGGGGCTGGCCGGATTTCACATACTCATAGTCGGCTAGAATCGCTGATTTGACCTCAGGCGTATACTTAAGAACAGTCTTCTTATTTTCCGTAACTTCCACAGGCAATCCGGCCGTTTGCCAGTCATCCAGATCTCCATCCAAGAGCTTCACGTCTTTTTGTCCCAGGTAACTAAGCACAAGGAAAGCAAATTCGGCTTCCCCAGAACCCTGAGAGGTTCCATAAAGGACGAGGGAATCTTCTCTGGAAACTCCTGCATCGCCGAATATCTTTGCCAGGCTTTCGATCTCCAACAAATTTCCGGTTTCATCAAGGAACTCTCTTGTAGGGATGTGGATGGAATTTTTGATATGGGAGGTATAGTAGCTGTTGCCGTTGGATACATCCACCACAACATCTGAGCTCGAAACGCTCTTCATAGGCTTAAGGATCTGACTGTTGGGGAAGGAATCGGATCTATCAAGCGGCTCTTGTGGGCTGCCTTGAGAATTTCCATCGGCACTATTTGGGGTGCTGACTGGCTGAGCAGTCTCACCGCCTACTTCTATCTTAAGAAAACTACTTGGATCCCAATTGCCGGCGCTGCAGCTACAGCCTGCTTCGACCACCGGAGCCAGAACCATCAGAGAAAGCAGGATTCCAATGATGTACGCTCTTCTTGATCCTGCCTCATCCTCATTCGGCTCTTTGCCATCTTTATCATGATAAATAGTATATAATTTTGTCATTATTCATGCCTCTGGAATTTAGATTCTTTCATCAACTTAGCCATATTGAGCATCTCTATTACGGCGCCTTCGGACAGCCGGTACCTGGACCATCTCCCGTCCTTTCGCTCTCTGATGAGCCCCGCCTCCTTCAGAATAGATAGATGGTGAGAAGTGCTGGATTGGGGCCGGTCCAGGCCTATCATGATCTCGCAGACGCATAATTCTCCTTCTCTCAAGAGCATTAGAATTTTTATGCGGCAGGGATCGGCCATCGCTTTGAATATCTCGGATTCCTCTCTGACCTCAGCCTCATCAATCTTGCTTGTAATGGCCCGAATCTTATCGACTTTACATTCGGCTTTATCAGGATCACCGATAAGCCGAGTCATCCGATTCACGGCTTCTTTCGGAATATTCGCCATCGATTGATCCCTTCTCAACTGCATCCGCAGCTCTTCTTGGCAATAAGGTTTTTGCCTTCTCGTTTCAGACAATCGCTGCATATTCTAATTCGGCCTCTTTTCTTGTGGCTTGTTATGAAAAGGGGCGCTATTTCCCTTTCGCATATCTCGCACTTCATAGAATTCATTTCGTTGATTCACTAATATGTGCTTTTTTGGTGGTATTGCCACAGTCCAAGCTAGAGATTTTCAATTTTGGCCTGGTTTCTGACAGGTTGACAGAGTACATGCCCATTTGACTGATATCTTGGTCCACCGCGTCTCAACCGGCTCATATATCGAGACATTTCGATATATAAGAGTTTCCCGTCATATGGTCCAAGTTGTTTTCGACAACTGTCTTTAATAATATACTATTACATATGTATTTATATACGGCGTCTGTAGGGCCAATATTAACAATTGAGAACAAAGAATATAGCCAAAATGCAGCCTATTTTATGGGAGGCAAATCAATATTCTTATTATGTCTGGCCACGAACATCAATACATCGAAAGACTTATATCTAGCAATGTCGATATGGGCGCTGGATCTGCTCAGTATGCGAGCGGAAAGCCGAGAAGATCGGCTTCTCGTGCGCGGGGATAAGTGTGGGGAAACATCAAGTGAGACGAGAAAGGTTGGATGGAGAATACCTGAAAAGCAAGAGAGCGCTTGATGATATGGTTAGTGTATGCTACCATCTTCAGACAAGACTATCAGGATCGAATGCCAGCAATGATTTCCACATATCTTGAATAATCCCCTGTGATATGCCAACCCCATACCAATCTCAAGTCACTAGATCCTAGCGAGAGACCCTAACTTACCAGTAATTGAAGCAACGGGAGCGTGTATACAATGGATATGATTAAGAAAATCGTCTGCTTAGCGCCGATGATTTCGGTCCTAATTCTTTCAAGCGGCCTAAATGCATTTGGCGCAGAATACTCCATAGGGTCCGGAGATGATGATTGGTGGACCACATATCCAGACCAATCCTCAGGCGCTGGTGGCAAGGTCAATCATCCTTCTTGGGTATTGGATGCACTCGATAGCAAGCCTGTGCTTATCTATGTCCATAAGAATTGTGGTTATTGCGCACCTCAAACAGAAGCTGTCAAGAAGATAACCGATGAATTCGGCAGCCAGATCGAGTTTTTTGAGATAGGCGCCGATGGTAGCGATGCTAGGTCAGAGGAAGCGCTACAAGCCTACGATCCGAACGGCGGCGTAATGTATGTTCCCTTGACCGTTATAGTGACGATGGCTCCAGACTCCGAGGGAAAAGTCGGACCTGTATGGCATAGCACGGAGATGGTTACAGGCGAGGAGTGGATCAAGAATTATGTTGAGGACGCATTGAACCAATATACAAATTGCGCTGATTGCTGATCTTGGATAAAGGGATACCAATCATGTATTTAAGAGATGGAAGCTCCCAAATCCCGGGAGCAATCACCTTTTTTCTGGCACTGAGTTCTATCTTGTTCTCTAGCACGTCATTAAGCTTCTCGCAAGAAACCTTGGCCCCTGAGTTTCAGGCAACGGATCTTGATGGGCAAAATATAGCGCTCAGCAACTACCGGGATAAGGTCGTCCTGCTTCATATAACCAATATCGAGAGTCCTCTCTGCCGCGAATGCGAAAATGCCCTCAATGCTCAGACCAGAGAGCTTTCTCTTCTCAAGCAGAAGGACCCAGGTATTAATATCGTCACATTCAACATCCGGAAGAATCCCTACTCCAAAGATGGACGAACCCTAATCAGGGATTGGTGGAATATCAATGTAACCTGGCCCTGGATCGAGGACTACGAGCCCTACCCCCTTACAGGCAAATACATAGAATATTCCACACTGGAAGGCGGTTTTGCCAATCCTAGCCTTATCCTTATCGACAAGAATGGAGCAGCTGCAGGCCTTTACCATGTCTATCAACTTGGAAAGGGGGAGATAGACGGCATCCAGAGTGCCAATTCTCTTTACAGAGACATAAAAAGAATCGAGACGGGAGACACGTCCGGATTCAAAGGGATCGCCTCGCAGCAGAGCGTGAATTACCTGGGCATGTTCTTACTGGGCATCGTTACCTCGCTCTCGCCTTGCTCCGTGGCCCTGCTCCTGGCAATGTTCTCCTATGTCATGACAGCCCGCCGCAAAGAGGAGTATCTCAAAAAATCTGCTTCTGCCTCCAAAGAGGGCTTCATGATCGGTGTTGCCTTCACATTGGGCATGGCGGTAGTCTTCTTCGTGGTCGGTCTGTTCCTGTCGGATATCGGCGTCTTCATCCGTCAGGCCCGGTTCTTCGACCTTGCTGCCGGGATGTTAATGATAGTTCTTGGGATAAATATAATCAAGCCCATCGGCGAGCTCTTAGAGCCAGTCACTTTGCATATATCCTTCCGCAAGGCTGATCCGAATAATCCGCCAAAGGAAAAGAAGAGCATAATGGAGAGACTAGTTAATATCTCCATGGACCTCTTCAAGTACTCCTCCTTTATAGGTGCCTTTACCCTTGGCGTGTTCTTTGCCCTAGGCTGGGCGCCATGTGCCGTGTCCTTAGTCTTCCCGGTGCTTATCTGGCTCATCTCCCAAAATGTGACTCCCCTGGCTGGAGGACTGATGCTCTTTGTCTTCGGAGTGGGACACGGCGTGCCGGTGATACCCATAGCCACGTTCTCAAGGGCAGTGGGCGGGCAGATTGGGGATAAGTACATCTCTGCAGGAAAGTACGTCACCAAGATATTCGGTCTGGCAGTGATTGTAATTGGCCTGATCTATGCAGCAAGGTACTTTGGACTCAAGATGTGGTGATGTGTAGAAAACTGTTTGCTGCAGTGGAAGGAATCGGAATACGATCCGTCGCGAGTCGTCGGAGGACGCTCACATCAAATCTTTATTTCATTTTCAGGTCCTGACTGGCCAGGTCTCTCAGCCTGTGCAGGGCATCACTGGCAAGCTGGATGCTGTCACATGAGATAGGTCTTTTGGATTGCAGTATGCAAGGAGGCTCATAACTCGATCCGCAAGATTCTCACAATCGGTATCCTCGAGAATCTGCAGCAAAAAGGCTGCACGACGGTTGAAATCTCGGCACTCTGAGGATCGGCTGATCTTATCATGAAGTGAACAAAGCGCTTCTATCTCTTGGAGAATCTCAGCGGCTGTCAGTCCGTCCTTGGTCATCCAAGGTAATCAGGAATACGTGGATTTGAATGTGATCTTCTGTGGCTTCCGGAAGAATTGAAGTACAATACGGTTGCACATAAATAGAATTTGGCTGATATTTATGATGAACATATTTATAGAACGGATCAGCTGTATAAGCTGCGGTGCGTGCTGGGGACGTTGCCCAGAGTTCTTTGAAGAGAATAAAGATGATGGATTGAGCCAGGTAACTGCCAAATTCAGAATAGCCGGAAAACTCAATGAGGGCGTAGTCTTTGAGGACCTAGAAGAATGCGTAAATAAAGCCACAAGAGAATGCCCGGTTCAGGTGATTCACACGAGTTCTCCGACTAAGGTCTACGATCTTGATTAGGAGGACCATTCATATCATTTGTCATGCGAGAGTGGTCGAGAGCCCAGATTATCCCGGCAATAATCCGCGAAGATCTGCATGCAGGAAAATAATACAATGCAATAAAATGTATATATGACATATTAAAATATGTCTTAATAAAATAATTTGATGGTTGTGAAATGATGTGTGAAACTCAAATTCAAGAGAAGATGACGGTATTATTTTTATGTACGCATAATTCAGCCCGATCTCAGATGGCCGAAGGCCTATTGAGGGCCATGTACGGAGATCGATACGAGGCTCATAGTGCCGGAGTAAAGGCGACCTCTCTCGATCCGCTCGCTGTGCAGGTGATGAAGGATATAGGTATTGATATTTCCATCCAACGCTCCAAATCTTTCGATGAATTTAAGGACAGGATATTCGATGTCGCGGTTACAGTTTGCGATCGGGCAAACCAGGCCTGCCCTATATGCAGTTCCGATCTAAAGCTGCCAATTAAATTTCCAAAAGCAAAAGAGGTCATCCATAGAAGCTTTAAAGATCCCGCTATTGCTAGGGGGTCGGAAGAGGAGAAGCTTGAGGCCTACCGGGAAGTCAGAGAAGAGATTAAAAAATGGATTTCCCAGACCTTCGGAAGATCATCCTAGGGTCCAGTTTAGACGATTTACCCATCTTGCGGGTTGGTTTTTCGCATACCTCACAACACTAACATCCTCATGTCCGTGGGTGTATTGAAAGGAGCCGATCCCGTAGCAACCATGAATCTATTTCTGCGCTTGAACGAAATGAATCATCCGGATTATCCTAGCGATCTTGGCATGGTCTTGGTATTCGCCTTTTTGGATTGCTAATATTCATATGGTTCTTATATTGAGTCGCGAAAAAAGAATTCTTTTAGAGGACGAGCCCTTATAAAGGGATTCAGCCGGCAATCAATCCGCATATGCACCGATTTGCCTTTATCACCGCATGCAAATAGAATTGGTTTAGAATCCCACATGAATGCATCCATAAAACGGCAAGCTTCTTATATGCGCATATTTAGCTAGCAGATGGATGACCCAAACGGAACAATATCTTGAACTATTTAAGATACTCTCTGACGAAACGAGACTTAGGCTTGTTATCTTGCTTTACAAAAGGGAGCTTTGCGTCTGTCAGATCGAGGCCGCTCTGGGCATCTCTCAGACTAAAGCTTCCCGTCACCTTGCGATCCTGCGCCGTGCCGGCCTTTTAAAAGCTAGACGAGACGGTTTATGGATATATTATACTTTGCGCGATCCCGGAAATAAAGTAGAAGCGAGCTTATTCCGATGCCTTTGTGAGTCGTTGTGCACCGACATATCATCTATGCAAGATCTGGCCAAAAAGAAGACTTGTGGAGCTCGGAATTCAAATTCCAGATCCAAATCTGAATAGAGCATGATCGAAGGTTTGCTGAACTCGATTCAATATATTGACTTGAGGTAAAGTCTCTCTTGTATGATATCGCTTTTGTGATCCCGAATATAAGGATCGGACAACGGCCAAATTACTGATGACATGTGCGCTTATGTACCGCATCAGGCAGCTCCAAGCGAGACTCCTGGTTGGCAACGAACAATCAGATAGCATCCCAGGCCACCTCGTCTTTCCAACAGTATCTGCTTCTATATCCTCGCGAAATTCTCATTAAATTATTCAAAATGTTCCAAGAAAATAGAATCCTACGCCGATCAGGACCATTCCTGCTACGAATCGGATAGCCGCATCGGCTTTCTTAAATCCGATAGCTGATTTGCCCAGAGTTACTCCCAACATAAGAGCAGCTAAAGGCAAGCTGAAACCGACGGCATATGCACTTAGGATGCCGAACATCCATAGGGTATATCCCTGCAATACGGCTACTCCCAGGATTATGAAGATCCCGGGATTACAGCCAAGTGAGCATACGCTTATCGCGCCGCCTACGATGAGCCCGATTGCTGCTGCGCCCAGGAATCCTCGTTTTCGAGTTTCTACGGACCTGTTCTGTATCCCCGGTATCTTAAAGGGAAGGAGATTTAGGGCACCAAGCCCGACGATAATGGCTACAATTCCCGCGAAGATCTTCCAGTAGCTTCCAAGGACACTTTGGGCAACCTGCCCGATCAGCCCGGCGACACTCCCTAAAATGAGAAGGGCAATAATCGAGCCGAGCATGAAGAATGACGCCCCAACCAGACCAGAGCGCTTGTCGTTTGTCTCTTGCATTCCTGCATATCCGACGATGGCGCCAAACACGGGCAATGTGCAACAGGTGCTTGCAACTGCGCTTGCCAAACCCAGAATAAATGCCAATGGCAATGCCATTGGACCCATTCCGGCTTGTTCGAGTGCTGTCCTGGCCCACTCAGCTGGGTATAAAAGCCAATCCAATTTCATCTCCTCTTTAGCAAGGTACAGCGCAGCCCCTGGGGCTACAGCCCGATGGTCTCGAAGCTGCTACTAGGGATCGCAGCAGATTCAATTCCGTAATGTTAGTAGTAGCAACAATATTGCCTGTTCCATTGACAATTGCCAGTACGCATGGAGCGGGCACTTGACTGGTCAATTTGGCATAATCAGAGGAACTCTCATCTACGATGAAGAATCCAATTCTCGTACCCCGTGATTGAGCCGTTCCTGCTGCGGCTTCGATTTCCTTCTTGATGCCCTCTTCGGGTCCCTTATCCTTGGAGGGTAGATAGAGGAAGATCGCGTCTTTTTGAAGGGCAAACTCATCAAGGGAAGCCAGAGATTCGAGTGGCTTGCCCCATAATAGCGAAGAATCTGTCTGACCCGTCTCATTTGCATTCTCAGCCGTGATTATAGGAAATGCCTTCCCGGATGACAGCACTTTTGCGGTGATTTCATTTAACATTCCGCCCACACCCGTATCAGCTTTCTGCACGACGCTATTAGCCAAAACAACCGCCGCAGCTATAGCGACAACCAGGCATACGATCGCCTTTCCCTTTGTGCCGCTCTTTGACCCACCGCAATTACACCCATCTCCACATCCTGAGGCGCCTTTCGCCTGGCTCGAAGATAGAGTCGGCTCGAATTTGTCATCGTCCATGGAGTATCTCCTTCTCCCAATTATCGGCAGCAATTGCCCGCAGAATTGTCACAACATTGGGACGATTTGCTTTCAAGGCCAATAAGTACGTATTCAGCAAACTTATCTGTGGCCGACATAGCACCTTTCTGAATCATCCGCCCAACGGCTATAGCCTTATCGATCTCATCATCACAGATTCCTAGTTTCCTAGCCTTATCAATATGAAATTTTAAGCAGGGCTGACAATGAGCTGCCAGAGATGCCCCGATGGCAATTAGCTCCTTTGTATTTTCGTCCATCTTATTGCTCCTCTTATCCATTTGATTTAAGCACACCTCAGTGTTTTCGCAGAGATTGAACTAACTGGCATTCGGCGATTGCAGTTGAGCTATTCGTCTCGTAAATGTGGATATGCGCATATATGAATGTTGTGGCACGATAAATCCATATGCTCGATGATAAAATGGAACTTATTGCTGCCTCTTGATACCAGTTAGCACCATCGGCAGAAATGTCTCTTCATGTTTATGCTAAGCAATCACCAGATTGGCCAGATATCCTGCTGATACAGCTATGAATAAGATAGTGAGCACAAAGGCTGAAAGCAGCTTCTTCTCAAATATTGCAGAAAGAAGTGTCAGTTCAGGTATGCTGGCCCCCGCTCCCCCGATAATCAATGCTAAGACGGCTCCCACGCCCATCCCTTTCTCTATGAGTGCCAGGCCGATAGGAATCATGGTCTCTGCACGAATGTAGATTGGAATGCCAATTACTGCGGCTACAGGAATTGCCAGCGGATTATCAGGACCTGCAAATTGCGAGATGATCTCTGTAGGAACGAATCCGTGAATAAAGGCTCCGATGCCAGCGCCTAAAAGTAGGTAGGGAACAAGCTGACTAAATAGGCCGAATGCGAATTCTGCTGAACGCTGCATTCTCGATCTTGTATCCGTTTCTTGTTGGCAGTTACAGCGGCTTCTCACTGCGGCCACAGATTTAACCTGGGATGCGAAGCCGATAGCGTCAAGCAGGAGGCCAATGACAATTGAGCCCAAGAAGGTGATAGCAAAGTAGAGAAGAGCTACCCTCCAACCCATCAGAATTATGAACAAGGATATTATCACCGGGTTTAGCAAGGGCGATGCGAACAAGAACGCCATTGCAGCTGCAAATGGGACCCCGGCATTCAGCATCCCAAGAA
Organism: Methanosaeta sp. PtaU1.Bin112; assembly: GCA_002067705.1. Classification (GTDB taxonomy): domain Archaea; phylum Halobacteriota; class Methanosarcinia; order Methanotrichales; family Methanotrichaceae; genus Methanothrix. The sequence goes on from MVRL01000039.1 coordinate 12,761, forward strand.
GGAGCGGTATTGTCGAGCAGGAGCAGAATGGCGTGAGGGCTCCGAATCCCGCGCCGAGGACGCTGCCCAGGATTTTATGACGCCCACCTAGAGCTCCTTTTATTGTTTCTTCAGGCACGTATTCCTGGATGAGCCCAACCAGGAAAGTTATTCCTACGAATAAAACAACAAGCTCTAGAGCGATCTCTAGGAAGTAATTTATAGCCACAGCTAAATTATTCCAGAACATCTGGGGTCCCTCAAAATCTTAATTTAAGTTTATTTCTTAAGTGCACTTGCTTGCTTAATCATCTCTACAACTGCACTGTCTGCAATCCGATAATAGGACCATTTGCCATCTCTTCGCTCTCTGACCAGTCCTGCTTCTCTCAATATAGAGAGGTGATGAGATGTTGTGGATTGGGGTTTATTTAAGGCGGTCATAATCTCGCAGACACAAAGCTCTCCTTCTTTGAGAAGCTTAAGGATCCTGAAGCGACAAGGATCTGCTGCCGCCCTGAAAACATCCACCTCCCCTTGGGGGTCTTCTGTATCTATCATCCTCATCAAAGAGGCCAGCTTCCTGGTCCTGGACTTGGCTCTGTCGAGGTCACCGATAAGCCTGGCCAAGCTGCATAAAGCTCCCTCATCGATCTCCAAATCATGGAAGACCTCATTGCTGGTCGATATTTAAATCACCAATTGATTGTTTCAGTATTGGATTTTAGCTTCGTCTCTTCCTGGCTTCGTAATAATCCTGGTATTCCCTTAAGAAGGCCTTCTTATAGACATCCTCGGCGCTTTCGGGAATAAAGTTGAGCTTCTTTAAATCTTGGACCAATTCACCACCTGTATGATCATCGGGTGCCTTTCCATTCTTGAGGTATTCCTGAAATGTCTCATCCATGCCCATAATGCCGATACTGCGTCCATCGATATTGACCTGTCGCAGACCAACGATTCCGGTGCCGCAGCAACCGCATCCGTTGTTCTTGCTTCCGAAAATTTTGTCTTTCAACATAGTATCACTAAGACGCATCAAGTTTGATTGATATATAATGATTGCGGTAAAGACTGGATCGCTCATTAAATGATGTATTTATATCACGCTTAGGTTCATTTGAGATCGCGCAAGAAAGATACATATCCATAAATGCCGATGCAATATGTGTGTATGAATGATAAACATAGTTAGAATACTAATACCTTATCATCGTCTTATCGCGATAGGTTTATATCGATATAGGATTTTACATGTGCATGACATGGCTCAAAAATCCGTCTCAGACCTGCGCATCAAGATCCTGAGGGCTCTATCCGATCCCACACGGCTAGAGCTACTGGAGTATTTATCCGGTGGAGAGCGTTGCGTCTGTGAGATTCTTCCTGCGTTCCAGAGATCTCAATCTACTATATCCAAGCATCTGAACATCCTTTACGAAGCGGATATCTTGGAACGGAAGATAGAAGGAAAACGGACAATCTATCGCATAAAAGATTCCCAGGTTTTTGATTTGATCTGCATGGTGGACTCAATCGCTCTCAAGCAGATCTCCGAGCTTTCCAATGCGGGGAAACTTTTAGAAAGATCGCTGAACAACAGGAGATGATATCGACGGTAATTTACACCATGACTGCTGCCTTGCAAGCAGGCCTCTCAACATTGCTGGAATACTTATCCGCGCACGTCCTAACATGCTTAGTGCCGGCATTCTTCATCGCCGGGGCCATATCCGCCCTTTTGCACAAGGAGACGGTCCTGAAGTACTTTGGTGCCGATGCCCCAAAATGGCTATGCTACAGCGTGGCTGCCACATCTGGGACTATCCTAGCCGTATGCAGCTGCACTATCTTACCAATGTTCGCCGGAATCGAGAAGAGGGGGGCCGGAATCGGTCCTGCAACCGCCTTTCTTTTCTCAGGCCCGGCCATAAACCTCATGGCCATCATACTAACGGCCCGAGTTCTGGGCCTTAATTTGGGAATAGCCAGGGCGGTGGCCGCAGTGGGGATGGCCGTGGTCATTGGCCTGATAATGGCGGCCATATTTAACAAGTCTGACCAGAGATGCCAGACTGATCAAAATCCTCCTGATCTATCTGGTCAGGAATCAGAGGTTAGTGGCCGACCATACTACATTACAGGCTTATTCATGGCCCTGCTGGTGGCTATCTTGCTGGTGGCAACCTCAGGCCTTGTGGCTCTCCTGCAAAAAGGGATCATCGTCGGAGCGCTGATAATAGTAGCAGCCCTGATGATGATTTTTTTCTATCAACGAGAGGAGAGAGAGGCGTTCTTGGGAGAGACTTGGTGGCTGGCCAAGCGGATCTTTCCCCTGCTGGTGGCTGGAACATTCTTAACAGGCGTGATCGGCTTCTTCCTGCCTGTGGAATGGGTTCGCACGTTATTTGGGACAAGCAGCTTTCAGGCGTGCTTTGTGGCCTCAGTAATCGGCGCTCTGCTCTACATGCCCACATTATTGGAGATCCCCATTGTCGGCACATTATTTGGATACAGCACAGGTGTCACCGCCGCAGGCCCAGCTCTGGCCCTGCTCCTGGCTGGCCCTTCTCTTAGCCTTCCCAGTATGATAGTGATCACGAGAACCATAGGTCTGAAAAAGGGAGGCGTTTACATAAGCCTGGTCATTATCATATCAACTCTGACTGGAATGCTGTATGGGACATTAGTCTCGTAATCGATGGGCAGGAGTGTGAATATATTAGCAACTATCCCATGAATTGCATCATGGCATTTGCCTGCATAGCTTTGCTGGTTGGCTGTGCCGGAGCGGTTAAGGTATCTCCAACGTTGGAGATGGATACATATACTGATGCTGAGAACGAAGATCAGAGCTTTGGAGCAGAAGGCACAATTTGGGCTTCATCCGAAAGGGGAATGCCTGTTAGGATTGCATACCTCTCCTTCGCTGGAATGACCACGCTGCCTCAGCAAATAAGCTCAGCCACCATGAAGATGTATGCAAAGGAGGTTGAGCGTTCCGGTAACGTGAGTCTCCATCTCTATGACCAGGCGGCTATGGATATCATAACCTGGGCAGGTCAGCCCGAGTATGACTCCAAAGTCCTTGGCACCCTAAATATCGGGGAGCCGGGATGGCAGACCTGGGATGCGACAGCTTTTGTGAAAAAGGCGGCCTCAGAATGTAGTAGAGGGTGCCCATTCTCGTTGGTGCTTGTGGCACAGGGAGATGCCTCCATCAGCTTTGCCTCACTGGAGGGTTCGTCAGATGAGAAAGCCATCATGCAGTACGAAGCATCCTGATGATCTGTCGAACTAGCGCGGCAAAGCATTGCAGAAAAAGCCGGAGAGTACTCCCCTCCGGCAACCTCCTATCTGCAACCAAGATATGACACATAAATTGGGCCAGATCAGAATAAGAGAAGCTAGATATTGCATCAATGCAATTCTTGTGGCTTTAGCTGTGGCTACGGTTTTATGCCCGAGCTATGCTATCGAAAATCCGGCGATCTCGATTATCATTTCACCGGGATGCTCTAAATGCGCCGACGCAGAGCGGGCATTGACTGCTGTACTGGCCGATTATGAGGATATATCCACCGAGGAGTATTCCTTCTCCAGCGAAGAAGGTCACAGGATTATAAAAGAGCATAAGGTAAAGGATGTTCCCTCAATAATCGTTGGCGATATTGTCATAGGCTATCAGGATTATGAGGGGGACGATGATAAGCTAAAGCGCCTCGTAGTAGCTGCCTTAGAAGGGCAGTACCTCGGCAGTTCAGAGACTGACAATGATGAAAATAGTTTCGATGCCGAGAAGATCTTGCAGGGTTTGACCGTGTCTTCTGCGATCACGGTTTTTGTGGCCGGCCTGCTGGCGGGCTTCAATCCCTGCCTATTGGCTATACTGGCCTTTCTGGCAAGTACCGTGCTCACCAGCTCCGGTCGCAGAAGAGATCTATTGACCATGATAGCATTCTTCTCAATGGGAATATTCGTGGTCTATTACATCTTTGGAGTCGGCCTTTTTAATTTCCTGCAGGAGAGGTCAACTACAGCTATGTTCCGCGTAGTTTTAGCGGCACTGCTGCTGATCTTGGGGCTGATACAGATGGAAGATGCAAGAAGGCTAAAATGCAGAGGAGATTCGCTCTTTCGCACGGACTGGGCCATGAAGTACGTTCATGGTGCCCTTGCCAGCCAGAAGTTTAGCTCCTACTTTTTAATAGGTGCTCTTTTTTCCCTGGTAAAGGCTCCTTGCGTGGGAGCGGTCTATATAGCCATAATAGGCGTCATCTCCAGCCAGGATTATGCTTCGTCAGGTCTGGTTTATCTTATGATATACAATCTGGGAATAGTGCTTCCTGTGCTGCTCCTCGGATTGGTAATGGCGTTAGGAATGAGGCCGGAGAAGGTGGATCATTTTCGCAACCGCCACAAAGTGGCCATACGGGCGATAACTGGTGTCACTCTGATCGTTCTATCTCCGCTTATATACTGGCAGCTAATTTAAGCAAATATAATTTAGATTATAGGTGAACAAGATGGTGAAGATCGAAGTCTTGGGAACGGGCTGCGCCAAGTGTAAGAGCCTGCTGAAGAATGTGGAGAAAGCCGTCGCAGAATCAGGTATTTCTGCGGAGGTGGTCAAGGTGGAAAGCATTCAGGAGATTATGGACCGGGGGGTTATGATAACTCCTGCCCTGTACATCGACGGCAAATCGGTTATAACGGGCAGAACGGCAACGGTTGATGAGATCAAGAGGTTGCTGAAGAAATAATTGTGGCACTCATGGAAGGGAAAAACTGTATGTGCGGCTCCTCGGATGTGCGGGTCGTCGCCTGCTCCGGATCCTCAAATGTGGGACAGATAGCAAATCAAGCAGCAATAAAGCTCGCCAAAGAAAATGTGTGCGGCTTCTTCTGCCTGGCCGGTGTTGGCGGTCATATAAAGGGAATGGTGAGGTCTGCCAAGGAGGCCGACCTGATGATTGCCATAGACGGCTGTCCGGTCCAGTGTGCAGCCAAGACTCTGCAGCATGTTGAGATCGAACCGGCCATACAGATAATTGTAACCGAGCTTGGGATCGAGAAGTCTCATGAGTTCACTTATTGCGAAGAAGAGTGCCTCAAGGTTGTAGAAATGGTACGTAAAGAGCTCGCGACATGAACGCGGTGGAATCAAATGGTTAGCTAAAAATAAAAATTGGCATAGTTTCTTGGGTTTCATTGGCCATCATTGCCATACCCGGAGCGCTTATGCAGTGGCTGAATGCGCCTCCTTGGGCGATGCATGCGATGATAACAATTGGAACCCTATGAACAAGATTGATGAGATCGCATAGGACGATATCATCAGACCCAAACCAAGCCAGAATGCCCAAAGAAGCATCTATCGCTTGCTTTGGAAATCATGGTGCTATGATGCCAGTTCAACTAATATTAGAACTGTACGGCAAATCGGCTCAAAGAGCAAGTATCCGATGATATCAAGATCTAGAGGTGATTGACCTGAGTTGTTCAAAATTGTCTATTATGAGACGCAGCAAATCTCGCAAAGCTATGGACTTCGCATCCGGATTAGCCTCCGTTTTCATTATTCTCTTAGCGTTAATGCTACCGGCATTGGCAGGCACGGAGAACTGTGAGTTCTGCCCCACCTGTCCCGATTGGAGCAATCTGGACGGCTGGCTCGCCAAGAAGGCCGCATACGAGCAAGAGCAGAAGCAGAAGACAGTAATTCAAAATCAGGATACCGTTCTTAAGATCCAGAATGTAAAGCTTGGTTTGGCCACTGACAAAGACGGTTCAGCATCAAGCAACACTTCCAAGACTCGAACGGGAAGCTTCGCCGAGGCGCTTGCATCTCCTGTGGATGTCTTACCGGGAGACGTTGTGCTTGACATAAGTCCAAACGCAACCAGATACATTGAAGGTGCCATCAATATCAACTACGAGGTCTTGTTAGACAAAGTAGGCGAACTGAGGCCCGTCTCAGAGATTGCAGAATTGCTAGGAGATGCAGGCGTATCCAGCAACGATTCACTAGTGATTGCTGGCGAGTGTCTTCCCTGTGGTGGCGGGCCTTCCCCGGCGATCTTTGCATATTGGGTGCTCAAGTATTTAGGGCAAAAAAAAGTCGGAGTACTTGATGGCAGTATCGATGACTGGGCTGCAGCAGGTCTGAATACCAGCAATAGCTCTGCCACAAGGCCAAAAACGAACTACATACCTCAGATCAAGCCCGAGCTTCTCGCCACCTACGATTTCGTCATCAACGGTGATGCCCAAATTGTGGATGCAAGGCCAGCCAGGGACTTTGAAATACGCTCCATTCCAGGGGCGGTAAACATTCCCTACGGGAATGTGGTGGTCAATGAAAGGATAAGGCCCGAAGAGGATTTGCAGAGGGTCTTCGCAGAACTCGACATTAATCGACCAGTTGTGGTCTATACCAACCTGGGTTTCGAGGCATCTTTGGTCTGGTTCGCGCTTACCGTTTGCGGTTACGATGCCAGGCTGTACTCATTGCTTGACTATATTGAAAGACAGCCTAAATTCGGTTTTGGACTAATAGATTCCGATGCCAATCCAAATCCGGTGCGGTCAGGCTCGACTACTACCATTATGGTTTCATTTCAGAAAAGTCAGGCCGGGACATCAGCCAATCATTCAGATGACGAGATCAAATTGACTGTAAAAGAAGGATGCGTCACATGTGGATGGGCAGGATTTTCCATGGGTATTCCCGGAATCAGCGGGAAGACTTCTGGGACCGTACAACTTGGTTCCTCGGCGACTGCATCTCCAGCTGGCGGTGATGCTGTGCAAGACGATGACGGCACATTACACTGCACTGCTGTCATTAAAGGCTCGGATGGCTCTGAGACCGCGAGAACAAGCTTACTGCAAACTGCCGGATACAAGTTTATGGGTCTTTGGAATGCAGACGTAGTCCCAGGCATCTACAGAGTGAGCATAGTTGCGAATGTCTCTGGACTTTCAGAGACCTTTGCTGATGTGCTGGATGTAGAGGTGATTGATAAGAGTTGAAGCCCTTTTAGAGTTTTTTTTTGTTGCACCATATAGGAACGCAATCTTTTCGAGTCTGCGATGAATATTGAAATTTGAGTAAACTACCTCAATGCACCATCCCCTTGGGCCTCAAGCTTCCTTTTGGCGCAATGTTCCTCGCAACCCTCTACGACAGGATCAGCTCTAATGCCAGTTATTTTAAATTGAATACCCCGCATCTTGCGTGAAGCTGGTGCGCTGTTTGACCACTCAGTGGACAGCACCCCTGGTAGTGGACAGGTAGTTAAGCAACGGTATTTAAACTGACCTTCAATTCGAACTGATCTGGCGACCTGTAATCCAGTGCCGAATGCAGTCTCTTCTCGTTGTACACCTTTTCAATAAA
>MVRL01000040.1 GCA_002067705.1 Methanosaeta sp. PtaU1.Bin112
CCAGAGCCCTGAGGGAGTTCGAAAGCCGCCTCTCTGCGCGAATCCAGTCGACGTAGGAATTCATCTCCAGGCCCAAGGCCCGGGCGATCTCCTTCAAAGACAGGGCACCGTCTTTGCTATCGGGAAGGACGGCTAAAATGGCCTCGTGGTTCATGACATCTCTCTCCCATTGCAGGGTATGACGATGATTCCCCCCTCCAATTTATGCAGCAAAGAAAGCTTTGTGCCTGCATTAGTGAGATATTGCATATATATATTTAATAGTTACTGATAGATCCCTGAAAAGGTAAGAACGAAAAGGGTAAAATGAACGGAAGGCTTTCGAGAAGATGAAAAACATGACAGAGCAAAACCGCAGGTACGTCATGAAGGAGATCGGCAGGCTTCTCTCCGAGATCTGGAGGATCAAGGGGCTGGCGGAGCAGGAGTACGGGCCGCAGCATCCGATCACCAAGAAGCTGGCCGGCATGCACGAAGAGGCACAGATGCTGCTAAAAAAGAAATAGGAGACCATAAGCGATAGATTCACCCTATTTCGCGAGATTATAGGCATCCCATGCACATACGATCCATAGGATCGGAGCGACAATGAAAACTCCGATACCTGTGAGCATGGTTAATAACGCGACTATCAAAGCAGTCCCAAAAAACCAGGCCACGGCTCTCCAGAAATGGCCTGCATAGAATTGTCCCAATCCTATAACCAATAACGATAAGATAGCTGCAGTCCACTTACCCATTTATCATCCTCCTTGAGACTCCTTAAAGTTGTATGCCAATTGAGGCTCATTCCACCAATCGAACTCGGAGATTGGATTATCTCTTGTTACTTCATAGATGTCATCGTATATCCCATCATATCTGCTGTAATCCTTGTAGTTTCCATCATACGGTTTGATTGTAGAAAAGACAAAGCCACCTGTGTTCAAGGCAGTGGGCTCCACATAGTATCTTCTTGGAGGTATGTCAACCGCAACCCAGGCGTGAGCTATGCTCCCATTTGCAAATCGGTCAGCAAGACAGATTTTGGTGTCAAAGCCGTGCTTCTCAAGCATCCATTCTAGATAAGCGGCCATCTCACTGCAATCGAAGACATTTCTATCATATCTTCTCAAAATGCCAGAGCCTATCATGGCTTCAACCCCGAAAATGGAATGATCGGGCCAGGTGTCTACTTTTGCATAATAGGGACTGGGTATCGTTACAGGAGGGGCAATTGTCTTTGGGTTCTCCATGCATCCGGAGAAAATTACGCAGAGTAAGATCAGGGCGCAAATTTTTGGCTTCGCCATAACTCCTCCACTGTTTTCAGTAATGAAGGACCTAACAAAAAAAAGCTTTTGGCCAAAGAAAAAGTCGTTCTGCGATGGGATTTCGTTTCTTATCAGGATCGAATGCCGCCGTACATGAGTACAGCCAGGATCGCAAGAATAAGGATGATTCCAAGAATCAGGATTTTGTTGGTCGTCCTGCTCATTTCCCAGACCATCTCTCGGACATCGCTGCCCTCTTCTTCAGGTATCACTCTCTGCAGCCACCAGTATGATTGTAGGGATATCGCATTGGAGATCTACTTTTTGAACTGCCACGATTTTGTAACCTAATCCTGGTCTTTTGCCACATTTCTTGCCTCCTGAATATCGATGAGCTGCTCTGAGAATTGCTCTTTGCTAAGAGGTATTAGGTTCCAGGATATTGGATAATCCCCGTCTTTCCCTGCTCCTTCTTCTTCAGCTTCTCCATGAGGCTCGAAACCCTCTCCCTAGCTTGACCTGTCGCGTCCGGGTCCCTCTCGATGGAGATGTTCAGGACTTCGCCCTCCTTGCACCCCACCGGGAGCAGGACCAACGGCATGTTCATCTTTATCTTGCCGTCCTCCCCCATGAGGAGGACCGCCGTCTTGCCTTCAACTCTGTCAATAGTAGCTTTCATATCGATCTCCTCACGGAGGATGGCATACTCCGCAGGGCACATATCCGTGCGCCCGGGCATCTGCACTGCTACTGAACCATATCTCGTTACTGGGCTTTATCTTTTGGGCCCACTGGCAGCTCGGATAATGGTACTTGTCGGACTTCAAAGATCCGACAAAAGGCCCATCGTAAGACTTGGCCGTGGTTGTGGTGCTTGAAGTTGCTTTAGTATCCTGGGATGCGGGCCACGTGACAGTTGAGGCTGTCGCTTGTGTCGCAGTACTTGCTGTGCTCCAGGACTGCTTTTCGGTGGTTACATCATAACTCTGCCCATCTGTTGTCACCAAGATGTTCCCGTTGGTATCTGTCCGGTAGATCTTCGAGCCGATGCTCTGGAGAGCATTCAAGGTTCTTTGGCTGGGATGGCCGTAGTCGTTGCCTGCCCCAACTTCGATTATGCTGACGGATGGCATTACTCTGCTCAGGAAGGCCGAACTTGAAGCAGCGGAGCTGCCGTGGTGGCCGACTTTCAGCACCGTGCTCTTCAGGTCATACCCCGCAGCCATGATGCTGTCCTCAGCCTCGAAACCAGCATCGCCCGTGAGCAAGAAAGAGACCTTGTTGTAGGTGACTTTGAGGACGATGGAGTTTTGATTTAGATCATCTGGAAAGGATGTTGCAGGAGGAGAGAGGACCTCGATCTTGATCCTGGGGTCGATATCAATGGTCTGACCCCGTTCAGCTACCGCAAAAGGTATGTCTTTTTGATCAATCACGGTCAGGAAGTTCTCGTAGGTTTGCGACGTGTGAGCCCGGCCGCTATCCAGGACCTGTCCCACTGGGAAGTCATTGAGGACTGCAAGCAGTCCGCCTATGTGATCCTCGTGTGGGTGAGTAGCCACGACAAGGGCCAGGCTTGAAACCCCATGTTCCCGGAGATAGGATTCGACCACGGGTCCCATGTCCCGCGTGCCGCCGTCGATAAGGATGTTTGTTCCGTTGAACTGGACCAATTCCGAATCACCTTGACCCACATCGATGAAGTGGACCAGGAGATCTCCACTTGCAGAAGCTGCAGCTGTAATGATAAGGACTGAGAGCAAAAAAGCTTGCAGGATCCGCTTAAAACCGAATCTATTCATTTTCATTTTCCCTCTAGAACAAACATATAATTCCGACGACAAATAAGAACCTTCACTCTGAGAGAGAAGTAAAGTCCCAAAAGCTTGGCATTTATATGCCCATGCATCTCAAGGTCGTATGGCCGTATCATAGACCACTGCAGATGTTATAAAGAAAAGTGTTAGAAGATATCGATTTATGTCAGATCATTCAGTAATTTGCGCCACACAACCCGCTTTTAATTCCTTTGAAAAAAGTGGTTTTGGTATCGAAACAGCTTCTCGCTGATCGGGAAGATCGGGCGAATCTCTCACCGCCTCCAGCACCTTTTTAGCAGCCGAGCACCTCTCTGCCGTGGACT
>MVRL01000041.1 GCA_002067705.1 Methanosaeta sp. PtaU1.Bin112
AGTGCTTCGCAATTTTGAGATTCCGGTTCCTCCACTTGAGATCCAGAAGTCAATCGCCTCCATCCTTTCCGCCTACGACGACCTGATCGAGAACAACCGGCGGCGCATACAGCTGCTGGAGCAGGCGGCGCGGCTGCTCTACAGGGAGTGGTTCGTGCACCTGCGCTTCCCCGGCCACGAGCACGTCAGGATTATGGACGGGGTGCCGGAGGGGTGGGAGAGAAAGACCGCATTTGATGAAATGGATATTCTGAGCGGCGGGACACCGAAGACAGGCGTACCGGACTATTGGAATGGCGACATACCTTTCTTCACCCCAAAGGACTCCATGGATTATGCATATGCTCTCGCCACGGAAAAGCGATTAACTGAGGAGGGTCTTCGCAACTGCAACAGCAAGTTATACCCCAAAGACACCATATTTATCACAGCACGGGGGACGGTGGGAAAGATCAATCTCGCCCAGACTGCAATGGCTATGAATCAATCGTGTTATGCTCTGATTGGGAAACCTCCCCTCAATCAATACTACCTATATTTTGCACTCGTTGATGGAGTGGAACAATTCAGGAGTCGTGCGGTTGGAGCGGTGTTTGATGCAATCATTCGCGAGACATTCAATCAGATTCCATTCATTGTTCCCGATGACAAGATCATTCAATCATTCACAGAGCATGTAGTCCCAATAATTAAGCAGATAGATGTTCTATCGACAGAGATAAGAATGCTTACCCAAGCCCGCGACTTGCTATTGCCACGCTTGATGAATGGAGAGATCAAGATATGAGTAAGATAATGCAGATTGAGTCCAATAAAGCGTCAATAAAAAGTTCTTCAGAAGCAACAGAGAAGCAGATACCCAAATCGACTGCTGGTATCTTGAAGTTCCTTGCCCCGTCTCAAATCAATTGGCAGGAGATTCGCCCAGACACAGCTAGAATTTCTGATAAAAATAAGAAAAATGAAATAGATGGTAAGGCCAAAGAAGCTAAAAGAACTCTTGACGAAATGCTTCTTTCTTCTCTCCAGATGTCCAATTTAGTGATATTATCTGGAAGTGGAACATCACTTGGAGATGTCGGTGGCCCTTCCATGAAGGATTTATGGAATTATGCGATAAATAATGAGTTAAATGGGCCTAATGAGAAAGCCATAAAAATTATGAATAAGGTCAATTTTGTTGAGGAGAAGGAAGGTAAAAATATCGAAGCGTTCCTATCTCAATGTGAAGCCTATCTTCAGGTAAAAGAGGACAAGAAGGTACGTGATTTTGTCGAGCATTGCAAAAGAGTCATACTCGATAAATGCAGTGAATTCTTGAAAGATGAAAATGCAGGTGTATGGTTTGACGAAAAACTAGAAGGCCATTGCACCTTTCTGCACCGCCTTTCTCGTCGCAGGGTCCGTGATCCACGTTTAAAGGTATTTACAACCAATTACGACTTATGTTTCGAACGGGCTGCAAGCTTACAAAGCCTTATTATAAATGATGGTTTTTCTTACACCCAGCCACGCATATTTGATCCTCGTTTTTTTGGATATGATACAGTCAGACGCTCGCTAGCAGCCGCTGAACGTGGCGACTATTTAGAAGGTGTCTTTCATCTACTAAAGCTTCACGGATCGGTCAATTGGGCGCGAAGTAGTAATGGTAGGATCGAAGAGAAAAATAATCCGGAACCACCAGAAGCTTGCCTGATTTATCCTGCAAAAGGAAAGTATCAATTATCGTATATTCAGCCTCATCTAGAACTTATCTCCCAATATCTGACGAGTCTACGCGAGCCTAATACGTGCCTAATAGTCACGGGATTTGGATTCAATGATGATCACTTGTCTGAACCCATCCTTGCGGCTGTAAAGATTAATCCCCGACTCCGTCTGATTGTAGTCGATTTCAAGGCAGAGGATTCTATTGAAAAACCATCTGAAGAGACAAGCAGATATTGGAAAGAGTTTTCCACTCTCGCTAAAAACGGGGAAGACATTTGGTTTATCAATGCTTCGTTCAAGGATTTCGCCTCTCTTATCCCTGACCTCCGATCACTCACTACTGCGCAACAGCTGGAGAAAGTGATCAAGAGAAGTTTAGGAGGCGCAAATGAGTGATTTAGATGAACGCCTCCGAAGACTTGCTCAAAAAGGCATCCTACGCCCGGAGCTGCGCGTGGGTGTAGTGTCATTTGTCAAGTCCTATGTCGCTCATATAAATCTTCGTGATGCTGGAAACCCAAGCGGGACACATTTCGAGGGTGGGCGCTACGGGAAAGGTGAAGTAGGTGAGTTTATTTTAGTTGAGGGACAGCGAAGCATTCTCTTGGGAAGGATTATGGAAGTGCGGCTGCCTGACGGGGAACGCCAAATCATTGGTCAGGACTATGCTGGATCTAATGAGTTGGATGCAATCCGCCATATTCAACTGCTAGGATCTATTTCAATGGTAGATTTTCACTTTACTGCAGGTGTCGATACTTATCCGCGTCTTGGGGACCGAGTTTATGCAGCCCCACATCAACTTATTGCCTTGATCCCCTATTTAATGATAAGAACGGGGGATGGCGATACTCCTGTTCAGCTGGAGTTGGGCGCTGTGGGAGATGCGAATGAAAGCAAAGTCAGCATCACGCCGGAAAAGCTATTTGGTCGTCATTGTGCCATCCTCGGCGCCACAGGTGGCGGTAAGAGTTGGACAACGGCACGCATAATTGAAGAATGCATCAAACACAAGGGTAAGATCATCCTCTTGGATGCAACTGGGGAATATGGAGAGTTTAGTGGTGATGAAGTAATGCATTGCTATTTGGGAATGCCTGTGTATAAGCCAGAGACTTCTATTGCCTGTTCTTTACCACCAACCAGCTTTCAGGAATCCGATTTTATGGCATTATTCCTGCCTTCCGGCAAAGTCCAGGGTCCAAAATTGAGGGAAGCAATCCGGAGTCTTCGCCTGGCAATGCTATGTCCTGAATTAGCGGAAGGGGGGCTAATTTTTAAGGCTAATAAATCCAAGATCGATATCAACCAAAGGCTATCTGAAGAAGCTATTGGCGAGAGAGTAGACAATCCAAACCAGGGGTTTGATGTGACTCTTCTTGCAAGGCAAATCGAGCAAGAATGTGTCTATCCAACCGAGTTTGGAAAAAATTCGCAGAAATGGGGAAATTATGACAGTAGTAGTTATTCATATTGTCTTTCGCTAATAATCCGAATAAATGCCGTGATTTCATCGGCTGCCTATGAATGCGTATTTGGAAGAAGTACTGATAAGGCAATCACGGATGCAATCTCCGAATTTCTTAGAGAAGACCAAAGACTCCTTTGTATTTGTTTGAGCGGGATTCAGCACGAATTCAATGCAAGAGAGATCATTGCAAATACGATCGGCCGTTATCTCTTATACCTTGCGCGAAAAGGTGACTTCAAAGCAAATCCTGCGGTGGTTGTCGTGGATGAAGCTCATCATTTTCTTGGTCGTCAGATCGGATCTGAAGATATGTTCTCGCGATTGGATGCCTTTGAGCTGATCGCCAAGGAAGGGCGAAAATTCGGTTTGTGTATTTGCCTGGCTACACAACGACCTCGTGATATTACGGAAGGCGTCCTAAGTCAAATGGGAACTTTGGTCGTCCACCGACTTACAAATGATAGAGATCGAGAAATAGTAGAGAGGGCATGTGGAGAAATTGATCTCTCAGCATCCTCATTTTTGCCGAATCTCCAGCCTGGTGAAGCAGCTATCATTGGTATTGATTTCCCCTTTCCGCTTGCAATCCGGATAAACAAGCCATCTTATCGGCCACGGTCCGACGGACCAAATTATCAGAAGCACTGGAAGGCAGAATGAGCATCTTTACTGAAGACACCCTCGTCCAGCAAACCACCGCCGATTATCTGGAGCTTCGGCTCGGCTGGAAGTCGTTCAGTGCAGATAACAAACAGGAAGTAAAGACATGAAAGCTACCGAAGCCAAGCTACTAGATTTTCTCAAGAAGTCACCGCAGTTTGTCATCCCGATATACCAGCGCACTTACAGCTGGACAGAGCGCGAGTGCCTCCAGCTCTGGGACGATATTCTGCGCACTGGCAGCAACGATGCCATTGCAGCGCACTTCATCGGCTCCATAGTCTATATCCAGAAAGGTCTCTACCAGATCTCCGGTATGTCGCCATTGCTAGTTATCGACGGTCAGCAACGCTTGACAACCTTGATGCTGATCATCGAGGCGTTGGCTCGAAATCTTGGTGAAACCGAGCCTGTGGACGGCTTCTCTGCTAAGAAGCTGCGTAACTATTACCTCCTTAATCCTCTAGAAGATGGGGAGCGTGCTTTCAAATTGCTGCTTGGGCAGACAGACAAGCAGAGTCTGCTCGCCCTTCTGCAGCAGAAACCTCTGCCGACAGAACCTTCTTTGCGCATCCAAGACAACTTTGCTTTCTTCGAGGAACACGTGCGTGCATTGGGCTTAGACCTTGCACCCCTGTGTAATGGACTTGCCAAGCTTGTCGTTGTGGACATTGCACTTAGCCGTGATAAGGACAACCCGCAGCTCATCTTCGAGAGCATGAACTCCACCGGTCGCGAACTGAGCCAGGCAGACCTCATTCGCAACTTCATCCTGATGGGTCTGGAGCCTGCTGACCAGACCCGGCTCTACCTGGACCACTGGAGGCCAATGGAAGTCGCCTTCGGACAGGAGGCCTATGGCATCCAATTTGATAGCTTCATGCGTCACTATTTGACATTCAAGACTGGCGAGATCCCTAAAGTTAAGGCCGTTTATGAGGCCTTCAAGGACCACGCTCGCGACCCAAAAGTGCAGTCCGCTGGCGTGGATTCACTGGTCAACGATATCCATACCTTCGCGGACTACTTTTGTGCTATGGCGCTCGGCAAAGAAAAGGACAAGCATCTAGCTATTGCCTTCCAAGATTTGCGTGAGCTTAAGGTGGATGTCGCTTATCCCTTCCTGCTAGAACTCTACCAAGACTATGCCAATGGCATTTTGCCCAAGTCAGATTTCATTCAGGCGGTGCGTCTTGTTGAGGCATATGTTTTCCGCCGCGTTGTGTGTGCCATCCCCACCAACTCTCTCAACAAGACGTTTGCCACATTTGGTCGAGCATTGAAGAAGGACCATTACCTAGAGAGCATCCAGGCGCATCTATTGAACTTGCCGTCCTATCGACGCCTCCCAGGTGATGAGGAGTTCAAGCGCGAACTAATGGTGCGGGATCTCTATAACTTCCGCAGCCGATCTTACTGGCTGCGACGCCTGGAGAACCACGGACGAAATGAGCGCGTGCCAGTCGATGAATATACTATTGAGCACATCATGCCGCAGAATGAGAATCTCCCTGTCAAATGGCGAGAGTCCCTCGGTCCGGATTGTCAGCGGGTCTGGGAAACATGGCTGCACACTTTAGGCAACCTTACACTGACCGGATATAACTCCCGGTATAGCGACCACCCTTTTATTGAGAAGCGCGACATGGAGGGCGGTTTCAAAGAAAGCCCATTGCATCTTAATAAGGAGTTGGGTACGCTTGATGGCTGGAACGAGACAAAGATCAAACAGCGGGCGGAACGCTTAGCATTTCTGGCATGCGATGTATGGAGAGCACCAAATATATCTTCTGAGGTTTTGGCGAGCTATCGTCCGAGTGTCCCGAAGCCAGAAGTCTATACTATCGATGACCACATCCATCTCGCTGAGAACAGCCCTGTCCGGCCACTCTTCGATGCGTTCCGCAAGGAAGTGCTCGCGCTTGATCCATGCGTGACTGAGGAGTTTCTCAAATTGTATGTGGCCTACAAGGCCGAGACGAACTTTGTGGATGTAGTGCCTCAGGCAAAACGGCTTCGACTTTCATTGAACCTTCAATTTCATGAATTAAGCGATCCGAAAGGGCTAGCTAAAGATGTAACAAACATCGGACGGTGGGGAAATGGTGATGTGGAAGTCGGCCTCGTTAAGCTAGAGGAGTTGCCATACGTAATGGGCTTAGTACGCCAAGCCTTTGAGAAGCAGATAGGAAATGGATTCGAGCAATAATGAGCACCTACACCGAAGACACCCTCGTCCAGCAGACCACCGCCGATTACCTGGAGCAGCAGCTCGGCTGGGAATCGGTCTAT
>MVRL01000042.1 GCA_002067705.1 Methanosaeta sp. PtaU1.Bin112
TCAATAAAGAGAATGCCAGAGTGAAGCTTGAAAGGCATTACATTAATTTGCAAAATTAATGTTACAAAGCACTAGTCTTTATGCCTCACTTATGGATGGAGCGCATCTCTGTATACCCAAGGAGGAAAAGATCGGCTTGGTGATGAAAAAAGGAGACTGGCTTACGGGATACGGCCATTCAGAATATCTCTTTACTGACATCATGTTGTTTTGGCCAGGAGATTACATATCCTTTGTTGCCAGATCGCCAGGGGTCTACGATTTCGCCAGAGTTTTTTATACCAGCACTCTTGCGCGAAATTATCTGCAAAGGCGATCCCGGCGGCTTTCCGGAAGGCGTCCGGCTGGATAACCTGCTGGTCACAGCACCGAGGCCGCGCAACCCCTCTCTTGCGGATGCCTTCAAGAGAGCCGGAATCGTACAGCGCACTGGCAGAGGCATAGAGGGAAAGCAAACCGGGATTTCGTGCGGCTGGTAGTGGAGGAGAGACAGGCAGGTCGATCCTTCAGGCTGGATGATTTGCTTCTTTTAAATCACGTGCATATATAACGAAGATCCGCTGCAATAGACGCGGGAAAGATCATTCAGAAGCCTGAGAACGAGGCTCGTGCTGCGCTGGAGCGCCTGGTTGAAGGCGGCTTTCTGGAATCTTCGGGGGAAGGGAAAGCAAGAGCATATCATCTCTGCGCATCCACCTGCAGAAGGCTTGGCTAGAGGGCAAAGAAAATGCACGGAAAATGCACAGCACCAAATATTAACGCACTATCGTCTGCCTGGCTGATCATGGCTTGCGCCGCCGCAGCGGCAAGCCACGAGGGCCGAAGCCTTGATCTGCCCGGATGACGGGCAAAGGCGAGCCATGGCCCTCGCTGGGGTGGACCAGGACGATAATGCTGAAGGTCCCTGGGGCCAAAGCCGGCCTGCTCGCCGGTCCGACCCTGGAGGATTATTGCTGAGCGGCAAGAAGTTCATGCCCTCCTGGAAGGAAGCCAGCCAAGGCCAAGCCCTGTATGTGTCTGCCTTTCGGGAGTCTCCCGCCCGGATGGTTCCCGCTGGCTTCCGGGGCCGTGGGGCGAAGCCCCTCGATAGATGAGTGGCTCATCTGGCCCTTGCCTATGCCATCAAATAGCCATCAAATGAAAGGCCTATGGCCAGTGCATGCTGAAAGAAACCATTTTGGAGCACGCCCAGCGGCCAATGGATCCGCTTCGATCAAATGACCGTCAAATGAGATCTTGCTCATATGAGGATTGAATATTCGGTAAAAGGCATTTGCCCTTGAAGGAGTGAGCTGAATCAGGATGCAAGGGCACTGCGAATTTACAGTAATCAAGGCACACTACCCGCAAGCTTTATCGCAAGTTGTAACAATAGCTTGCCCTGGAGGGATGAATACCATGGTTGGACTCGAAGAGGATAATGCTAAAATCATTGCATCCAGCGTCCTGAATCTCAGGATACTGGTTCTTTCACTCGGTGAGTTGTGCGAACCACCATGGTGGCGCTCAAGGTATTTGAGCGAGACAGGACTTAGGTTCTTGGAAAGAATTTATCCCCGTTCTGCTCTATCAGCAGCTATTAATTCCACGGGTAGTGCTGCTTGCCGAATTCACGATACCGCTATAGGAAAGAGAGGTGCTTTCCATATTTTTCGCCTCCCGAATAACCTGGAGAGGGAAGTCAACCACCTACTTAGCGCAAGAGATGATTCGTGGATAGGGATCTCAAATTTGCTGGGAGATGCTGGAAAACTTAAAAAAAGACTTTTAGAGATATCGATTCCCTGCAATAGTTGCGATTGGGTTGGTCCTCACAGAATTGGCGCTACAGAAGATGCCCTTAAAGCCAAGTCGTATCAGATTATGGCAGCCGCTTACCTTAATGCCTTTGAGAAAGGTCATCAGGCATTTCCTTATTTCGAAATAAAGGAGAAAATTCCGTGACATCTCTCACATCAAGCAGCAAAGATGTGAGATATACTACCTCGATAGTTAAGGGTGCTGCACTTGTCGGTGAGATGCAAAAGCTGCTAGAAAATTGGCAACCTTCTGAACCCTACGATGCTTTTTTAGAGAGAGTTCAGCATCAAGACATGTTAGGAAAATCAACCGCTTACAGGACTAAGGACATCGTCCGCAGAGTATTCGCTCGGCGTCTTCTCATACCTACTGATGAGCCCGCGAGACTTCTCAAGCAAATAATGCAGTCAAATCTTCCATCGAGCACTTTCAACGAGATGCTCCTTGTTTACTCATCCAGAAAGGATCCTTTGATCCACGATTTCATATTGCAGGAATTTTGGCCAGCAGTCAGAAGTGGGCGAAACATCTTAGACACAGATACAGTTCTGACCTTTCTCTCCGGTGCAACTTATGATGGCCGAATCGATCCACCATGGTCGGATAATGTCGAGCTGAGGGTGGCCAGATCTATTCTTGGGCTGCTGAGAGATGTGGGATTTCTTCGCGAGACACAAAGAGGCCGCAAAGAAATAGTCAATTATAGAATAACCGATGAGGGAACTGTAATTTTGGCCAGAGAATTATATGAGTCTGGTGTTTCAGATTCGTCTCTCTCAGAGCACCAAGATTGGGGATTATTCGGCCTGTCCCGGACTGATGTTCTGGATCGCTTAGATGGTATCGGCGAAGAGCGGGGTCTTATTGTGCAGCGTGCAGGCTCAGTTGTCCGTCTTACTTGGTTTATAAGATCAATGGAGGAAATGGTAAATGTACTCGCTCGATGATGCTTTTAACGAACTACTGATAAGAATTCGAGATCCTGAGTCGTTAAATCCTGCAAAAAGCGATCCTATTTTCTATTTCGCATATCCTGCAAATTTCATGCTTGACTTAAAGCAGCGCCTTCCTCGCTGGATTGCTCGCATAAAAGAGACTGGGTTCGATACCAAACGAGTTTCGCTCTCTGAGATCCTGTGGCGACTGATAGCTGAATCGGGGCGATGGACCGACTGGATTGAATTAGAGCACAGTTTGGATCTTAATCGACTCGATGATGTCAAGGTTCTCAATGATGCTATTCGAGACGTCTTACGAAGAGGAGACGCTTTCGTCGATGCTGTTTCAAAAGAGATCCGTTGCCCCGAAAATACTATGGTCTTGCTTACCGAAGCAGAACTTCTACATCCATACTTTAGAACAAGGATTATTGAAAGCTGCCTTCATGATAGGGTAAAGACTCCGATGGTTATTTTCTATCCAGGAAGACGTTCTGGACAATATGGATTGCATTTCTTGGAATTTTATCCTGTGGATGGCAACTATCGCTCCACGATAATAGGGGGACTCTAAATGAGTAACATGAGCACTATTAGAACATTATTCTCACCCCGTCGGCAAATTGATAGGAATATAGAAAAGGTAATTGATTATTACGCTCAAGAAGAAAAGCGCCTGGCGCAAGAGATTGAGGAATACGAGATAACAGATAATATCGAGAGATGTTTCCGTAAGTTCCTCGATGCATTTGGTGAAGGTGTTCGCGGTGGAAATGTCACTGAGATTGGCATATGGGTTGCTGGTTTTTATGGAAGCGGCAAGAGTTCCTTCACAAAATACCTAGGCGCAGCTCTTGATCCGAAAAAGGAAATTAATGGAAGGCCATTCTTGGATCTTCTTTGTGAGCGCTTTCCAAAAAAACCACTCATGAATCTGCGATTCACACCAGAAACATGAAAGCAGTTGAGACGCAAAGAAGTTCATGGTATGGGCAGTGCAGGCCGAGATTTTTTTTGGGACGATCGATCCCGATAAAAAACTGGCCGACGTTTCATGTGCACCCGAATGCGTCTCTTGAACGCGAATGGTAATTCATTTCACATAACCGATCTGCCCATACCAGGACAGGGAATACAATGGAGATTAAGAGA
>MVRL01000043.1 GCA_002067705.1 Methanosaeta sp. PtaU1.Bin112
TCTTCAGCCATCTCTCTAACCTCCCACTAAGTCTCTTTATTATCTGGTCAAGTACTAATTTCTATCTGGTTTTGCGGTACATCGTGGACCGCTGACCGTTTCCGGGTCCGCGGCATACCCTTATGATCCCGACCATTCGGTGATACTTAATCTTAGTAACCTCTAGTTAGTAACAGTCAGGTAGTATATAAGCCTTTTGGAATTCGGCGGATAGGAGCTGCTCTTTTGGTTGTAGAAGCAGTGACATCTTGGCCCGGCCGGAAATGTTTATAGTTATGTCATGCTATAGGGCTATAACATGTCGACGACCATTCAGGTCAAAGACGATGTACAAGAGATGCTGGATCGGCTGAAGAAGGATATCGACGCGAAATCCTATGATGAGGCGATCCGCTATCTACTAAAAAAGGCCAAGAAGATGGAGATCTCGCACTTTGGCAGCCTGCCGGATTTAGAGCCATTCCAGAGGGAAGAAATTGACCGTATTGATTGATTCCTGGGCATGGATAGAGTTTTTCCGAGGCTCAACGGCTGGACTGAATGTAAAGCGGTACATTGAGAGCGAAGAGGATCTGGTAGTAAGCACTATCAACATCGCCGAGGTCTATCGCTGGATCTTGAGGTACTACAACGAGACCATTGCTGAAGAAAAGCTTGCAGCGATGAAGGATCGCTGTACTGCCATCGATGTTGATGAGAGGATCGCAGTTGATGCCGCCAGGATAGGCAATGAGCTCAAATGGGGACTTGGAGACTCGATTGTTCGGGCAACGGCCAACCAAGAAGATGCCGGGATTTTGACAGGGGATTCTGATTTCAAGGGGATGAAGGATGTTATCTTTCTGTGATAAGACATGATATGGATTGGAATCGCGATCCTCCTGCAGAGCGCGATATAGTCCGCTATTGCTATTTGTTTACGATAGCCTCTCTTTTAGGTCTTTTCCCTGGGGACGCTCCAGCCAGGAACGCAGGAGGTTTCGGCTAATCCAATAACCATCTTCACTATGGGGATAGAATCGGTGTCTCAGAGATGTTTGAGGCGGTCGGTATCGGATAGACATATATATCTGCGCCTGGGGAGCCCTTGAAGATTCGCACGTCTCAAATTTTCGAGCAGCGATAGCGTCCGGATTGATCGCTGGGCAGTCGTGCGATGTTCTTTTGCGTTCACGCTGAGCGAAGCGGCTGCATTTGCATCCTGTCGATGGATGCATGGCGGTCTATGTGATGATCGACTATCCAGAGCCCTTCTGCGGGGTGGTGCTGAACTTGATGGAGTATGTGTCCTTTCGGAAAAAGACCCTGGTGGATTGCCGAAAAATCTGCTGCGAGTTATCGATGGGGGCAACGTTCTTGCGTCTGAGGTTTGAGCTTCAGATACCCCACAGATCGGCGATATTATTTCAAGGACTGTGCCTGCTATTGACCATGGTCTTCTATTCTAGGTTGCCCCTTTTCAGTTAGCTGGGACTAACGGCTTTTCATGGCAGTCTCTATGATGATATCACAACAAGACAACAAAATAATAGCGGGGCTTAAACCCCGCATTCTGCAACAAGCTCAGGCTGTGGCCTCTTGATCGCTGCTATTTGTTGAGTTTGTGGCCTTTACGATTGTTATGGATAGATTCTTGCTTTCTTCTTGTCCACAGGTGAGGCATTCAGATCCGGCTCCTGTAGGAGTTATGTCAGAATCCGAGGCTGACATCTTTACCAGATCCATGGTATTGACGAAGACCGCCCCCTTGGATTTCGCATAATCAAGGAATCGCGTCAAAGCATCCAGGTACTCTCCGGATCCTGATATCGATGTTGTCAACAGTATGACCAATGGCTCATCCTTGCCGGCAGATTGCTCGAATCTTGCAACCAATAAGTCATACCATTTTGATGGCCCAATCCCGTCATCTTTAATGTATCTGTCGTATAGAGGAACCTTCTTTCCGGATACTGTGTACGTGCTGACCGGGACCGCATAGAATCCGTATCCTTCTACGTTGTACGGCCAGACATCGTTTTCATGCCCTGGCGCATAGATGATCCCTTCTTGAAATCCTGCGTCGTACTTTATTCCAAGGTCATCCATTACCTTGTATGTATCCTCATTCTGGTCGAACAAAGGCGGCATAAAACCAGTAATATCTATCTCGTTGATACCGCATACTTTGGAGGCCTTGGCTAGCTCTATGGACCTTTCAATCAGGGCCTTTTGCTCTGAGAAGGACATGGAGCTCAGCTTATCTTCAGAATGATTGCCGGAGATTGCGAATTCAAAATCGCTCAGGACCCCGTACTGGGCCAGAAGCAACCTGATCCTGCACGACGTTGTGTCTTGAGTCAGGAAGATTGTGGCAGTTTGATTCCTGGCCCTGATCTCCGAATACATTTTATGAAGATTGACCTCGAGAGTCCGTACCTCTTCATTGGTCGGGACGCTGGGCGTATCTACGTCTATCATGAGATTTACGACCGGGCCTGCTCTTTCCTGAGAAAAACCTGACGGCATCAGCACTGTTGATATTGCCATCAAGAACAAACAGATTCTAGATACATTCATTTGCGATCTCCTGATCATATATCCTGATCATGTCGTGATTTGATCGATTACCTTTTAATATCCATGTAAGTAGCACCTGCCGTTTGCTTATATACTTTATCTCAATCCCGGCGGTACTTAGTGCTGATACTTACGGTGTATTCGCACAGGTATATATGCCAAGTATCCCTAAATAAAAAACAGATATATTCAGAACGGAGGGAACTTATGAAAGCATGGATTTTGCCAATTTTAGTTGGCTCTTTAATAGCATTGCTCAGTTGCAATGTTCTGGCTAACGATATTATATGCCCAGATAATATAAATGTTGATCCCGGCCAGTGGATCTTGCTTGACGGATACGCCCCTGCAACGTATCCAGATAATACTAATGTCGAATATACATGGACCTTTGCTGAAGTAGGTGGCTCAGGCTATACAATTTATGATAATGCCAACGCCGTTATAACACAGCCAGGGAAGGACAGGTACTTCGGATTCAATGCTCCCATGGAGCCGGGATGTTACAAGGCCTATCTTACTGTGACGTACTCGTATTTTGTTTATGATAATGCTGCGGCTAAACTCGACGCCACATGTACAGATATGACCTGCCTGGGCATCTGCGTAAAGGAGTTCCAATGCCCGCAGTGCAGCTATGCGTTCTGCGAGACCACCCCGCCAACCTATCCTGGCACAACCTGCCCGGTATACCTGAAATATCCAGGTACCCTCAGCGAAGTGCTGGTCGTCGAATGGTACATTGATGGTGTCTTGCAGACAGACGACGACGCAGTCAAGGGAGACATAGGGATCAATTGGGGTTCGAGCGCATTCACCACCCAGGTTCACACCATAGAGATGGTGATCAAGGGGCCGCCAAGCATGCAAGAGAAATTCCGCTGCACGGTTGGCAAAGTGAGCAAGGTGGAGCAGCCGGAAGCAAAGATCACACCAGTATAGTTCGAACCATATAGGAAGCATAAGGAACGGATATATGTCCAGAATTCTGGGCTTATATCCTATTACCTTTATTATTAATCAAAGGAACAATA
>MVRL01000044.1 GCA_002067705.1 Methanosaeta sp. PtaU1.Bin112
GAGACTTCCATATCGTAGAGATTGGATTCCAGAAATTCCGCAGCCTTGATATCTGCAGGACTCTTGCCGCCAGGAGTAACATGCCAAGGCACCTGTTTTGCTATCATCTCGATGGCAAACAGGCCGCCAGAAATGATGGCATCATTCGTGCTCATGCGCTTGTAGATATCAGCGCCCTTGCTGCCCTGCAGATCTGGCAGCCATTCCTCAGAGATCCAGCCACCAAACCGATTCAGGCCTGTCCGGCCTAGCTCAGAGAAGCCGCTGTTCGGCCCCTGAGAAGATTTGCTTTTCTTTGCGTGTTTCACCTACTCCTCCGCCATTTGGACTGTCTTTTTGCAACACCCGGCCTTGAGATCGAGACCGGAGGCGAAAAACGATTCAAGAGCTCCACGGCTCCGCAAACTGCATCCACAACGTCATCATGCCGGAAGCCTGGAAAATTCACAAACTCGGTGATCATATACTCAGACCAGGAAGCACCGGCTGCATAGTACAGCTTGCCGTTTGAGCCCTTGGACGAAACCAAAAGCGCCCGGCTAGTTTTGTCGCTGGACATGGCCACGCCATGAAAGGCCACGCCTTTCAGACGGGAATCTCTCACCAGTGCCTGAAAAGAGGATAGCTGAAAGCCATTGGTCTCGACTCCAACCAGCTTGACCTTCTGAGACCGGATCTCGTCTACGATGTGCTCATAGGCATCAGGCCACTCCCAGCGCCCGCGCAGGATATCGAGGATGTAGACGTTCAGGGCTTTGTCCATGCCAACCGTCGCCATGACGGTGTAGTCGGCTCTGGTCTTGGTCGATGTGGCCAGATCGCAAAAGCTGCCAATTCGCAGGCTCTTTCTGGAGACCGTGAGCGGTCTAGCTTCGGACTCATCTAGTATCTCAGGCATAAAATTTCCAAGAATTCAGGCCAGGACCTCGATAGGCCTGAAGAACTCGCGCCTGAATAGGCTACCTGCCTTCACTATCGGACTCTGCTGATACTCGCTCTCCCAGTCATAAATCGAAGTCTCGCCCTTGATCGCATAAAGAAGCTCAAGCGGGTATTTCTCCGGCCACAGCGCCTCTCCTGGCTTTCGACCCAAAGGATCGTTCTCAAGGGCAATTGCAGGGAGTTTCCACTGCACCCATGGCGGGACATACTGAGCCAAATCAGCATCTACCTTGCGTGCCAGGAGACGGCCTGCGAGATCGTCGGTATGCCATCGGGTCATCATGACGATGACGACGGAATAGGGAGCCCATGGGAGAGGGTTCAGCCTAGTCCTTGCCGTTCCAGTCCACCAGTCCCAGATCCTATTTCTGTAGGTGAGTGATTCAGCCTCCTCGCGGCTTTTGATCGGATCGTCAATGATGAGCACATGAGAAGGCTTGCCGGTCACGGAGCCAGAGACGCCGGAGCTGGACATGCCCCCGCCCTCAGTCGTGAGCCACATGTTCGCGGCCCCTGAATCCTCAGAGATCCTTACTCGAAGCTGATCCTGGTTTTCTAGAATTGTATTTCGGACCTTCTTTCCCCAGGTGGCAGCGTAATCGTCCTGATAAGAACCGAGAATTATCCTGATCCAGGGGAACAGATCAAGCAGCCAGACGGGGAACCAATGAGAAACAAGCTCACTCTTGCCCGTCTGTGGAGGCATCGAGATTATGAGTCTCGGATACTTCCCGGCCACCGCCAGGGACAAGATTATGGAGAGTTCCGCCAGGTGGCGGTATGATCTCCACTTGCCGTAGGAAAGATGCTCCGCGAGCGTTGCGGGCGTGGCTCTCCAGGCGTTCTGCAAGAGCTGCCGCGGATCGGATGGCATCGGCATCAGCGGCTATTATTGCGGCTTCAAAGAAGCGATATTCTTCATGGGTGTGGGTCTCCTTGAGATCGATAGCTTGGATAGGTTTGCCGAGGCCACGGTCGAGGATTTCCTTTGCGAAGGCGAGAATGATTTCGGGCCGGTCGATGGGCAGGTCGCGGAAGATGTTCATGAGGGTCTCTGCAACATAAGGCGCGAAGTCCGCCAACAATTTTTTGGCCTTCCTGGCGGAACTGGAGTAACTAGCGCCAATTTGATTTCCAGGAAGAAATCTCCCGGAAGAGTCCCGCTGATCGGAGAGCGGGCCGGGGATCTGCTGGCCTTGATGCTGCTGGTTTTTTGATTGCCCATTGAATTGGCCGCTCTTCTCCTGAGTAAGCCAGTTCTGAGCCGCATCTTCTGACCGTTTTTCCATCTGCTCGCTGACCTGATTGGGCCAGATTGGTAGGCCATCCGGCAGACGGCCAGCAGCAATGTACCGCTGGAGATTGGATCGAGATATTCCAGCCTCTTTAGCTGCCTGCCTCTCAGACCTGCTGCCTTCGGTCATGAGGAGTATAGCCTTCTGGACCTTCTTTCTGGTCTCGCTGTAATCCTTCATCTTTGCCGTTGCGTGCTCCCCCGAACTTCATATCCCCAGGAATCCCTTGGGCATTAATTATGGCGTTACGTCTTCTGGAATCGGCCCGTGCCCCATCTCTGTGAACCAGATAATGGGATCCACTTCTCGGCCTTCGTTCTTGGACCAGGCTTTGAACGCCTGCCTGGTGAGCCATTTGTTTGTAGTTGTACAGTATTCCCTTTCCTGGCCCACAAGTTTGCGTGAGCCAGTGGGGATGACCCTATGAGCCAGATCCTGCTTGATGCATTCGCAGGCCTGCGTTGCTGAGTTCTGGCAACAGCCGAAATCTGTTTCAGACACTTTTATCTGCCTCCATCTGCTGCATTAATCCCTTCGCCAGAACAAGAGGCCAATTGACAGGCACTCTCCGAATCTGGCGCGGATAAGGATACGTTGGCGAGCTGTCGGCCTTTATTTGCCGCCTATTGCTCGCCTTTTCTACTGCTTCTCTGGGGTTCAATTGGACCTCAGATCGTGGAGTTCACTGTAGCAGTCGCCACTCTAACAGAACTGTTCAAACTGAACGGTCCACAGTGGAAGATTGAGTAGACCTCTTCCATCCTGCTTCTGTTCAGGTTATCCACAAAAGCGGACTCTAGAACTGTGCCGTTACCCTGAGCTGAGAAGAACGTGAATCTCTCATCTCCTCCGAACTCGAGGACAGTCTGAGTTATCCTGGCCGTGGCATTGATCTCGCTGGCGTCCCGTATCTGTAGTTGATGATCTCTTGTGCCCACAGAGTAGGTGCTCTCACCACCTTGGGCTTTGAAGCCTGAGAAGCTGTTACTCTTGGCAAAGACGTGGCCGTAGACGAGATTAGCGTCTCTGGTGGTAGCTCGATCTTTAACGCCGTAGAGATCGGAGCGGGCCTGAAACTCTCCTGTCCCTGAGAAATCTTCTCTTAGCTCTATCTCTGCAGTTGCTATGAATCCCAGGCCCAAGGCCAGGAGCGCCAGGACTACGAGCAGTAATTTTTTTGACATTTCTCCTTCCTGAGTGCCGCGAGTCGGCCCTAACGGGCCTCCCGCGCTAACAAAGAGGGGCGTCCCTCGAGGCCGGGACCGGCCCCCTAACCCCGCGTCCGCGGGGGACACTCCACGGAAAAGCCTCTCCACTACGCCAGGGTATGTTTCAGGATACCCCAAATCATATCTTCGAGGGTCCTTGAAGCCCCGTAGTCCTGGACCAGCTGCAGGACCTTCAAAATCTCCGCAGGGCTCACCTTATCGTCATCCAGTACCTCATTCAGGGCACCGGCCCCCACTGCCACGGATACCAGGCAGGCCTTGAAATCCTGATATGCCGCGGGGTTTGCAGTCTTTATTGCGATTATTCCATTGCTGAGCATCTGAGCTCCTAGGTTCGAGAAGAATCCAGGGCTCACAATTTCGCCATCAGTATCTGCCATATTTGCTCTCCCTCCCTCGTGAAGTTCTATGACATTTTTAGAGCAGAAGTTTTTGATGTAATAGAACAAATCTCGAAGGAGCTTTCCGGGCCGAGGTCCTGAACCAGGAAGGGAGTGAGGTGTCCGAAGGTTTAAAGAAGGGAGTTTCCAAGGCCTCGACTATCCGGCGCTCGCTGTGATCCTACAGGATCGCATACGTCAAGTTTTTGCAGCGCTTTTTACCAAAAAGCGCCTGCGAAGCAAAGGAGGCCCCAGCCAGGAGAACGGCCAAAAACTCCTGCTAGGGTATGAGACTGAGTTTATAAAGCGAATGTGACTTTAGC
>MVRL01000045.1 GCA_002067705.1 Methanosaeta sp. PtaU1.Bin112
ACCTGGAAGTACTGCCAGCTTTAGCCAAAAAATGGGAAATGAAAGATGAATGCAAAACTTGGGTATTCTATCTCAATGAGAACGCGAGCTGGCACGATGGCAAGCCGGTAACTTCCGAGGATGTGAAATTTACCAACGAATTTATCCGCAAAACGGACAGCAGATATGAGGAATTCATGCAGGAGTACCTCGACGGGATAGAAACACCTGATGAACATACTGTAATTTTCCACATGAAAAAACCATTCTCACCATTCTTGACATGGTATACTCTTGGAGGACAGGAAATCATCCCTGAACACATATGGAAAGACATAAGCCCCGAAAAGGCGGGGGAATCAGAAGATATGACCGGTTTTGGTCAATTCATTTTCGAGAAGCTGGATAAGGATAGGAATGTAATTATGTTCAAGGCGAACAACGCATACTTTTCTGAGAGGCCAAAAATCGCTCGCGTGGAGATTCACATGTTCA
Organism: Methanosaeta sp. PtaU1.Bin112; assembly: GCA_002067705.1. GTDB lineage: Archaea > Halobacteriota > Methanosarcinia > Methanotrichales > Methanotrichaceae > Methanothrix. The sequence goes on from MVRL01000045.1 coordinate 475, forward strand.
GAACCGAGGATAGCATGCTATTGGCACTTAAAAAAGGCGACATAGATATGGTAAGCAAAATCAAAGGGACCTCTGTGCCTTCTCTTCTACGCGAAGAAGACATTAAGACTGTACTTACCCCAAGCCTATCTATGAAAAACATATGGTTCAACATGCGCAACTATCCAATAAACATAACCGAAGTTAGACAAGCAATGGCATATTGCATAGATTACGACCAGCTTGCTCAAATTTCCATATCGGACTATGGTGATGCGGGTGGTTATGGTCCGGATATATCTTCCGATATGTGGTGGTTCAATCCCGATGCTCCTAGATATTCCAGAAACGTGACCAGAGCGAACGAACTGCTGAACTCCACAGGTTTCATCGACACCGATAAAGATGGAATTCGGGAGCTTCCAGATGGAAGCGATCTAGCGATCAATCTTTATGTTCCTGGACCAGATGCCTCCTACATGAGGGAAGCGGAACTGATGAACAATTGGATGAAAGATGCAGGAATCAAAATTGAGATCAAGGGCGTTGATTTCCCTGTCTGGACAGAGGAATTCCTTCACAAGCATACGTTTGATACGCTACTTACAACTGTGTCACTTCTCGACAGCCCGTACAAGAGTGCCTATGTAGATCTGATATACTGTGATATACCAGGATATAAAAATAATACTGACTTCTGTGAGCTTGTGGATTCACTGCTAGGTGCAACCACAAGAGAAGAACAGAAGGAGATTTCTTTTGAGATACAGGAGATGCTAGCAAGAGATGTCCCAGGGGTGACATTGTACTCTGGTGACACCATAGATGCATATAGATCTGACAAATTTAGTGGTTTCGTTCCCGTAGCCGGTGATGGGATAGCAAATCGTTTGTCTGTGAGTAGTGTCCGTCAAATGGCAAGTTGAAGTAAACCTAAAGCCTCATTTTTTCTTTTTCATTTCCTCCTGGGATTCGTCTCACTCCCCACGGACCCTCGGATCAAGCACCGCATACAGTACATCCGCCAGGAAGTTCGCTGCCAGCACACAGACAGCGATCACAAGGAAGCTGCCGTGAAGCAGCGGATAGTCCCGCGCCATCACCGCATCATAAACGAGCGTCCCCATGCCGTTCCAGGAGAAGACTATCTCAACCAGCAGCGCTCCGGAGACCATGAATCCTAAGTCCAGGGCGATCACTGTAACCAGTGGCAGCAGTGCATTCTGCAGTACATGGCGGAAAAGGACATCTCGCTCACTCAATCCTTTGGCTCTTGCTGTAAGAACGAAGCCTTCCCCTGAAACTTGAACGACTGAGCCTCGCATTATCAGGGTATTGTAGGATATACCGAGAATGGTCAGGACAGATACCGGCAGTGCCATATGAGAGAGGATATCCCAAAGCCTCACTAGGCCTTGAGAGCTGGCTGAACAGATGCCTGAAAGCGGAAATAGATCCAATTGGAAGGCGAATACGAGGACGAAGAGCATTGCCAGCCAGTAGTGGGGCATAGAGTAGATAAAGAGCAAGAAAGAGGTGATGGCAGAATCCAGCCCAGATCCACGGCTCCAACCAGCGAGTGCACCGAAGAAAACGCCGAACATGGCACCTAAAATCATTGAGGGTAGCAGAAGAAGCAAAGTCCATTTGAGCCTGAACAAAATCAATTCAGAGATTGGCTGGCTATATTTATAGGAATAACCAAGATCAGCGTTAACCAGGGATGAAAGGTATATGATGAATTGCTCCGTCAGCGGCCTGTTCAGCCCATACTCCTTGTTCAGCTCCTCTAGAGCCTGAGGATTCTGGGATAGCAGCCTGAAGTAGGTCTCCTCTCCAAGGATGTTCTTCAGGGGGGTCCCAGGCATGAGGTGAGATACAAAGAAGATCAATACGATCATGATGAGAAGAGTTACGATGTATCTCAGAGCTTTGCGAAAGAGGATTGTCTCAATCATCGAAATTCGAATCTCTAAAAAGGATGGTTCATGCCTCTTATTCGAGGCTGAACCAGGTATTCATGTTCATGTTGCCGTATCCGTCCTGGATCGTCCAGTTCTCAAAGCGGTCTGTGCGATATGGGAATAATACTCTGGCCCAGTCCAGGGCAATCATTGGAAGCTCATCTGAGTAGTACTCCTGCAGTGCTTTCACCGCTTTGCTCCGCGCCTCCAGGGTCTTTGAGTATCTCACATCCTCCACCAGCTTAATCAGCTCTGGATCGCTGCAGGTGCCGTCTGAGCCCGTCATGTTCGCACAGTTCACACCGCCACCATCATACTGGACGGATGATGGTGTTGAGTAGTATATGCAAATGTAATAGTCCCTGTCCTTGAAGATCCTCTGGTCGCACCTATCTTCATTGCTCATGACCTCTTTATCTACATAGGCATTCATGCCAGCATCTGAAAGCTGGTTGCAGATGACCTCAGTCGCCCTTACATTGTCCTGCTTCCATATGGGTGGAGTGACGGAGAAGCTTAGTTCTGACCCGTCAAGCAGGTTTCTGACTCCATCGTTATTCGTATCAATGAATCCTATCTCATCCAGGATCTGATTGGCCCTCGTAATGTTGTGCTCAAGTTTTGGAATATCAGGGTTGTAGCCCTGGGCCGTTGGCGGCACATATCCTCTGCCTGGGATCTCTCCGTAGCCTGCTGAGATCATATCCACGATCTCTTGATAGTCTATTGCATAGGATACAGCCTCTCTGAACCTCTTGAACTGTGACTCGTTCATCATCTCAAGGAAACGCTTATACCCAAATTCGAGGTTGAGAAGCACTCCTACATCCGGGACCGCGCCAAGATTGATATCTGAAGCGTCTGCAAGCGTCGCTGCATAGACTCCCGGCACAGGCATATAATAGTCAAATGTAGTGTCGATCTCGCCCTTCTTCAGAGCCAATAGCATGGAATCCATGGTCCTATAGTACTTGTAGTTCACTGCATCAATTGATGGCTCTCCGAGGAAGAAATCCGGATTGGCCACAAATTTTGCCTCTGCTGCAACAGGATCATATCTCTGGAAGACGAAAGGACCGCATCCGACCATACCGTCTTTCCCATCGTATTTCTCCGGATCGGCTACATTCTCCCAGATGTGCCTGGGGATTATATATGCTCCCACTAAGCTGCGCAGAAGCGTAGCCCCTATTGGCTCAGTTGCATAAAGCGCCACAGTATGATCGTCTTTTGCTTCTACATGATCGTAATAATTTTTATATAAATAAGCAATAGACAGATCGTGTTTCTTGTTATAGTCAAAGGTGAACTTCACGTCATCCGCCGTCACAGGCTTGCCATCATGCCATTTTGCATCTTCCACAAGGTTAAAGGTTATCGACTTGCCATCGTCTGAGATCTTCCAGTCCTTGGCAAGGCATGGCAAGACATTCAGATGCTCGTCATATCTGACCAGGCCCACATGAGTGAAACCTATGTAGTTTAAGGCATTCCATGGTCTGTACTTGAAGAGGTTCATAGGATCGAAGCTGCTTATCGTCCCTGCCTTGATCGTCAAGTTTCCCGTCTCTTGTGCACTTGACAGAGGAACTGCAGACAGCAGTACCAGAATCAGGATCAGAACAGAGACGGCTTCCCACCCTACTATCAAATTTTTCCGGTCTATCAAAGCTTACACCTGTCCGATTTCTTTATTGGTCACTCTTTCTATACCAGATCATCGCGTCTTTGTATCTTCTCTGAACCCATAGGCCGCTCTCTCTCTTCACAAGCCTCTTGGTTGCTGCCAGATGTGCCAGAAGC
>MVRL01000046.1 GCA_002067705.1 Methanosaeta sp. PtaU1.Bin112
AGCACACGCCAGGAACGCCGCCCCCAGAGCCACGTCCTTGATTCCCGCGCCGCTGATCACCAGGCGCGCCGCCAGGGCCTGCCAGTCGATCCCCTCCAACAGCTCCGTCCCGTCCAGCGCCCTTTGCGGAAGAGCCAGCCTCCAGATGGCTGCCCTCTCCCTGACCTCAGGCATCGGGAAGTCCACGATGAACCGCAAGCGCCGCAGGAAGGCGGTATCGATATCCCCCTTGCGGTTGGTGGCCAGAATAGCCAGCCCCTCATAGGACTCCATGCGCTGCAGCAGATAGTTGATCTCGATGTTGGCGTAGCGGTCGTGAGCATCCTTCACCTCCGTGCGCTTGCCGAATAGGGCATCGGCCTCATCGAAGAATAGCACGGCATTCAAGCGTTCCGCCTCATCGAAGATCTGCCTCAAGTTCTTCTCCGTCTCCCCCACGTATTTGTTCACCACACCGGCCAGGTCGATCCTGAAGATGGCTACCCCCATCTCCGCAGCCATCACCTGGGCGGCCATGGTCTTTCCCGTTCCCGACGGCCCGGCAAATAGAGCCGAGACGCCACGCCCCTGCGGCCTCTTCCTGCCGAACCCCCATCGCTCATAGACGGTGAGCCGGTTGGCAGCCTGGGCGGCGATCTCCTTCAGATGAGCAGAGGTCTCCGGAGCCAGCACTATGTCCTCCCAGGTGTAGGGGGTGGGCAGAATCGTCGCCATACGACCCAATCTGCCATGCGAGAAGCTTCTGCAGGCCTCCCAAAGGGCTTCCCTTCCTTCCGCTGCCCTGCCGGCCGCGGCCCTAATCTCTGCAGGCGTCAGGGTGAACCTCTCCGCCAGAGCAGCGGCTCCCAGCTCCTCCTCCTGCGGCAGCATAAAGCTCCAGAGGGCTTTGGCCTGAAGGGGCGTGGGCAGGGGAAAGCGCAGAACCTCCGCATGAGGCATAAGAGCCGCAAGCCTCACCGTCTGTCCGGTGGCAAAGATCTGCAGTGGCGCCTTCCAGGGGGCCTCCTCCCAGACCTCAACAGGGACCTTGTCCGCCCCATCCCAGTACAGGGCGCATCTGCCTAGCAGGGACTCCCGTTCGGCGCGAATGAGCCTCTCCCTGGCCGCAGCATCCATCATCCTTGTGCCCTCCTTGCCCGAGACAGTGAGCAGCCGGGGAGCATCCAGACATAGCATCCTCATCCCCTCCTCGGCGCAGATGCGAGCCGTCCAGGACTTGCGACCTATTCCCTCCGGCCCGACCAACTGTATCAATTGCGTCCCTTCCCGGGACTGCTGACCCCGGAGGAGCTTTCTCAGCGGCTGCACGGCATGGGGCTCATAAGCCATCTCCTCCTCTGGCTCAATCCACCTTGCTGCAGGCTGAAGAGATGGCGGTAGATCGGCATTTCCCATCAGATATCCCACTATGCGGGAATCGATCATCCATCTGGCCATGCTCGACCAGGGCTGCTCCTCGGAGAGGCCGGGATAGGCGAGCATCCAGCGCACCAGAGGGGAGCTGGCAGTCAGGCGGAACGATGCTTCCCACCGGAAGATCACCTGGCCCAGCCAGGGTGTCGGGGCACACCAGGACGCATCGTCATGCAGATATCCGTACAGCCGCTTCAGCCGCGGCTCGATCTCCGGCGCCGCGCATAATAAAAGCATATCCATCTCCTCAGGCAATAGATTGAAGATCCCGGCCAGTTGGGCCAAAGGAGAATCCTGCCTCTCTGCCAGCGTTTGCTCCAGGCCGGCGATGCACTGGGTGAGATGGGAGGCGGCAGGATCCTGCCGATAGAATCTGGCCTCCTCCTCACGGTTATCCAAGCCCAGGCAGACAATATCAGCCTCTTCATGGGGAATGGCCAATCCCTGAGCCGGGACCTGAGCCGTCTGCTTCCACAGGTGCCTTTGCCATAACACCCTTCGCTGGCCTCGCAGGCGTATCCGCTCCAGGTTCAGAGCCATAAGGTCCATTGCCCTTTGCTCATCCCCTGGAGAGGAATCCGAGCATCCCTCTTCGGGCAGGATATCCGTGATATCCGCAGTCTGGGCCGGAGTGATGGCTGGTTGCTTCATTGCCCAGCCACCACCTCAAACCAGCGGATGGGTAGAGTGCTGATGCAGTTCACAACGACTCTTATGAGATAGACTCCAGCACGAAGATCATCCGCAATATTGACATCGATCCTATCAGGAGCGAAAACTGTGAACTCACCCTCATCTCGGTCCAGGACCCGCGTTCCAATGCAGATCTCCACACTATGGATCCCCTCCCCAGAGAAAGGCCCTCCGTAGATCGAGAATGAGCTGCCAGCCGACCCGGCTGCAGGATCGATCCCCGGCTGCTCGGCAGTCTGGGAATTGATCCCGGAGGCCACCATCAGGGGACTGAGGTTGGAAATGGCGTCTCCCTGCTGCAGGCAGATCTGGTAGAATCCTGGCAAAATCTCTTTTGCTCCTGCAGGGCTTGACACAAGGCGGGGTAGCATCATCTCGATTCGGTTATCAGATCTCCGCTCTCTGGCCATCCAATCCGTAACATCCACATTTCGGATGTCAGTCCAGGCAGGGGTGCTCAAAAATATCGTTGCGGTCCCAGGAGAAAAACCGCGGCTCTTGATCCAGAATGGCTCTCCCACGGCTACAAGTGCCGGAGAGCTGAACATGGTGCGGCTGCTCGTCTCGCCGGGGATGGTAAAGGTGCATTCCGATTCAATCCCCTCTATCCACAATGGCTGGAAATTTCCCACTCCCACCCGGGGCAGGAGCACGGGCACTGGCCTGGTGGAAGGCTCCTCGGCCTTCATGAATACTACGCGGACCTGATAGATGGCCGAAAGGCGCATGGGGACTGTGGCTGCGGTCCAGACCTTGTTGATCTCCTCAGAAGTGGCCGGATGTAGCTCCAGGCGAAACTCATCATCTCCGTCGCTCAGATCTGGTGGAAAGACACTAGCACCATCAAATCGATCATCATCTGTGATGATCTCAGTTTTTGCATCCACAACCGGATAATCATGAAACGCTTTCATGGCCAGGCCCATCAAGGTCTGCTCCCGACCATAAGGGCTGCCGTGGCGGTTTGCACCAATGCTTCGCCCCCCAAAAGCAGTCAGAAGATAAAAGAGATTCAGAGCCAGCTCCTGATAGCGTACTGGCGTATCGCAGCTTGAGAGTTTAATCTGGTTCTTATGGTATTCGTCCTCCTGGACATGGTAAAGGTAGAGGCTGAGCACATAGTTGCTGTCGTGTTCTGCCAGCATATCCGGTGGATCTCCGGTAATCAATGTATTCGAGGGGACCAGATGGCTAAATAGGGGCTGGAAAATATATCTTTCCAGCAGCCTCATCAGGACCTCAGTGACCTGGGATAGATCAATTATTGGCATGATGCCTCTTCGGGCCGTAAATGATTTCCATCATTGCAGTATCACATAATGCCGGCTCAGCCGGGTCTGGAGCTTGTTCATAGAAGATCTCTCATTTCCCGGAGATTGTTGTGGCGTTTTAGGCCTTTGCGGCCCCTTTGCCGCACTCTGAACAGAGAGATGGACAGGACCAATTGATATATGGAAATGCTGCTGAACAATTCCTGCATCGTCCCTTCCTCTGGCATTGGATCTTCTCATTGAAGGAGCCTCAAGCGATCCTTGCATCTCTTGCAGCGCTCCAGGCAGGGCCCTTTTTGCCTGGTCGATCATCTCTTCGGTCAACCTTGAGCGCTCTTGCTCAGAGGTCAATGAACTTTGAGCTGCTACCCAATCACGGATCTCTTTCTTTACTGCCGACAGTATCTGCTGGTTGAGATTGGCATTATCGGCAGGAGATCTTCTGTTGATACGGGCTGAATCATGCGATTTCCTCTTGCCTGAAGCCAGCGAGCCGGGACCGAACTGGAGATTCCCTATTTCCATTCCGACAATTGGCGTTCTGGCCGCATTCCGACGATTTGCCGATTGTTCTTGATATGCCTGTTCTCCCGGAAACCTGAGAACACCCTCCTTCTGGCTCCTCCAAATTGATCTGGAAAGATCTGTATATTGTCGCTTTTTTTGCATTTCTTCATCTGAGAATTCCAGAGAATTGCTAGCTGCATCCGGAGGGGCGGCGAAGCCCCGGACCATAGCACTTCTATCGCTCTTGGCCGGATTGATCCTGGAAGGGGATCCGGGATCACTCCAGCCTCTGCCTTTCTCCATCTCTTCTGCCACGGCCCGTTTTGCTTCCATATTCAGCCGCTCGTCAATCACCGATTGCACCTCAATTTCAGGATAATTGGATACATTGGAAATAGAGGCACGTTCATGGATCCCCGCATGGTTCTCGTTCCGGTCGCTGCTCTTGAGGGCCACGATTCTGGACTCTGCTGGAATCGGGTGACCGTCACCACTTTCATATTCTCGGATGCCCCTCGGTCCCTGAGGATTTCTTTCTTCTTGGGGCTCGATCATCACCGTTTCTTCAATCTCAATTGGAGCGATCCCGTCGATAAGATGCTGTTTTAAGGATATGTTCTCTGCCAGATGCTCTTCCTTATCCATGTCGCCATCGATCTTCATTCCCGTCTGCCTGAGCAGGCCACTGAAGTATCCCACTATCGCGCCTCCTCTTTCTCGATCAGGGACAGGTAACGAGAGCGCCTCCAATGAGGGATCCGGGCAATCTGCTCTTCCGTCCAGTGATAGCGGTATGCCAATGCATGAATCGCATCAATCAGGCTATCCTGCTTCTGGCGGAGTTTCTTTAGGGACCACTCGGCAAGGTCGAGGGAATGCACATCTTTCCTGTCACAATCAGGACATCTGACATGCAAATCGAAGCTCACCAGCGGATCTGACTCTTTCAGAGCCTTTCCTATGGCCAGAATGGCATCATCGTCGAGATCCTTCAAATTTTCCCGCACCTCCGATGATCCGCCGATAGCAAGCGTTTCTGCCATTGCCCTCATCGCAGCGCTTTGGCTCTGGTATGATCGGCTCAGCCAGCAGAGCTGGTCGCTGCCGGTTGGCCTTCGAAAAGCCAGCTCATCATCTCCGATGAGAACTTTTATGGCGTCATCTTGCATCCTTCTCTGCCAGAGCCCTGAAAGGGGCAGCTCAACCTCCATCTCTTGTCTGCAATCAGGATTCTTGCATCTGAGATCGATGAGTGGATTTTTAAGATCCTCTCCCAGGACTGCGATGGTCAGCAGGCACTGGATTCTTGTTGCCAGATCCAGCTCCAAAAAGAAGTCCTCTGCAGGCATAGCGGCATTATCCGCCATTGTGCAGCAGCTCACTAGTTTGATCTCCAGAACGGGGCGAGGCATCAGCTCAAAGTCAATCGCCAGGTCTTCATAACAGGTTCCGAATTGGCGCAGGCATAGCTCGCCGATCGAAAACCGCCGCAATAGTTCCTGTGAGATCTCAGGAAACGCAGCACTGCCATTCACTTCGCCTGAAGGCCGTCCCATAGAAGGACCTCATCCTGTCCATCAAATTTGACTGGAAACTGGATTAGTTGCATCCGAATTCATTAGATCGATTCGCGGGTCCAGTAATCCATTTCGATCTTGATCGACTCAATTGCCACGGCATTGCCGCTGGCATCCAGATCAGGAACGGCCGTGAATTCGCTCACCCAGCAGCCAAAGAGTTTATAGCGCCGTGCCACCTGCCCTTTTTCGTCGAGCACTTCGAGCAACAGGTCTTTTCTGAAGCTATCCAGAGCCATTGAGGGATCTCCATCGGGATGAGAGACTTTGTTGGCCCAATCCTCAAAATCAGTGTCAGAAGTAATGCCGTGTTCGCAGGTGATTCCTTCATAGGTCGTGCGTCCCGGTGATTTGAAATCCCTGCTGTTCTCGCCACCCATGCAATGGGTAATCACCTCTGTGGTCCTTTTGAGGGGGCTCACTTTGGAAACGCCTGCCACAACAGTTCCATCGAATTTTATCAGGAACTTGTAGTTTTTGTAAGGATTCTTGCGCTTGCCATCGACATACTCGGTTCGATAATCATTTTCCATCTGCGATCTCTCCTTTCATTCTCCCGACTGCTCAACCCAGCTGGCCTGCCATCTGCTGGATCTGGATGATCACAAACTCTGCCGGCTTCAGGGGCGCAAAACCGACCTCTACATTGACTATGCCTCTGTTTCTGTCGTCCTGAGTGGTGGTCTCTCCATCGCACTTTACGAAGAATGCCTTGTTGGGGGTGCTTCCCTGAAATGCTCCCCGCCGGAAGAGGCTCATCATAAAAGCGCCCACATTCAGCCTGATCTGGGCCCACAATGGCTCGTCATTGGGCTCGAAGACCGCCCATTTAAGACCCCTATACAGTGACTCTTCCAGAAAGAGGGCCAGCCTGCGCACGGGTATATATTTCCACTCCGATCCCTCATCCTCTGAGCCCGCCAGTGTTCTGGCCCCCCAGTTGACAAACCCGTTGGGGAAAACGCGCAGGCAGTTGACGCCAAGCTGGTTCAGGACTCCATTCTCAGCATCGGTCAGGTTCACATCCAGGTCAAGGGCGTTGCGCAGTTCAGCCTCCACGCCCGCCGGAGCCTTCCACACGCCGCGATTGGAGTCTATGCGCGCCATCAAGCCGGCGATCATGCCAGAGGGACCGATAGTTCTCTTGATGCCTGCATCGCTATAGACTATCCTTGGATAGAAGACGGCGGAGTATTCGCCTGCAACCAGCCGGCGCAGGGCATCGATCTGCCTTCTATCCGCCACGGGTCGATGGTTCTGGATCCAGCTTGCCGGAGCATCTATCAGCAAGAAGGCGCGCTTCTGCTGGCAGTAGGTGCTGGCCGGACCGATTATCTGCAAGAACTCGGGTTCGGTAATCTCCCGGTCGCCGGGAAGGATCATCAGGTTGAACAGGTCCACGCTGTCCAGAGCATGCAATCCTGTCTGAAGCTCCTCATCGCCCAGATAATCCACATCTGAAAGCTCTTCCGTGCCATTCGCGCCCCCTGCCAGGCTGTAGTGACGCGGACCATAGATGAAATAATTCTGTAGAGCAGTAAGATCCTCTGGGCTGCTCCCATCACGAAGGGTTATGCGGAAGGAGCCATTTATCGGCCCTCCTTCCTGGATAAAAACAAGATGATAGCCCCATAGCTCGCCACGCCACCTATAATCGCTATTATCTGTGACCGCCTGGGCAATTATGCCGAGCCTCTCCAGCACTCCATCTGTTCCACCGCCTTGCTGTTCGTACCACAATAGGCCTGCGATACTTGGCAAACCCAAATCGCTCACTGCCAGTCCGTTAATCTCCAGCTCGGTTATGGCATCCTGTGCCAATCCGGACAGCAGGTCAATGCCATTGGTAAAACCATTAAACGATGATGTGTCGCCAAGGAATACCAAGCCGTTGGGCCTGGGGCGCAGGTTGCTGTAGCGGACAACTTCAATGCCCCCTTGATCCAGGCCGAGCATCAGGGGACCGGCCAGGTCATTTCGGAGAGCCCGGCGTATGCGAACGCTGGTTTGAGGCCCATTATCGGAGGTGATGCGCAATACATATCTAGGTGAGGTTGCGGGACCGATCCTATCCCAACTGCATGAGACCTTAGAGCCATTTGGCAATTGGCCATTGATCGCCTCTGCGATGGCAGCGGCTATACCACTCCTGGCAGTAACATCATCCCCACCCACGTCACTTACATCTAACCCCGTGAGGTCGACGGACAAATAATCCGATCCATTCACGCTGATTGAGAGCCGGCCACTTGAAGAGAAGAGAGATGTCAGATCATCTCGATAATCATCGTCATCAGCACTTATAGTTGTATCGAAAGGACGCCTGCTTTGGCTGTAGCCCGCCTGTGTTGCACTCGAGGCGTTGATCACCTCGTTAAAAGTGGTTTGATCCTCCGCATTGCGTACATTCGGATGCAGTTCTATATTTATGAGATCGGATGATTGAGAAACGAACAAAGGTGCAAACCTGGGAGATGAGGGCATCATGGACAGGCTCGAGAAACGCTCCTCGCTGATGATCCTGCCTTCTTCTGCATAGATCGCCCGGAGGTTAAATGTCTCATCCGGATTTGGCGTATTGTAATCGACAACCAAGCGGATGCCATTGCCCCAGGTTCCTTCCGACTTGGCTGTTACCAATAGCACATAATTGTTCGGATTTAACTCATCATTAAGGTCAACCAGACTCCTCAACGTTCCAGTAGCTGCGAGAGCTCCAGGGGCCAGACGGACCACATAGCAATCGCTTCCCCCATTGGCAAAGAACTGCTGCACGCTCTGCGCCAGGTCGCTGGAAGGATGAGGGCCTCCGAAGTTTCGCTTGAAATCAGGATAGCTGAGAATTCGTACTGCTTTGTCCACCGGTCCCTTTGCACTGCGCCCTAAAAAAGCGGCAATGGATGTGGATACTCCACTTATGGTATGGACCCCGCTGGGGACCTCCTTTATATAAACACCTGGATAACTTACAGCGACCATGATCAAGCCCTCCTGTTAAGTTAGCATTATTATGAACTTGATCACTAATAAATTTTCTTATGGTTGATGACTTGGTCGCTTTAAATTTAAACATAATAATATTTTTTTTACTTAACTGTATACTTACAAGGGGATTCCGATTAATTTAAGACCGATGGCAATTATAACGAAATTTATACATATTTTGCCATTTCAGTCCGGAAGACATGAGGAGAGAGCTGGAGGGATCCAATTTGCCGTTGAAGAAGAACCCTGGACAGCTCATCCCGACAGTTCATCTCCCCGTGCAGCACATCAGAGGACCCTCGATCAACTCCCCTTCTACTCCCTACCCAGAGCCGATATTCCTCTGAACCTCTCAACCGCCTCAATTATGCACTCACCCACGTAATCCGCCTCTTCCTCGGTATTCGACCGGCCCATGGTGATCCGCAGAGAGCCGTGACACTTGACCGGCGGCAGGCCCAGGGAGAGCAGGACGTGGGACGGCTCCAGCTTATGAGAGGAACAGGCTGAGCCGGTTGATACGGCGATTCCCTTGCTGTCCAGGTAGAGGAGCAGAGATTCGCCCTCCACATGGGAAAAGCCGAAGTTCAGGCTGCCGGGAAGCCTTCTCTTCATGGTTCCA
>MVRL01000047.1 GCA_002067705.1 Methanosaeta sp. PtaU1.Bin112
ATCTCCATAGAGCATATCAAGCTGGAGAACGAGGGTTGGGAGAGAGATGTAGAGGTTGCAGAACCCACAGAGCAGGTAGTACAATAATGCGATCTTTGAGGAACTCGGAACTCATCGATTTATGGGAATGGGGCCAGAACAAGCCCTCTCTTCAGCAGGCCCTCATCATTCTTTCAGCCGCATACCCTGATATGACGCTAGAGGACCTGACCGGCCTGACCATGGGAGAGCGCGACAGCATGCTATTGCGGCTGAGGGAGAGCATCTTTGGTCATCGAGTTCTTGGGCTGGCCTCCTGTCCGAATTGCGGCGAAAAGATGGAATTATCCTTTGATGTAGCTGATATTCTGGACAGAGACCTGAACATATGCCAAAGGGTTGAGCCTCTCATGATCGAGGAGTTTAAAGTTTTTTTTCGCTTGCCAACCATTTTCGATCTGATGCAAAGCAATGCCCAGGATGTGCCGACGATGAGGAGACAACTCCTGCAATGTTGCATCTCAAGAGCTGAAAAGGACGGCAGGGAATACGATGCAAATCTTCTCTCTGAAGCGGTGTTGGAGGCGGTCGTCGATCAGATGGGGAAAGCCGATCCTCATGGCGATCTCCAGATTGATATCTCCTGCCCCTTGTGTCATCAGGAGAATCAGCTACCCTTTGATATAGTATCTTTCCTCTGGATAGAGATCGACACCTGGGCTCGCCGCCTTCTGGAGGAGGTCCATATCCTGGCCAGTGCCTACGGATGGAGCGAGGGTGAGATCCTGGCCATGAGCTCAATGCGAAGACAAATTTATCTCAATCTGGTGGCTCAATGAGTGACTATCTAAGCAGCATCGCGGCACGAAGTCTAAGCCAGGTGAAGGTCATATTGCCCAGGGTTACTTCTCGATATGAACCAATGGCTGCAAGTGGCTTCGCCATCTCTCCATTTACAGATCAAGGGGACCTCAGGGGCAGCAAGGCATTCATGGGAGAGAATGATGATTCGTTTGGTTATGATTTAGAGACAGAAACATTCCAGTCTTCTCGGAGTACCCGTGATCACCATTCTTTGCCTCGGCCTCTCGCCCTCAGAAGAGCTGTGAAATTCAGCGTCAACCAAGCTGATGAAAAGAGTCCCCTGACTGACACTTCCCTTAAGCAGGAGAGAGGCAGGAGAAGCTCAATGAACCGTCATGAACCGGTTCCAATAAGATCACGCAAGCTTCAAAGCGATATCAATCCGGCGCGCAGCGACCATAGCAGCATCATCGCCGCCCGACAACGAGATGTACCCTTCCCGCATGCTGCTCTTATTGGTTCGTCCAGGAATGGAGCCTCTCCATCAGAAAAAGTGGATCTGAAGGGGAATGACAGTTCGGATTCGTCTCTTGCCTCTTTTCATGCCTTTGCAGGGGATATAAAGCATCAGGCAAAGCAGACTGACCTTGAAATGGATGTTTTGGGAGCGAGCCCTGACAGAGGGTCCAAAGTTGGTGCAAAGATTGCTGTTGAGCAGAGACAATGCCCGGAAGGTGGGCTCTGGGAGGAGAGGAAGAGAGATGCCCCGATCAAAGACAGATCCACCGGCAACCTGGTGAACTCAGAAGCAATGCCAATCGATGACACCAAATCAGCTAGGTTTAAAACGATCGGCACGGGTCCAAGAGACAGAGATTCGAACGTCCAGGCCAAAGGAATCCCTGACAAAGCCTCGACGGAACGAGTTATAGCAGAACCTTCCTATTCATTGGATAGAGCAGCCCAAAAAGCGGATACCGGGCACTTTTGGTCCGGCTATCCAGAAAGACGAGAATCGAAAATCCGTGTAAAGGTTGTCTCACCCCAGATAATTGCCGATGCCATTGAGCATGGATCGATGAATCCTGATCATCGAGTGGAGGGCCCCAATATCCATGTGACTATAGGGCGAATTGAGATCAGGGCAACTCCTCCACTGGCAACAACACAACCGCGACGGACTTCGCCTAATACTATGAGCCTGAATGAATACTTGCGCCAGCGTGCAGGAGGAGATGGAAAGTGAGCAACGCTCTTTCAATAGTAGCCGTTACTGACACATTAAGAAATTTGCTCCTCTATGCGATCAATGCCGATGATGAACTGGCCGGAGCTCAAGTAACAACCTCGCCCCTGGACAAGGCGCGAGGAGGGGGCACTCCCAATCAGCTCAACCTATTTCTCTATCAGATGGCCATAAATCCCGCCTGGTGCAATATGGTTATTCCTGCCCGGGTCAAGGGCGGAGAGTCCGGCTTTCCCCCTCTGGCATTGGATCTATACTACCTCGTTACTGCTTACGGAAGCAAAGATGATGAGACCTTGAGCCACCGCCTTCTCGGTCAGGCCATGAGGTGCCTTCATGATCATACCACTCTGGAAACCGAAGAGTTGCGAAATGCTCTGCCGGGAAACGATCTCCATGCACAAGGAGAACGAGTGCGAATCACCCTTCAACCTCTCTCTTTGGAGGAGATGTCCAAGCTCTGGACCACCTTCCAAACCCAGTATCGCCTCTCAGCTGCTTACAAAGTATCCGTGGTGCTCATAGAGAGCACGAAGGATGCCAAATCAGCTCTGCCGGTGCTGACCCGAGGAAAGGAAGATCGAGGAGCTGCAGTCCTGGGGTCTCTATATCCCTCCCTCACAGAGGCGGTTCCACCAGCACCTATGCCCAGCCTCAGATTGGGGCAAGACCTGGAGATCAGGGGAAATAACCTGGATAAGAATGTCGTAAAGGTAAGGATCAGTGGCCGGCATCTATCTCAGCCTATTGAACTGGATCCCCTTTCGGGAGGGACATCTGAGGCGCTCAAGGTTCACATTAAAAGTGAGAGCGAAGATGATGGTGCACTTGCCAGGTGGGCTCCCGGCTTCTATACTGTGTCACTGATGATCGATCTCCCTGAGATTGCCCATTGGGCCACTAACGAGGTGCCCTTCGCCCTGGCACCTGACATTGCCATCGAGACCATTCCCAAAGATCCTCCGCCCGGGGATCTAGCACTCAGTGTCACCTGCAGACCCAGGATCAGGGAGGATCAGAGGGTGACACTGCTCTTTGGATCCCAACAGATATCTGTAGCATCAGTGACGGCGACGAACGCTTCTGAGCCAACAAATCTCAAGTTCTTCATCCCCGATGTCAAAGTAGGATCTTACGTCGTCAGACTGCGCGTCGATGGAGTGGATAGCCCGTCCGCAGAGATCTCGGAATTGACATCCAGATTGGAGTTCAAAGAAGGCCATAAGGTGATTGTGGCATGATACCTGCGGACTGGCAGCAGAAGAACGATGAATATCTCGCTCTGGCCCTTGCCTGGCTGCGCCTGCGTCTGGAATTGCAGGCCCAGCCGGAGTCTGAGAGGGAGAGAGAGACCAAAGCGTCCCAGGAGGAGGCCTATCCTGCTCCTGCCGGTCAGCAATCTGATGGTAGTCCTGAAAAGAAGGCTTGGGGTCAATCTGAAGAGAACAAAGCCCAAAGCTCTGCCACATCTACGGAAAGACAGGGTTGGATTAAGAAGCTATTGACGGGCGAACTCTCTTCCAGGGAGACTCCGGCTGACTCTCAGAAGTTTGATCTTGAACCCAATGCGACTGGAGCTCTTCATGCAGAGCGGGAAGATCTCATAGATAAGCCTCAGTCACCAGCGAAGAAGGTGGATGTCGCTCAGGCGGCCATAAATATGGAAGAGGCAGGAAAGGTCGAGCCACCTCCCGCTCTGATAATGCTCAGCCAGCGTCTGGGCCTATCTCGCTTTGAACAGGATCTGCTCCTCCTCTCTGCAGCCATGGAGCTTGACACGCGGATCGAAGGGCTATGCGCCAGGGCTCAAGACGATATGGCAAGGCCCTATCCAACCTTCGCCCTGGGGCTTGCACTCTTTGATAATCCATCCTGGGATGCGCTCTCGCCTCATAGACCGCTTCGTTACTGGCAGCTTCTGGAGATTCACCAGGCTGCGGCCCAGCCTCTCACCTCCAGTCCCCTTCGAGCGGATGAGAGAATAGTGAGTTTCATCAAGGGCCTGAATTACCTGGACGACCGGCTGAGTCGCATTCTCGTCCCACTGCCCCTCTCGAATGGGAAGGCGGATCTTCCCCCTTCTCAGTCTGCTTCCGTCGATGAAGCAGTGCAGCATCTTGGCCAGGGTGCAGAAAGAGGACGATTTCCCGTAATCCAGCTCCTCGGATGGGACAGGCAGAGCATGCGGCTCATGGCAGGGATGACCGCCTCCAGGCTTGGCCTTCACCTCTATCGTCTGCCCGCCGAGCTGCTGCCTTCTGATGTCACAGAACTTGAGACTTTGGCCAGGCTATGGCAGAGGGAGAGCCTATTGCTACCGGTTGCTCTTTACCTGGATGCTCAGAACCTGGATCGAAATAGAAGCAGTGAAGCGGCTTCGGCTGCGTCGGCAGTCGATAGATTCTTGGGGCGTCTGAGCTGCATCGTGTTTTTGGATGTTGGAGAGACCTGGCAGTTCTCCTGGGGGGAGGGAATCGGAATTGAAGTCTCCAAGCCCACACCCCAGGAGCAAAAGGCCGCCTGGGCTGCTGCTTTGGGAAAAGAGGAGAATGGAACAGCGGATTTGTTGGCAGGCCAGTTCAACCTCAGTCTGGCGGGAATAGGTCAGGTGATCTCAGGGGCAAAGGAGGACCAATCGGCCGTGCCGCTCAAAGATCGGCTCTGGAAGGGCTGCCTGGCCCTCACCAGGCCTCGACTGGATGTGCTGGCGCAGCGCATCGATGCTCGGGCAGGATGGGATGATATAGTCCTTCCTGCCGCCGAGGCGAGTCTCCTGCACCAGATAGCAGATCAGGTTCGCCATCGCAGTCAGGTCTATGATCGCTGGGGGTTTCGCAAGGAGATGAACCGGGGACTTGGGATCAGCGCCCTCTTTGCAGGGGAGAGCGGAACCGGCAAGACCATGGCCGCGGAGGTCATAGCCAATGATCTCGGACTGAGCCTCTACCGGATTGACCTCTCAGCTGTGGTCAACAAGTACATCGGCGAGACTGAGAAGAATCTGCGCCGGCTCTTTGATGCGGCTGAGGACGGGGGAGCCATCCTCTTCTTTGACGAGGCCGATGCCCTCTTCGGGCGCAGGAGTGAGGTGAAGGACAGCCACGACCGCTATGCAAACATAGAGATTAATTATCTTCTGCAGCGCATTGAGTCTTACCGGGGACTGGCCATCCTGGCCACCAATATGAAAAGCGCCCTGGATTTGGCGTTCCTGCGGCGGCTGCGTTTCATTGTCAACTTCGCTTTTCCCGGGCAGACTGAGCGCAAGCTGATCTGGCAGAAGGTCTTTCCAGAAGAGACGCCCCTGCAGGCCCTGAACTATGATAAGCTGGCCAGCCTCAATCTCACTGGTGGCAGCATTCACAATATCGCTTTGAGCTCTGCATTCCTCGCGGCCTCCGCGGGCTCGCAGGTGACCATGCCCATAGTTCTCTCTGCTGCCCGCACAGAGATGCGCAAGCTCGACCGGCCCATAAATGAAGCGGACTATGTCTGGACAGGAGGCGCTGGATGAGCATTCATCTTCATATCGACCGGCTGGTGCTGGAAGGTCTGCCGCTCTCGCCGACCGATGGTCCGCTGCTCCAGGCTGCCCTGGAGTCGGAGCTGACGAGGCTGATGGGCGATGGACTATCACCAGAGCTGGCAGAAGGTGCGGCCGTCCCCAGATTGAAGGCTAAAGGCATAGAGGTTGCACCATCGGATGGGCCCGAGGCTATCGGCCGGAAGATAGCCGGATCGGTTTATGGAGGACTGGGAGATGGAAGGGCTTAAGGCTGCCAGCATTTCCAAGCAGAGCACGCCGTCATCAGGCGTCATGCAGCGCAAGTGCAGCGGCTGCAAGAAGAAGGAGAAAGAGAAGGTTCGCCTGCAGCGAACTGCGGTGAGATCTGGCCCGGTGGGGGAGGTGCCGCCCATTGTGCACGAGGTGCTGAGATCGCCGGGGAAGCCACTAGATAAAGCGACGCGGGAGTTCATGGAATCGAGATTCTCGCATGACTTCACTCATGTCAGTCCGCAGGCCGCCATGCAAACGACCGGCATGTCAATCGGTCCGCAAGGCGACAGATACGAACAGGAGGCAGACAGGGCCGCAGAAGCGGCAATGAAGCAAGCGACCCCGCAAAGAGCCCATTCGGATCCGGGATATGACTTTAGCAATGTGAGAGTGCACGATGATTCAAGGGCCGCGGAATCGGCGCTGGCTGTGAATGCATTGGCGTACACCGTGGAGCAGGACATAGTATTCGGATCCGGATATTCTCCAAATACGGATCTGGGAAAGAAGCTTCTTGCACATGAGCTGGCTCATACGCTGCAGCAAAGCAGCAGCGATGGTGCTCTTCGAAGAAAATGCGGCGCAGCGGCGATGGGGCCGGCAAGCCCTGACTGCCAGATCGACACAAACGCAAAGCCAAGAAGCAATAGATTAGGTGAAGATCGTTTTCTATTCAAGAAGAACTGTGATGATTTTGATGCTGACCACGAATCGCGGCTCTCCGAAGTTGCCAGCAGAATTCCTGCCAATGCCAGGGTTAGTGTCCTGGGCATGGCCAGCAGGGATGGACCGGCAGATTTCAATAGAAGCCTTTCATGCGAGCGTGCCTTCAGGGGCGCAGAGATCATTATACGAAGCGGTCATGGCAGCCAGATCGATGATGTTCGAGCCACGGGCCCGATAGGTGCAGAAGGCGATACCCATCTTCGTGCGGTTGAGGTCCTGGTCACTGCTCCTAGGCAGCCTCAGAGACAGCCCAAGCCGAGATGTGGACCGGATGCCACAGATTGGTTCATAAGAACCATAAATGGAGCCAGGAGAGACCGGGACATCATTGGCATCCGAAGAGATATGGCAGATGCCGATGCACTGGCCAGGCGCTATGGTGCAACTGCTGCAGATGTGGCTGAAGGCGGAGCGGCTGCAGCAGTCCTTGCACAGGAACAGAAATTGAGAATATCTGGACCGGCGCCTCCACCACGCAACGCCACCATTGATGCCCAGCTTGCCGCAGGCATATTCAGAGGAGCTTCTGCCACAGCAAGGCTTACCCCGAGACCACCATTGCCCTTCCTGCCTGCAGATGGACGCTTGATCGATACCCCTCGCATACTTTTCCATATTAACAGGGCAGCCAATAACTGGAAAGCATTGGTAACCCATGGAGCGAGATATGATTTCAAGGCCCATGTCATGAATCACCCCAGAAGCGCCCATTGTCCGGAACCAGGTTGCATACCTATTGAGGTTGGCACCATAACCTTATGCCCTGCAGCGACCTCTGAGAATTGCTATGAATCAGACCTGCCCGGAAATCTGTTCTATGCTAGGATAGGAAGGCATGTTGGCTTTAGCAGAAATACGCTGCAGCTTGGCTCACAATATGCGGAGCTGACTGATACAAGGCTGCGGCCTGCACGTCCGGCTGTGACCTGGGATACGCCTGAGGATACGTTCTCAATCGATCTTGGCTTTGGCCTGCCCTTGCCGTTAACGAGATCTGATCTCTGCAGCATTGTGCCTGCAGTACGAACAAGTCTCTCCCGTCCTGCAACCAGCTGTGATGACTGCAATGAGGTTTTTTAACTCCAGTCGAACATAGCCAGACTATATTGCTGATATTTCGCAGGAAGCCTGGCCTCAATTGCGCTTCTGCAATTCATGAAATGTTCCAGGAATATGGTAAGGCGGCGCGCGTGAAATATGGCAGTTCGATCGATAAGGAGACGGAGACTGCCGAGAATGCATAGGGTGAAAAGCAAGAACAAATGGCCGAAGGACAAGGCCTCTGAGAGGCCCTGACAATGGGAACAATATGCCATCAAGAGAGCCGTAAAGCCAGAGATGGATCGAATTCTGCAAAAGCTCACGCAAATCTCCTGCAGCGCAGCTGTTCCGACTGCCCCAAGAAGCGTAAGCTCTTGCAGCGCCGCGCCGTGAGTCCGTCCGAGCCCGCGGCAGTGCCGCCCATAGTTCACGAGGTGCTGCGCTCGCCTGGGCGGCCGCTTGATGCAGCGACGCGCAGCTTCATGGAATCACGATTCTCGCATGACTTCAGCCGGGTGAGGCCGCATGCGGCTATGCAGTCGGCCAGCCTGACCATCGGGCCGGCGAACGACAGCTACGAACAGGAGGCAGATCGGGCAGCTGACCAGATCATACAGAGAACGCCTGTATTAAGCGCAAAGGGGTCTGAGCCCAGCAGTACGCCTGATTTCCGCAAGGTGCGGGTACATACAGGCACCAAGGCTGCTGAATCTGCGCGGGCTGTAGGCGCTCATGCTTACACAGTTGGCCAAAACATAGTATTTGGCCTAGGGCAATATGCCCCGGAAACAGGGCCAGGCCAGAGATTGCTTGCCCATGAGCTTGTTCATACGATCCAACAAAGCGATGGTCAGATCGCCAGGCTCCAGCGCACTATCGGCCATGGGCATGACCTCACTTCGCCAAGGTTTGCAGGCGATCTCAAATTGGAGGCATGCTATGATGATGAAGCTCGTCTCACCAAAGGAGATCAAGGAGATTCTGTAGCGAGGGTACAACAGGCACTCATCGATCTTGGATACGATCTGGGGCCGGCAGGAGCTGATGGCATTTATGGCGATCTAACGTGGAACGCGGTGAAACAATTCAAAGCCGACCAGAGTCTCGGCTGGGAGTGGATGGGCGATGTCGGTCCTGGAACTATGGGTCGCCTGGATGAATTGTTCCCATCTGAAAGCCCGCCGACTATAACACCTCCAGATACAAATCCCCCAACCGGACAACCTGGAAGAAAAACATTTTCATGTCCAGATTATGCAGGCGATGCTAAATTGGAAGCATGTTTAAATGACGAGGACCGCTTGAGGCCCGGGGAAACTGGACCTTCGGTTGAGAAAGTCCAGCGAGGTTTGATCAATGACAATATTTTCGTAGGATGGAAAGGTGCTGATGGAATTTATGGAGAAGATACTAGCCAGGGAGTAATGGCATTTAAGAAAAAACATAACCTGGGTTCTACACAATATCCAGATGTCGGTCCCGGAACCACGAAGAAGCTTGACGAACTTTGCGGTGAGATATTATCGTGTTCAGATGAAAAGGGTTCATCCGGTGTTCTTCTGGCACCATCCACAGGTTGTCCGTGCTGGGATATTTATAATTATTATGCAATAGCAGGGCCGTGTGCCCGCCTCGAGATGTTAGCGAAATGCATAACAGGTAGTGAAGCGAACTGGCCTTGCATCTGGCCGGTCTACATGCACTCCCCTAAGAGATATGCTAAAAATTATCAAGATAATATCTTACCTGGGGATGTATTTGATATATCAAACCTTATTTATGATGGGGGAAAAGAGTTGAACTTCTCCTTTTTCGATTCTAATGATGTGGATCTCCGCGCTGCACAGAAGATCTATCACGGAAGTGATCCCACGGGGAATTTTGATATCGAAATTCAAAATTTAGCCAAAGGAGGAATGGAGCCCATAAAGATTCTCACTTTAACTGGTCATGCTAATGCATGGTCTATTTCGGGTGGTGGCAAATATTTCGTAGTCGATAACAATTTGAAACCAGATGATCCAGCCCCTGGGGGATATCTTGCCCATCAAAACAAAGGCCCTCGTCGCTGTTGGTTAACAAAAAATGCAATTTTTCGAGTCGTTGGCTGTAATACAGGCCATCCAAATCATGTTGCTCCTCGCCTTGCTAGAATCTATCTTAGGAAAGCGAATTCTTCTTGGCCACAATCTAATTCCAAAGCTATAGGAACCAATCGGCATGTTTGCGGTTATGATAATATTTTTACGTATCTCTTTAAAGGCGATCAGACGAGTTGTCCTAATCCATCGAATGTGACAGAAAAGTATTATACCGCAGAAGGATTCAATTTGGCTCCATTTTTATGGGTTGAAATTAATGGAGAAGTATGATTCTTCTGCTGATTCCTTCAATACAATTTAAAGAGTGCCAATCTTTATGCCATAGATTTTAGGAGAATCTTATACATGACCACATTCCCCGGTTCCCCGCGCCTGCTCAAAGGGGGCATAGTCCTCATGGACCCCGAGACAGGCTCAGTGCAGCGCATAATAGCCCTGCAGTACAACCCAGACACCCTGACCAGAAGCCTGCAGCCTCAGGCAGCTGGGGGCGAGGGCGGCGATCGCTCTGAGGCCCTGCGCCTCAAAGGCCCGCCAGTGGAAACCATAAAACTGGAGGCAGAGATCGACGCCGCAGACCAGATGGAGTCTGGCGACCAGGATCCGACTATAGAGTTCGGCATCCATCCCCAGATCGCCGCCCTGGAATCCATGCTCTATCCAACGAGCGGCTCATTGCAGGAGAACCATGACATGGCTGCCTCCGGGCAGCTCCAGATAATTCCTATGGAGTCACCTCTGGCTCTCTTTGTCTGGAGCAAGAGCCGCATTGTGCCCGTGCGCATCACCGACCTCAGCGTGACCGAGGAGGCATTCGACCCCAACCTCAACCCTCTGCGGGCAAAGGTCTCCCTGGGAATGCGGGTTTTGAGTGTTGACGATCTCGGATTTGAGCATAAAGGAGGAAGCATTTACATGACCTATCAGAAGGAGAAGGAACGTCTGGCCTCCCTGAGCCACTGCGGCACTCTCAGCTCCTTTGGCATAACGGGGGTTTGATGACCAACGATAATTTCTCGCCCACCAGTCGCTATTACAGAACCGAAACCTCTCTCATGAAGACCGCAGAAGGCAGGGAGGTGGTCTATCTTCGCCGCCGCTTTCTTCCTCGGGATATGGGTCAGCTGCTGACGGAGCATGTGGTGACTCAGGGCGACCGGCTGGACAATATCACCGCCAGCTACCTGGGAGATCCTGAGCGATTCTGGAGTATCTGCGATGCCAACCTGGCCAAAAATCCCCAGGAGCTGACTTCAGAGATCGGCCGAAGATTGAGGATCCCTGCGCCTTAGGAAGTTGAGCCATGACCGATCAAGGAATCCGTCTACAGCTTCTCATCGGCCGCAATGATCCCAGGCCCGCTCCGCCCCAGGTGATAGACTCTCTGACCAGCCTTGAGGTGACCAACAACGACCGGGAAAGGGACGGCTTCCAGTTGAGCTTCACCCTGGGCAGGGATTCCCTGGCCGAGTACGGCCTGCTGCAGAGCGGCCTGCTGGAACCTCCCAACCGGCTCATAGCTTCCGTCACCGTTCGCGGTCAGAGCTATGTGCTGATAGACGGCGTGATCACCAACCATCAGACCGCTCCCAGCAGCGATCCCGGTCGATCCACGCTATCGGTAACTGGAGATGATATCAGCCTGCATCTGGATCTGGAGGAGAAGAACGCCACCTATCCCAACCAGTCCGATTCGGTGATTGTGCAGAGGATACTCCGCTCCTATGCAGAGTTTGGCCTGAATCCGGATGTCAAAGAGACCAAAGAGGCTCCTTCTGAGACCGATCGCCTGACAACACAGCAGGGCACTGACCTCTCCTTCGTCCAGGAGCTGGCCAAACGCAATGGCTTTGTCTTCTATATTGAGCCGACAAAGCCCGCAGAGAGCACCGCCTACTTTGGCCCGGAGAATCGATTGGGGCAGCCCCAGCCGGCATTGAGCATGAATATGGGGCCGGACAGCAACCTGGATGGCCTGAACATCACCTATAACGCCCTCGGTCCCACAGATCCTCAGGCAAAGATGGTGGATATGCCCACCAGGCAGAGCTTTTCGCTTCCCCTGCCTTCCGGCCTTCCCGAGCCCATCTCCTTTCAGCCGGCAGCACCTTTGCGTCGAACCATCGTCCGCAACACTGCCCACCTCAACTCCATTCAGGCCGGTCTGAGAACTCTCACCTCTGCCAATCAATCAGCCAACGCCGTAACGGCTACAGGTGAGCTGAATGTGGTGCGCTATGGCCGGGTGCTCCAGGCACGCCGCCTGGTTTCAGTTCGGGGCGTGGGGAACAGCAACGATGGCACCTACTATGTGAAGCAGGTAACCCACCGCCTGAGCCGGGGCGAATACAAGCTGAGCTTCACCTTGGAGCGAGAGGGGCGGGGGTCCTTGAGCAGAAGGGTGATTTCATGACGGAGTTCTTCGGCAAGTACCGGGGCGTGGTCACTGATAACCGCGATCCACTGCTGCAAGGAAGGCTGAGGGCCACGGTTGAAGACGTCTTTGGTGAAGAAGAGTGCGGCTGGGCTCTTCCTTGCGTGCCCTATGCCGGAAACGGTGTGGGATTTTTCATGCTTCCTCCCGTCGGAGCCATGATCTGGGTGGAGTTCGAGCACGGCGACCCGGACTATCCCATCTGGTCAGGATGCTTCTGGGCAGAAGGGGAGTCTCCTCCGCCGGCCCAACCGGAGACGAAGGTCATCAAGACGGACGCCGGAACCATTCTTGTCGATGATACCCCCGGTGCCGGAGGCATCACCATCGAGACGGCAAACGGCATGAAGATCGTTCTGAGCGAATTGGGTATAGAGATCGATGACGGCCAAGGGGGAAGCATAAAGATCACCGGCCAGACGGTCTCAGTGAATGATGGCGCCCTGGAAGTGACATAGATGCCCGGCTATCTTCTGCATCAAGGCGCTACAGTCATGTGCATGCATGCCGGCCAGGCAGAGCCCATTCTGGTCGAGCCCAGGGTAAGGGTCATGGGGCAGCCCATTGTCACCCAGGCGAGCACCTACCTCATCGCTGGATGCACACTGGCCAGCATTCCCAGCCCTGCCTGCGTCAGCGCCCAGTTTGCGAGCGCCTCCAGCCGGGTGAGAGCGGGTGGTCTTCCGGTGCTGCTCCAGGACAGCATAGCCGTCTGCGTTCCCACTGGAACAGGACTGAATATCGTTCTTGCTCAAATGCGTGTAAAGGGGATATGATGAATATAGATTATCCGTTCCAATTCGATGGCCGGGGGAGAACGGCCGAAACCGTGGATGCCGATCATATCAGAGATCTGATTGAACAGTTCATCTTCACTGCCGCAGGAGAGCGGGTAAACCGGCCCGATTTTGGGAGCGGAATCCTGCAGATGGTCTTCGCACCTAACAGCCCGGAGCTTGCTTCTGCCCTCCAGCATACTATCAAGTCCGGGCTTCAGCGCTGGATGGGAGATCTGATAAATATTCAATCCCTTGAGGTCAGCCGGGACGGGTCCAAACTTCAGGTTGTGATTCGTTATACGATACTGCGAACCTCGGAGTCGCACGAGGATACATTGGTCATGGGAGGCCTCTCATGACCGACAGAGGATTTGTCTGCACAAACGACAGCAGGCACGAGAAGGTGAGGCAACGCAGTCTGAAGGAGAATCCCGTCTACGGGCTGGATCATCTGGAGGTTGCCAGCCCGGACCAGAAGACGCTTCATGTTTACTTCATAGGAAGAGCACCCTGCCACCTGCGCAAAGAGAACCTGGTCATTGAGGGAGGGCTGCGGGTAAGAGACATCAGAGTATCCAAGAGCGAGATGCTCCGCAACGGCGACTCGGAGGAGCCCTATCTGAAGGTCGAGGTCGACCAGATGGGCGACTTCTCCAATTATGTCCTGAAAGTCGTCGATCTGGATGAGGAGGGCAAACCGACAGACCAACCCATGAAGAACTTCGACCCCTGTTACGCCTCGCTCCTATTCACCTTCAAGGCGAGTTGCCCCAGCCGTCTGGACTGCAGGCCGCCGGATACATGCAAAGCCCCAAAGTTCACCGATCCGGAGATCAATTATCTGGCCAAGGACTATTCCAGCTTTCGCCAGATCATCCTAGATCGTCTGGCTCTGATATTGCCCGATTGGAAGGAGAGGCATGTTCCTGATCTGGGCATTGCCCTGGTGGAGATCCTGGCTTATGCTGGCGATCACCTCAGCTATTATCAGGATGCTGTGGCTACAGAGGCTTATCTGAATACCGCCAGGCAACGAATCTCGGTGCGCCGTCATGCCCGCCTTGTGGATTACAGGATGCATGAAGGCTGCAACTCTCGCACCTGGGTCTTTCTGGAGACCAGCGATGATCTTCCCAAGGGAGAGCAGATCTACTATCTCAGAGATATCTACTTCCTGACCCGTCCATCCGAGGGGCGGTTTATGGAAGGAGCTGTATTGAAGGAGGAAGATCTTCGGGATATTCCCCTCTCCAGCTATGAGGTCTTTGAGCCTCTTGAGGACAATGATTTCTCTGTGCATGAATCGGATATCAACCTGGAGAGTCTGACGAGCAGGCTCAGCAAAGAGGATTATGGAAAGAAAGAATACAAAAGAAAGAAGCACAAAGACGTTCTATCCTATCATATCCTGCAAAGGCTCTCAGACGAGGTTCGCAACCTCATGAGGTCCTTTGTTCTGACGGGATCATCCCGGGAGGAGCTGCAGACCGCCCTCTCTCGAGATCTGAACCGGATAATGCAGAGCAGCCTTTACAATTCAGATCTTTTCCCTGACGGTGACCTCCGTGATGGTACCAAGGAGCTAATTGATGAGGCTCTTCGAGGAGACGAGCTCGTGCGCTTCAATCGCATGCTTCTGGAAGATGCTTTCGAGGGGATATCCAAGAAAGGCGTGCTGCGCATCTGGGAAGCTCACAACTGCATCAGTATCTACACCTGGAATAGAAGAGAGTGCTGCCTGCCTAGAGGGGCAACCAGGGCGACTCTGCTGGATGACTGGCTGGAAGAGAAAGATGAGATAATACCTGAGGCCAGCTCATCCGTGCAGAGCAAGAAGATTCAGACATCCGGCCCATCGACAACGGCAGCTCGGCGGCGCCGTCTCAATCTCAAAAAAGGGGACTATCTCCTCTTTGAAGAGGTGAAGGGGCCCAGAACAGGAGAGAAGGCCGACGCCGATCCCAGCAAGAGGGTGGTGGTGCGTCTGACCAGGGTGACGCCATTGGTGGATCCAATCTTCGATCAGCCGGTTCTGTTGGTGGAGTGGTCCCGGAAGGACGCTCTGCCCTTTTCCCTCTGCATCTCGGCAGTTGGTCGCCCTAAGGAGTGCGAGCTCATCCAGGAGATAATTGTGGCCAGAGGTAACCTGGTTTTAGTAGACCATGGCCGGTGGATAAAAAAAGAGGCTCTGGGATCTGTGCCTGAGAAGGAGAGGGTGAGAAGCTGCACCGCGGAGAGGCTGCCTGCGGATACTGCCATCGAGGCGGCAATATTCCAGCCTCGTCTTAGCAAGGGGCCTCTGACCTTTTGCCAGCCTTTGCCGCCAGGCCTGAACGGCATGGATATTCTGAATCAGGATCTTCGTCAGGCTCTGCCCTGCCTGGAGCTATATGCAAATGCAGGCGATGCGAAATCTGGGGGAACATCTGCAGCGAATAAAGAGGTTCGCTGGAGATGCGTCTCTGACCTTTTAGGAAGCAGCAGGCTGGACAGGCACTTCGTTGTGGAGATGGACAACTACGGACGGGCTAACCTGCGTTTCGGAGACGATGAGCTGGGCAGGAAGCCCGAACCGGGAATGGAGTTCTCAGCCACCTATCGAGTGGGAAATGGTGCCGCGGGAAACATAGGGAGAAATATGATCTCCTACATGGTCTGGCGCCGGGGCCAGACGAGCGGCATTACTATCAAACCACGCAATCCCCTGCCTGCCTCTGGGGGCACTGCTGCGGAGAGCATGGAGGATGCCAAGCTCCTGGCGCCGTATGCATTCCATAAGGACCTGCAGAGGGCGATCACATCAGAGGATTACGCCCGGCTGGCGGAGAGGCATCCAGGTGTGCAGAGAGCGGCGGCGACGAGAAGGTGGACAGGCAGCTGGCATGAGGTCGTGGTGGCTATTGATCCACTGGGATCGGTGGAAGCGGATGAGGAGCTGCTCAATGATGTGCAGGGATATCTCTTCAAGTACAGGCGCATGGGCCAGGATCTGATCGTCAAGAGAGCGGGGTATGTGCCCCTGCGCCTGGAGATGACAGTCTGTGCCAAGCCCGAGTACCTGCGGGGACACGTGGAGGCTGAGCTGGCGGAGGTCTTCAGCAACCGGATATTGCAGGATGGCAGCCTGGGCTTCTTCCATCCCGACAATCTGAGCTTCGGAGATGGAATCTACATGAGCAGGATAATAGCCGCGGCTCAGTCTGTGACCGGGGTAGAGAGCGTGACCGTGGAGAAGCTGCAAAAGCTCTTCGAGAATACTAACCAGGAGCTGGAGACCGGTGTTCTTCAGCTGGGTCCTTTAGAGATCGCCAGGCTAGACAACGACTACAATTTTCCTGAGAACGGCAAGCTCGTGATCAAAGTATTGGGAGGAAGGTGAGGGCAATGGCGGCAGAGATAACCAAATTGCAGGGATGCTGCAAGAAGGAAGAAGATCTGAAGGCAGCGGGGAACGAGAATCGCCCCGGCCTTGAGGCTCTGGACTATCGCATAGGAACCCATGGCTCATTTCTGGCCGATATGCTGGCCCGCCTCTCCGAATACTCGCTGCCAATGGAGAATGAGGCAGATCAGAAGCAAAACCCTCTGGCGGCCCTGACCTGCCGGGAGGGGGATGACTTCTCCATAGCCCTGCTGGATGGCTGGGCGATCGTGGCCGATGTGCTCAGCTTCTACCAGGAGAGAATAGCCAATGAGGGATACCTGCGCACGGCCACGGAACGAAGATCCATCCTGGAGCTGGCAAAGCTGATAGGATACGCGCCCAAGCCCGGTGTGTCGGCAAGCGTTGATCTGGCTTTCAGCCTGGAGAAGGGCTGCAATGCAGAGATACCGGCAGGAACAAGGGTGCAGAGCCTGCCCAATCCAGGAGAGACTCCCCAGACCTTCGAGAGCTCAGAGAAGGTCGCGGGCAGAGCGGAGTGGAATCTTCTCAAGCCCAGGACGGTCCGTCCTCCCTCTCTCACCTGGGACATAGCCTGCAGCGATCAGGAGTTCTTCCTATACTTCCAGGGAACGGGCCTCAATCTGCAGCCCAATCAGGCCATGCTCTTTGTCCTGGGCGACGAAAGGGGCCAGCAGGTCATGAGGCTGATCAAGTCCGCTGAGCCGGAGCCGAAGATGCAGAGGACAAAGGTGATCCTGCAGAAGAAAGCATTTCTGGAGAAAGCCGCGGCGGAAACTAGCATAAGAATACTGCCTAACAGGATCCGCTCCAATCGATTCTTTGATGATTTTGAGAGATATATAAAAAATAGATTGACTAAGACCAATAAACCAGATCGCGGCGCTTTGTTTTCTGGATTCAAAAGGCCTATTGGCCCTCAACGTGAAGATGAGGAGATGAGAAACGCTCACGTTCCTAAAGACCTATTCCCGCTTCATATCCACGTCCTCCGCCTGACAGCTTCGCTATTTGGGCACAACGCTCCGCGAAAGATCAGCATCATCCAGAATCCCTCAAGTGCCCTAACTACCTTGGATTTCGGCCCACAACTTCTGGTCGCCGATGATCAAGCAAGATATGTGTTTGACTGGGATAATATTTCAGGAACTGACCGACAAAAACTCATAGATTTTCTAAAAACGAAATTTGGTGATGATTGGACAAATGTAGATTGGCATACAAATATCATCAACGTATCGTCTTCTAAGAAATCTCTTTCAATAGAACTTGTAAATAATGGAACTGTAGCAATCTTGGAGATCGATGATGGCAGAACTGATAAATTCATAGTGATAGCGGATCAGATTAATCATCGAAAGATATACCAAACAGGAATACTTCATCTAGATAATACCTACAACAAGATATTGCCTGAAAGCTGGATTGTTGTAAGACGTGAGCGGGATAATGCGAAATCAGATGAAGGATCTATTGATGAGTGCTTATTGATCTCCAGAGCAGAAGAAGTGACATCGTGCATCTCCCGATCCACTTACGATCTGGCCGGGAAGACTACTCGAATAGAATTGAAGAGAAACGACGCTTCAATATTGAATAATTTTGCAGAGCTCCGGCAGACCGTCATCTACGCCCAGAGCGAGGATCTGACAGCGAAGCTTGCCGAAGAGTCCATTGAGGCGGACGTCATGGGAAAGGTCCTGGAGCTGGATGGATACTATGACGGCCTGGAGAAGGGACGGAGCCTGATAGTCTCCGGTCAGGCCAGAGCCGGAACGGGAACGATCATTGCCGCAGCCGAGAAAGTGGTCCTGGCCGATACCTGGCACGGCCTTCTCACCACCATGTCTGGCTCCCCCGCGCCTCAGGTGAAGCTCAAGATAGTCAAGGAAGCAAAATCACTATACGTGGAAAAATGGGAAGCTTACAGCAAAGAGCTCTTCGAAGAAGCGCCGGAATTCGCCGCTTGCAGCAAAGGGGCGACCCCGCGTCGAACCTGCGTCCAGGTAAAAAAATGGGATGGAAGCGTTAATGGAATCCCAGATTTAATTGCAGATATCGACTATTCAGCAGGCCTGGAGAAATTGGATTTCCCAATCGGCTCCAATACAGGATTTCTCTTCTTGGAGCTGAGAGATAGAGCCAAGAATGTTAGCTACGTCTCTAATCTGATAAATATAGATCCTAACGCAACCAATAACACCAATAATATCACTCCCCCCTCGGTCGTATTGATGGAGAGGAGCCTCTTTAAGGATAAGGACAATAAGAATAAGATCCATTATGAGTTCGCCGTGACCAATTGGTCCGAGTACACTGTTCTTAAGGCAAACGCAGCAGTAAATATCCATTACCCTGGAAAGACGTCAATACAACAGATAGAGATCACATCCAACAAAGACCTAGCAAGCCTATCTTTCAACGTATCGGTCGAAGGGAACTGGTCAGAGCCCCATTACTTCTACATCGGCATCGAGCAAAACGGAAACAAATGCCTGTCCAACCTCATCTCCACCGTGCCGAACTCCTTCCTGCCTGGAGACAGCCCCCACACCACCCTGATTCTGGCCGAGGATCTGGAGAACGTCTACCTGCGTGATACTGTGGAGATCTACGCCAACCTCGCTCGGGCTACCCACGGCGAGACAAGAAACGAGGTCCTGGGAAGCGGTGATTCCGCCCAGGTCTTGCAGCAGTTCAAGCTCCGCCATTACCCGCTCACCTACCTGCCCGCGCCCACGCCCACGGGAGCGGTCAGCACTCTCCAGCTGCGTGTAAACGACGTTCTCTGGCATGAGTCGGACAGCCTACTTGGCCTGGGTCCCAAAAGTCGCAGCTATATCATAAGAACGGATGCTGAGATCAAGAGCAGTGTCACCTTCGGCAATGGCCAAAAGGGAGCCCGCCCTCCTACAGGCGTGGAGAATGTCAAGGCCAAGTATCGCAGTGGAATAGGAAAGCCAGGAAATGTGCAGGCCGGCCAGATCCGTCTGCTGGCTACCAAACCCCTGGGCCTCAAAGGCGTCATCAATCCCCTTCCCGCTTCCGGAGGAGCCGATCCGGAGAGCAACGATCAGGCCCGCCGCAATGCCCCACTGACTGTGATGGCCCTGGATCGGCTGGTTTCCGTTCAGGACTACGAGGACCTGGCTCGCTGTTTTGCCGGCATTGGAAAGGCATCGGCCACCCTTCTGACCGATGGCAAGAGGGAGGTGGTGCATGTCAGCATCGCCGGCACAGATGACATACCCATCGATGAGGACTCCGACCTCTTCCAGAACCTTCTCCTGGCATTGCGCCGGGCAGGCGATCCTTATCAGCCCCTGGTCCTGGACCTCTGCGAGCGTTTGATCCTTCTGATCAGAGCAAAAGTTCGGCTCCTTCCTGACTACGAGTGGCAGTCGGTCGAGCCCAAGATCAGGACGGCCCTTCTGCAGGCCTTTGGCTTTGCAAACCGTGACCCTGGCCAGGAGGTGTTCCGTAGCGAGATCGTCAGCGTCATCCAGGCCGTTCCCGGAGTGGCTCATGTGGACCTGGATCTGGTGGACGACATCTCGGAGACAGAAGCCCTAGATCTGGTGAAGACCACCCAGAAGATAAGATCATTGATGGATGAATTGAGCCGTTCCAGCTTCAGCAAAGAGGCTTCAGATGGGAAGCCTGTGACCCAGGATAAAATAGATGCAGAGAAAGCGAGAGTGGTAAAAACTCATACCGTGGCTGATGGGGAGACACTGGCCTCCATAGCAGAGCTTTACGATTTGGATGTTGATAATGATTTGAAGGTTCTCAATCCGGATTTATCTAACAAAGAAAAGGACGAATTGCTAAAGGGCCCGAATTCGGGCAAAATGATAATACAAATCTGGCCCCAGCTGCTGCCCGCCCAGATCGCTTACCTGAGCGCAGATATCCCGGAGGCCGTGGTTCTTAAGGAGTTGATTTAGATGGCCAAGGACATGGACAGGCTTTACGATCTTCTCCCTGTGATCTATCGCCAGAAAGATGCAGAAAAAGGATATCCTCTGCGTGCTCTTCTCCAGGTCATAGCCGAGCAGGTGAACCTGGTGGAGGGGGACATTGACCAGCTCTACGAGAACTGGTTCATCGAGACCTGCCAGGATTGGGTTGTGCCTTACATTGGAGACCTGGTAGGCTACCGGCCGGTTCACGAGTCTGGAGAGCCCGGTCCGGCATCGACAGCCAGAGAGAGGCAGCACAACAAGATCCTTATACCGCGCTCAGAGGTAGCCAATACAGTGCGATACCGCAGGCGCAAAGGCGCTATAGCTCTCCTGGAAGAGCTGGCACGAGATGCTGCCGGGTGGCCATCGAGGGCGGTGGAGTTCTACTCGCTCCTCAGCTACTGTCAGCCCCTTAACCAGATTCATCTGAACCGGGGTCGCACCCTGGATCTGGGCAATATGCATGCCCTGGACAACATCAACGGTCCATTTGACCAAGTCGCTCACACTCTCGATGTGCGTCGGGTCACATCCCATCAAACGCAAGGAAGATACAACATCCCCGGAATCGGCGTCTTCGTCTGGCCTCTTCAGGTCTATTCGGTGACAAGGGCCGCTGCCTGCTGTCCAGATATGAATCTGCGGCCTCATTGCTTCACCTTCAATGTCTTTGGAATTGATGTCCCTCTCTTCACCCTTCCCGAGCCGGAGACGGACGAGACTCATATCGCTGAAGAGATGAACCTGCCCGTGCCCATCACCCGCCATGCCCTGAGAGAGAGAAAGGCCGACTATTATGGAGAGGGAAGAAGCATTCAGATCTGGCGAGAGGAGGATAATAACCGAAAGACTCCCGTGCCTCCAGAAGAGATTGTGGTCGCAGACCTCTGTGATTGGGGCCACCGTAAAAGGAGGATTCCCTCCAAGGGTCGTGTGGCACTGGACCCGGAGCTGGGGAGAATTGCCTTCCATCCCAAAGAAGAGCCGAAGAATGGAGTCACAGTCACCTATTATTTCGGCTTCAGCGCGGACATTGGTGGCGGAGAGTATGAGCGCAGATTCACCCAGGCCGAGGACGCACGGATCTATCGGGTGGGAAGCCAGGAGCTATTCAAGACTGTGAACAAAGCTCTGGAGGGTTGGCAGAGAGA
This sequence comes from Methanosaeta sp. PtaU1.Bin112, assembly GCA_002067705.1. Taxonomy (GTDB): domain Archaea; phylum Halobacteriota; class Methanosarcinia; order Methanotrichales; family Methanotrichaceae; genus Methanothrix. The sequence goes on from MVRL01000047.1 coordinate 21,409, forward strand.
TAAGGCAATGTTCAAGGATGCCATTATCGAGATCATGGAGGGCGGCGTTTATGGCCCAGTGGAAGAGAAGGATTTCCCTGAGACCGTCAACATAGGCGAGGGCGAGAGCCTCCAGATCCGGGCGGCCAGCGGAATACGCCCCATAATTCGAATGCCGGACCGGGTCAACGTACTGGATTATTTCACTGTAGAGAACAGCTCAGAAGAGAGCAGTCAGGTTCCGGTGGTGCCTCGCCGGGGTGGCCGCCTCATCCTGGACGGACTCATGGCCGGCCAGAGCATCAGGATCAGAGGAAATCTGGAGCAGTTGACCTTAAGGCACTGCACCATAGTGCCGGGAAAGGCCTTTTTAGAGCTGGAGGATCTCCACTGCTCTGTCAATATCGAGCATTGCATAATGGGATCGATCCGGGTGAGCCAGGAAGCAGTGACAACCGAACCGCTAAAGATCAATGTCAGTGACAGCATCCTGGATACAGTGGGCAGAAACCTGGGTGCCATATCCAACCAGGAAGATACCTATGCCCACGCCGTCTTTAGAATTGAGCGCTGCACTGTACTTGGCAGGGTCATGGCTCAGGCCATCGACCTGGCCGAGAACTGCATCTTCGCTGACCGGGTGCAGGTCGTGCGCAGCCAGCAGGGATGCATGCGCTTCTGCTATGTTCGCGTTCCTGACGAGGGGGATGAATTAAAGACACCCCGCCGCTATCACTGCCAGCCCGATCTGGTCATGGACAAGGCTGAGAGCGAGCTTTGGGAGAAGAGTGCAGCCAGCGCCTCAGCGCCGAGCCCAGAGGAGATCGTTAAACTCCAGGAAGAGATCAAGGAGGCTCGCCGTCTTGCTGCGAGCTTCGTATGCCCTCAGTTCTGGAGCACTCATTTTGGCGATCCAGGCTACGCCCGTCTGGCAAGGCCTGTTATCCCGGAGATCTGGCGGGGTGCCGATGACGAATCGGAGATGGGGGTCTTCCATGACCTTTTCCAGCCTCAGAGGGAGGCCAATCTGAGGGCTAGGCTGGAGGAATACGCGCCGGCAGGAATGAACTGCGGCATAATCTGGGCAGAAGGATTCTGTAAACCTGATAATAATACTAAAGAGATAGGTGATTTGGATGAAAGGTGACTTTTCCCGCGATACCTTCGATCATAAGAAGCATTACCGGAGAGTGCTCATGCAACAGGGTCGAGTGCAGGTCGACGCTGACTGGAATGAGCAGGCATCCATACTTTTGCACTACATGCAGTCTTTAGCAAGAGATATAATCGGGCCCTATGGCAAGCCGTCGATCGGACCTGACGGCAAAATTTTAGATGACTTTAGAATCGTCGGGGATGGAGACGAAGAATTTAGCAAAGTGGAAAATGAGAAGTTCAAAGAGGCAGAAGGCTTTCTCATAGGTCCAGGCCGTTATTACGTTGATGGCCTGCTTTGCGAGAACGAAGATTGGATCGCCTACAACGATCAACCGGGAGGTCCTCTTACCGACATAAGCAAACTAAATCGTATGCTTGTTTATCTTGATGTCTGGGAGCGGCATGTGGCCTGGTGTGAGGAGGCATCGAATTCTATGCGAGAAGCAGCACTGGGCCCATATGGGCCAGATACGGCTACACGCTCGCAGTTAGTCTGGCAAGTGAGGATCTATGAGCTTCCAAACTATAATCCAGATTATATAAATTCCGATTTCTATGTAGATTTTGAGAAATTTAAAAATGAAACCATCCCTGGAGATAGAGGCCGTCTCTCGGCGATGGTCCAAGAACGGGGTGGATCTGGAGATGAACGCTGTGCCGCCAATCCATCCGGGAAGTATCTGGGTCTGGAGAATCAACTCTACCGCGTGGAGATCCATCAGCCCACGGGATCTGCTGGCGACCCAACTTTTAAGTGGTCCCGTGATAACGGCTCATTGGTCTTTCCCGTAATTGAAGGCAAAATACGCTTCCCGAGCGATGAGAATGGCAAAAAGATGTACGTGGAACTGGCTCACCTGGGCCTGGACGAGAGCAAGGCATTGAAGAAGGGCGACTGGGTGGAGTTCGTTCACGAAAGTTATGTTCTGCATAATCGCGCCGAGTCTCTGCTCCAGGTAGAGGATATCGATCATCAAACCATGGAGGTAACGCTTGTGACCAAAGGCAATGGAAAGCTGCCCTACATCAGCGATGCGAGATTGCCGATTCTGCGCAGATGGGACCAATGCGAGAGCAAGAATCCCGAGATAAGACCCGAAGGCGATATCCCGATAAATAAGCAGGATTGGATAAACCTCGAAGATGGAATCCAGATAAAGTTTGGAGAAGGGAATTATCGCACGGGAGACTACTGGCTCATACCAGCGAGAGCAGCCACCAGAGATATCGAATGGCTTGGTGAACCGGGTGGTGTTTCTCCGCATGGCATAGACCATCACTATGCCCCCCTGGCTATACTCAAAAGGGATAATAATGGTAAATGGAAAGCTGATATTACAGATGATGCAAAATTTGGAATCACACCACTCCCGTTATCTTGAGATGTTCAGTAGAAAATGCGCATTTAACGATGCCATATTCCCCGTATAGAAGCTTGCATCTGTAAGCATGCCTCCAGAGCAGATCATAGGCAATAGGACGAAGAGGTGTATTTGCTGGGTTGTCGGATCCCGCATTTTGATGCCAAACCTCGTGGTCCTGCTGAAAGATACCAGAGTGGCCAGAATATGCAGTTGGCCTGGCCATCTCCGAAGTGGGCAATCTGATGGATCTGAGGAAGATGGATTCTATCGATCTCGGGCGAGCCGGCCCTCTTGCCATAAGCGCTCCGAGGATCCAGGAAGAATGAGGCATTGATAGAACTGCCCTGGAGGGTAGGCTTTTTGCAGTGGCTTGCAAGATGAGATGTGCCTATCCGAATCGATGAAGCTCTTTGAACAGGCCCCACAACGGCCTGCTCCAAAGGATGCAGATCATTCTGACTCAATCTGCGAAGTCTCTGTCTGGCCAATTCTATCCGAACCGATTCCTTCCAGCTCGCGACTTTCCTTGCTCCCTCCAAGACAGCAATCTTCCTCATTTGAGGACTTTGCCTTTTTGGAATCCAAACATTAGAGATCAAGTGAATTAACATTTGACTAATACACTATTTTGAAGAAGAGCCGATATATTCCGTCAAAATTACATTATTTTACCAATTTCATTCCTGATCATAAAACTGAGAAATCTCCTGCATTTGATCGAAAGAATTCATCCGTTTAGCAGAGTTTTTATCGGAAGATCCATTATCTCACTACTTAAATAGTAATTTTACACGAAGGATATTTTTTCTCTTCAGCGCAATAGATAAATACAGAAGTGTTGGACTATGCATATAGGCATACAAAAAAGAAGCAATTGCATTAAAGGAGAATGCTTCTGAACTTCGAGACTTCAATAAATTAGAGATATCTTTTGATATTTACCAGGAGGGGTTCAATGCTCTTATGCGAATGCGGTGAGATTATCGACAATTGTACCTTCAAAGATTATATAGAAACATCTGCAAACCCATCTACTCCGACCATAGGACACCAGAAATGCGGAAACATATTTAACTTCGTCGACGGAAAGATGCCCAAGCGGTATTCCTCAAAGATTGAACTGAAGAGCATCGCCATGAGGTTTGCAGAGAAAAATAAAATGAGCATTGAAACCATTGAGAGCCTGCTCATCGAGGTTGACAGGATGAAATCCTCCGGGAATCTCTCTGATGGTGAGATACTTATTGCAGCAATCAAAAAATGCTGCAAAGATAGGAGATACTAATTGATGCCGAAGGAAAGCTTCATCCACTATTGAGGATTTTACTTCTTCCTGGATTCAAAGTATCTCTTGTACTCCTTTATAAGGGCCTCTTCATACAGGTCCTCGATGTCTTCGGGAATGAAGTTTTGCCTTCTTACATCCTTGATCATTTCACTGCCGTCAATCTCCTCGGCAGTCATTCCTTTCTTAGAGTAATTCTGGAATAATTCGTCCAATCCTTTTACTTCCATAGAACACTTTCCGACCTTGACCTGGTGGCATCCTACTGTCCACTCG
>MVRL01000048.1 GCA_002067705.1 Methanosaeta sp. PtaU1.Bin112
GGAGCAGAACTGGGCATATTCTCCTATTCTCATGACCTCTCCCTGGAAGTCATCAAAGGCGATATTTGACACCTCGGAACGGGTGGGACGCTCTGTTTCAACCTGACCGCAAAAGGCTTTAATCGCCTCGCCATCGCCATCAGCAAATGCTAGGACTGCCTCGCCTCCGCTGATCCTTATGTTGTGTGCCTCGAACTTCCGGATTCTATTGGACATGGCAATGCCCAACAGGAAGTAACGATAGCCAACATCATGAACCTTCGGACCGGCGATTGTGACCTTGAGTTTCATCTCAGGCTATATAGGTTCACCTGAGAGAAAAGGATTTGGGTTGGATTCAGCAGTACTGGCATCGCCTCTGCAAAGACGGTTACGCAGAATCCAAAAAAAATTAACCTATTTAAAATGGATATTGGGCGGCGAAAACTATAACATTAATGCGGATAATACCCCTGGGACGGCGAAAAAGGCTGCACCAGCCCTTCAAAAACCGGCCCAATGCCGGATACTGAAACCGAATCCTGAGGATACGACCAAATGCTACTATCCCAATCCAATCTTCAGGTTCTTTGGGTCCAACCGGGCGCTGGGACGAATAGATGTCTCAAAAAAGATGCAACGATGTTATAAAAAGATTCAAATTGTAAATGACTTACACGGCCTCAACCACCAGGGTAGTGACGAAGTTGGTCGTGTCGAACTCATCGTTTACCTTTTTAGTAGGATCTCTATGCAAAACCTTGAACATCCAATCGCCAGCCACTGTCAGAGGAATCTTTGCACACCCCTGATCGTCCGTCTTGGTCTCGGCCATCAGCTTTCCTTCTTTCTCTGAGATTGCCTTCACCTCGGCCTCGGCAAGAGGCTTGCCCTCGTAAAAGACCATGATCTCTGCGTCTTCTCCCTGGGCAAATCCGAGTTTTCGAGGCACAATCTCCAGTATTCCATGTACGGGCTCTTTCAGTTCAGGCCGGGCCTCTCCCACAGAGAGTATCCTCTTGGCCATCTGGATTATGGCTCCGGAATAGGTCACGTTCTTGAACTGGTACTTCGGGCCGATGTGATAGCCCTCCTTGTCCTGGGTGATGATTACAGGAACAAGGTCCACGATAGCCGTATAGCAGCCATCTCCCGCACAGGGGAAGGTGAGCCTATGTTTGTCCTTCTCAGACGATACCGTGGGTTTCAGGGTGCTGCCGTCGGGCTTGTAGACGGTGGGATTTATTCGCTTCGGGTCCAGGGACCCGTCCGGGCGCATATTGTCGCCATAGATCAATGCCACCTCCGCTTGGTCTGCATTCAGCCGCGCTTCGCCAAGCCAGATCTCGTGTCCTCCCATTATACGGGTTAAGTCTGCAGTTTCTTTGTATTCGTGGTGCATGGATTCATTCCTCCAGAACTATACATTCGAATAATATGTTCCTGTTCGGCTATTGCTCCTGCCTTCTTGATACGCTTTTTTCCAGGATTATTATGATATGATTTAAACTTTTTCTTAATCTGTTATTCATTTATATCTATAAGTCTTATCAACTCATAAAATGCACTTCCTGCTTATTCTACAGGAGCACATGGATGAAAAAAGGAGCAAAAAGAGAATGAATAAATATAAAATCATCATGCGAATATGGCATCAGGAGAGCGCTTCCTGGATCGGGGCCATGGGCAGTTAGATCACGCATGCCTGGCCAGCGCGGCGGGGGTCGCCATCGTCTATCGAGCCTAGACCTTCCACCAGAGCATGCAATCAGCGCCTTTTAAGTGATACTTGTATGTGCCGTCCGAGTTCATACGTGATTTATAGAACTGGCGCAGTTGCTCCTCCATATTCTGGCTTGTATAGGCATAATAATTCAGCATAGCCTTCCAGCTGCTCAGTGCCTTCTCCGTGTTCTCGTGTTTCGACTCAGTCTCAAATTCCCGTATCTCCAGGTTGGCATAAATGCCATGTTCATAGATGGTGGTGAGTATGTTCAAATAATTTCCAGTGGGGCGGAAGGTTTCTCCTGTAACAAATGGGTAGACCTGGCCGAAGAACTCCTGCATTTGATGGGGGGGTGGCTCCAAGCTCCAGCGCACAGTAGCCCCGGCTGGCCTCATGCATCTTCATCAGAGTTGCGGGATCTCCTATCGCAGGGCTCCAGGAGCTATAGACCAGGTCGTACTTATCTTGCAGCTGGAAGTCGGACCAGAGCGCTTCTGCGAATTCAATATTGTTTGCTTCTTCTTGAGTCTGTCGCCATTGTTTCTCAATGAAACCTCTGCAATCATGTTCAGCCGCTCTCTTTCAGAAAGACCGTTTCGCCCATGGCCGAGGCTGGAGTGCTTTATCGACTCTGCCCATATGGATTGCCAGCTTTGGGATACATTTGTCATAACAAATTCCTCTACGGCAAGGGGAGATAGAAATATATAATTTTTTGCTACTATAATCAAGACAATGACTACCATGCTTCGCCGTTCAGCGGTACAGCCATTGTCTTCGGCCAGGATATAATCCTGGAGAGGGATGCAGTCCAGTCAGTCCAGTCCGCCCAAAGCTATTTCCGCTTACAGCTCTTACAGTCGTTACATGGCAGAAGTGGCTGATAAGCGTATACCCGTGACGAAAGATGTTTGGGAAGGCTTGTCCGATCTAAAGAGGCCTGGTGAGACGTTCGCTCATCTTCTAGAAGAGATGATTGAGAACGAGAAAAAGGCACGGTTATTCCGTGATCTGGATGAGATCGAAGAGAATGATGAATTTGTGGAGATGCAATTTTGACATACAGGGTGCTGATCGGCATAAAAGCGTCGAAATTTTTATCAACACTTACTGATAATAGCCAAAGAAGAATAAAAAATAAATGCAAAGTGCTTGTAGAGGATCCCTATCCTGGGCAAGGCGGTGATAAGAAGCTGATCGAACGCGGACGCAAAAGCGCATATCGTCTGCATGTGGCACGATCATACACCGTGTTTTACCGAATAAACGAAAATGACAAGGAAGTGAAGATCCTCAAGATCACAACCATTGAGCAGGCGCATAAGTTGTATGGTAGGCTTGATCTTTAGCTCGCTGGAGTGGGGAAGACGGATCAGAAAAATGATAACTATCAACGACGAGTATCCCATGTTTTCCAATAAGGCAACATAGCAGAGAAAAATTATATCGTAAATGATGACATATCTTCTGATATGGACACATCTACCATCTCCCTGAGTAATCTTTGTAAGCTATTTCAGGGAGTCCCGGCAGTGGATAATGTTACTCTGGAAATCAAGAAGGGTGAGATTTTCGGCTTGTTAGGTCCCAATGGGGCTGGGAAAAGTACCCTGGTCAAGATGCTTACCACAATGCTTCGCCCATCTGGAGGTACAGCTAGCGTCCTTGGTCATGACATAATTCAGGAGATGGATGCAGTTAGGTCCTGCATAGGTGTAGTCTTTCAGGACGCCACGCTCGATGGCAAGCTCACAGGCCGAGAGAATCTTGATTTTCATGCCCAGTTATACAACATAGGCCGCGACATGCGCAGCAAAAGAATCAATGAAGTCCTGGAACTGGTCGACCTGCGCGACAAGGAGGATATGTTAGTCGAGACGTATTCTGGGGGCATGCAGCGTCGATTGGCAATTGCCCGTGGCCTTATCAACCATCCACAGGTGCTCTTCCTGGATGAGCCAACTTTGGGTCTAGATGCCCAAACCCGACGCCATATCTGGGAATACATAAAGGAGTTAAATGCGCGCGAAGGGATGACCATACTCCTCACAACCCATTACATGGAAGAAGCTGAGCGGCTCTGCAAGCGTGTGGCCATCATAGACCATGGAAAGATAGTGGCCATGGACACACCTGAGGCACTAAAGAACACAGTCGGTGCAGACACAATAATCATGCAAGTCCGCAACGGCGGCGACTTCCTCCTGGAAGCCCTTAGCAGCTTTTCCTGGGTTATCTCTTCCGAAGCGGTGGATGGACAATTGGTGCTCCAGGTGGATGATGCTCAGTCGCGTATTCCCCAGGTGATCATTGAAGCCTGCATGAACCGGGCAACAGTAACTTCTGTGAGCGTCGTGGAACCAACCTTGGAAGATGTATTTCTCAGGTTTACTGGCAGAAGCATGCGGGAAGGTGAATCCTTTGGGGACCTCATGAGCAAATGGCAGCAGCGGAGGAAAGGGTCGTGAGACCTATGCCTTTATACCGTCTCTCGCATTTGGAAGATATATTCCTCGGTTGCTCAGACAGAAGAGCAGGCTGCTTGGATCTCTCTTCGCCCCATAGAGCATGATATCTGCGCGAGCTGCGCGGCAGGTGCTGCAAGCGTCATGCTGAACGCTCTTCCCCAGTAACAACTCAATCAGACGGATTCCGGCCCGGTGATGACAGTTCACGGCTGCTATTTATCCTTAGACCTTCCACCAGATCATGCAAGACGCACCGCCCTTTAGGCTGAATGTATAGGAGCCGTCCGGATTCATCCGGGACCGGTAAAATTGCTTCAGCTTCTCTTCTGTCTCTTCGGTAATTTTTGTATAGTTCCCAAGGCTCGTCTTCCATATCTCCACCGCCTCATCTATCGTCTGGTATTTCGTCTCTTTGTCGAACCTCCAGATATCGACATTGGCGTATATGCCCTGTTCGTAAAGCGTAGTGACGATGTTCAGATAATTACCAGGTGGCCGGAACTCCTCTCCTAGAATCATGGGGTAGATCTGGCCTGAGAAGTCCCAAGCATTGATGGGGCTGGCCACTAACTCAAGCGCGCAATAGCCCCGGCTGCCCTCGGTCATCTTCAGCAGGGCGGCGGGGTCACTCACAGCCGGGCTCCAGGTGCTGTAGACCAGATCATATTTTTCTTGTAGCGGGTAGTCTGCCCAGAAATCATCGGAGAATTCTATGTTGACTACGCCATCTCTTGCTGCTTTATCCTTCATGACGTTCATATAGACGCTCGCGGGTTCGATGGCGGTCAGTTTGCGGACCTCTTTGGCTAACGGGATGGCCAGACGACCACGGCCAGCGCCAATGTCAAGAACTGAGGAGCCTTTAGTTATGAAGCGTTTCAGGCGGTTGAATTCTGCCTTGAACTCGGGCATCCTTTGTAGATCGTCCAGGTTAAGTTTTTGGTAATAATTTTTATACCACGACTCTGCGGACAGGTTGATTCTCTCTTTCTCTGAGATATTGTTCAATCTGATGTTGAGGCTGGAGCGGTTTATTGCCGACTCCCACATAGATTGCCAACTCAGGGATATAGCGGTCAAGATAATCACCTCAATGAGGTCAAAGTGTAATGCGAATATATAATTTTTTGTTACTATCTCATCACTAGCTATAAAAAATTTAAAAAACTATAGATTATAATTAATATTTTAAAAATAATGTAAATTAATTATATGGCGTCTAAATTCATAGAATTAACGTTAATAATGCACTCAGCATGCAAATAGTTGGGCAGTCTACTTGTAGAATCTGTTCAAATCTTGTGACAGCAGGTATTACAAGCGTCATTCCAGGCCCTCCAGTGCGTTAAGTGACTGAGATATATAAAGCCTGGGGGAACTGCTATAGTTGGGGGTATGTACCACATCCCACATCCCGCAGGTTGCCTTAGTTTTGTGAAACATTTTTATGCTGCCATGATTTCCTAGCCACAAAAGGGATC
>MVRL01000049.1 GCA_002067705.1 Methanosaeta sp. PtaU1.Bin112
CCATTAGGGTTCAAGAAGCTGTCTGCGGCCTGGAATGAGCTGTTTTCCCTGGCACAAAGCAGAGCGGAATTGGGCTTAAGAGACGATGAGATACTGGCCGTCCGGGATATCGTGAGCATCCTTGGCGGATATTGGGCTTCTATCACTTATGTCCGCGAGAGTGAGGGTACAGAGGGAAGGACATACATCTCAGGTAACGTTGGGGCTTATCATCGCTGCCTGGGGGACTTCCTTAAGATGTATGCTCCCTATGCAGACCATATCTACAGCTCGGCTACTCTTATTGAGCCCACCTCGGAGTTCTTCGAAGACCTCTCGGGAAAGCTCGTGAAGGACGTTGTGTTCCCGGATCTAAGGAACACCAACGCCAGAATGAGCATCTACCCAGACACCTGGAGGTTGAGCTCTCGCAACTTCGCCCGCAGCCTGGACCGGATTGTGAACCGGATCGTGGAGATCTGCAAGACCGAGGAATCGGTCTACATCCTGGCGCCGAACTCACGCAAGGCGAGGTTGATAGAGGGGAAGCTGAAAGAGGTTCTGGGCCCGGCCCCTCCAAAGGTCGACTTTTACCGCAGTGACATGACAATGGGCGTGGCTCGGGGTGATAGGATCTGCATTGCCATCGGGCTGGCCGAAATTCCCAGCAATGCCTGTGATCATCTGGCCTGGGGAAAAGATCCGGAAGCCAGGTGGTTGCATTCTCAGTCCCTCCGAGCACAGAGCGTCCAGGCAGCCAGCTGGCAAGCCTGGAGCCGGGTCAAAGATCCGAATGGCGAGGTGGAAAGCCAGGTTTACTGCATAGGCATAAGAGCGGAACAGGTTGCTGCCGTAGTCACCTGGGGGAGTGGTCGACGGCTTGAGCTAAAGGAGATTAGTGACATCGAGCTGCCGGATGGGTCCACGGCAAGAGTACCCAGGTTCAAGGTGCAGGCAGATAGCCTGATCGAGCCTCCCAGGATCTTCGCAGAAGAGAGGACGGCAACCAACAGAGACCGCCATTCTGTGAGCGAGTACATTGCAGGGTTCGAAAGTGGTGAGGACGTTATCGCCTTAAAGAGAGGCAGGTCCGAGATCGAGAACATCCTGGACCGTGCTACAGTGTGTCATACTAGGGGAGAAAGTGCCCAAATTGCCTATAATGATAGTAATAGGCAAAAAGGGCAGTTTCTCCCCCGCTATGTCAAACTGTGTCATAGTAACCTGGACCAATCAGCTCTGTTCCTTGGCGTTTACTTCGTCAACCGCTCAGACTGCTATGCCCAGCAGTATCTGGATAGACGGCGTGAGAAATGGGGTTATCGTAAGGTGGTCGAATCGCTTGACGACCCAAACCTGGATGCCATCAAGCGGCATATTCGGCCCCAGATCTTGCTGCAGGGATATCGGTTCTGCATGGCCGTCTACCAGATCAGCAGAGATGATACCGTCTCATGGATCTGCTATGATCTCGATAACCATGACAACAGCAACCCACATGTTCGTGAGGATGTCAAGCGGCTTCTTGCTGTTCTGGATGGCTACTCTATTCCCTACCTGCTGGAGGCGTCTGGCTCCGAGGACTCCTATCACGTTTGGGTGTTCCTGGTTCCCACAAGGACCTATAACGCCTTCAAGTTCAGCCGACAGATAGCATCCGAAGCTCGGATCAAATGTGAGATCTGGCCTAAGCAGCAGGGGATCAACTCTGACAAAGCAGAATTTGGCAATCCTGTCAAGCTACCTCTGGCCTTTCACAATAAAACCGGCAGAAGATCTACTTTCCTAGATCCTCAAACCTTCGAGTCACTTGAAGTCGTATCTCTGCCTGGGCTGGTGCGCTTGTTTGAGGTTCCTGAGCCACAGCGAAAACCTGCATCTAAACCAGCTCGTGCGCCCATCTTGGCCAATAGGCCTGAGCCGAGGTATCCTGGCTTCCATCCTTGCCTGCAGCATCTGATTGACGATCATATCCAGCTTGTGGGCGGTGAGGGGCATGCGGCCAGGACGGCCATAGCTATAGATGCCTATAACGTTGGTATGTCGAAAGAGGCTGCAATTGGTCTCTTCAAGCATCAGAACGACTTCAATCTGGATTATACCACCTACCAGATAGAATCAATTTACAGTAAGGGGCTCAAGCCATTCAAGTGCTCTACCCTTCTGGATAAATGTGGTGATCTAGTCAGATGCTACTGTGATGTGTGCCCGCGTGGTAGGTATATCGTCTTCAGTAGCAAAGCATACACCAAATTGTCTTAGGACAATTGTCTAATACATCTATTTAATTTATCTTTTTGTACAAAGATTTATATATGTTTAGTGCCTTATTAGGATAATAAAAGGTGATAGTTTGCACAAAACGAACTTGGTATATAAAAGAAGGCTGGCCGAAGACGGACGAGGCCATTACAGGTTATCGATTCCCGCTGTGCTTGCCGAGTTCTTGGGTCTTGGCGGGGGTGGCGACTTGGCTATTGTATTAGATACCGAAAACGACGGGCTGCTCATTCGGCCTTGGTCTGAAGTCAAGGAAATCGAGGAATAAAATGGAGAAGGCGACAAAACCTGACAAAACCCGACAGCTTTCACAAGAGCAGATGAATGCCGTCGAGCATCTGATCCAGGGCAAGAGTGATAGAGCCGTATCTGAGGCAGCGGGCGTGAGCCGGCAGACGGTATGGGGGTGGCGGAATAACGATGTTCTTTTCATCGCCGAGCTGAACTGACTGGTCTTTTGCGGAGGCCAGCGCATGACCGAACCTGAAGCCCTCCAGGATCGCCGCCAATTCCTTCTTGAGCAGCTATCCAGAGCGGCGGATGAGATCAGGTGGGTTGATGAGAGACTGGAAGGCAGGAGATCAGGAGCAGTATGAAAGGTAAATCGAGAAACCGCAACGCAAGAATGGACTTGGTGAGACGCGATGCCGCCAATGCCCGGCGGAGAGCCCGGAAGCATGACAGGGGGCGTCAAGGCACTATTCAATATCAGGAGGTCGATAAATGTCAGAGAATAAAAACCCTAAACGAAGGGGAATCACACTTAATGAGCCGAAAGATGCAAGGCGGCTTATACGGCGCGTTGTGGATCGAGCATTCGCCGAAGGGCAAGAACTGGAGTATTCCGGGCGGATTGCTCAGCTCTTAGGTATTTGGGCGAAATTGTGGGAAATTGATAAACTTTCGGATATCGAAGCCAGAATTGTGGCATTGGAACAAGCCAAGGACCGGGAGCGTTGACCGTGAAGGCGACGACCTTTGACAAAAGACTGCGGGAACTTGAACAGCGGCGAGTTTATCGAATCGCCAGCCTTGCCGATGTAGTTATCTTAGCAGCATGGCGGCAGAGAGGTGATTCAAGGGCACCCAATGCAGAGGATGTGGAATGGGATCCGGTTTTCGCAGATATTTATGATGCATGCACGAAGCGGGGGGATAGTTGGCGATGATCCGGCAATTTATGCGCAGGCTAGATAGCCTAGAGACGACAGCAAAGCCGCCCATGATATCCACATGGGTCGAATTCATGGTCGATGAAGATCATAAAAGCGATCTCAGTCCGGAATTCTCCATCTCCCTGGAGCAACTGCTGGAGAAGCAAACATGAAAGCGGCGGCTCTTGATCGGCGGCTCTCTGAAATCGAGCGCAAACATCCACCACGGGATCGGCTGCATGAGAAAATGGAGCGCATTCTCTCCAGGTGCACTGATGATGAGCTTAGGTGGATAATTGAGATCACTCAAAAACCTGACCCATTTGCTGATCCAGAGATTGAAAATACCTACTGGGACATCATGAGCCGG
>MVRL01000050.1 GCA_002067705.1 Methanosaeta sp. PtaU1.Bin112
GGAGTGGCAGTATTCATCCTCCTGGTCTACTTCGTCTACCAGCTTCTCAAGGGCAAGCTGTGATTGCTGCGCTGCTACCAGCAAAATGCCGCAGGAGACCGCAGAAGCGATCCTGCCTCCCAACCCGGCTGCAAAGATCGACCGGTCCATAATGTCATTTGGGCTGTAATTGCCCTACCATCTCGGCCCTGATAAAGCCCTCTTACCAAGACTTGTCAGCCCTGCGGCAGTTATGCCGTTAGGGAGACTGGAGCCCTCCATATCTGCTTCGCTCAGGGTCTTGACAAACCCCTGCATCTCCAGTCCTCCCAGTCGCGCGCCGAGCTCCTCTGGATCTATATTTGCCATGGAGAGGATCCTATCCGCTTTGGGATAGGGCACCTTGAGGCTGGCAATTACCTTTATGATATCGAAGTCTGTTGTGTCCATTACTAGATCACCTCTTTCGCTTGCATTTAACTTCGGGTAGGTCCGGCGCGCTCACGGTAATTGATGTTGGAATTCCATATCTGCCCGTCTCTTTCGCTTCAGCAATATGGGTCAATAGCCCTGGCAAATGCGGCTCCAACCATCTTGGATCATTACCCGCATTTAGTTCAACATGCCAATTGTAGAAAGAATCACCCCTCTTTCCAATTGTCAATGCGTGAACGGCACTACATTGATAAAAGAAATTAAAGACCCTGCACAGGAATTGTCCCCACGCCTCAGGTGTTCCAGCTTTGCGGCCTGTAGGTGTCTCAAACTCAGGAAAGCTACAAGGTGGCATAGTTAAATCGGTCTGACAATCTCTAAAGTTGATATGCTTAGTGCCTTTTAGCTGATTGCATCTGCTGCAAAGTGTTTGAAGGTTATCGAGGATATTATTGCCACCAAAATATTTGGGGATGATATGGTCAACTTCCAGGTATCGAGTATTGATAGATCCACAGCAAAGGCATCCGCCGTCTCTTTCTTTTACCTGTGTTTTCAGCTCTTCAGATGGTTCTCGATCGGGTGGCGACATAGTTGTTGCTATCATTATATGACCACCTGGATCCGCACCATGACGACGCATATGGAGCAATCTCTCTGCACAAGCATTGTATTGGCTCTTGAAAAGCTCATATGTGATATACAATACTTGCCAATATCGATCTTGCCTGTTAAATTCAAGACGCACTGCATCATCTTCTTGAGTTCTAGATAAATCTTTTTTGATCATTTCTTCAGCAACCAGATCCAAGTCATGCAGCCTTCTCTCTTCAAAATTAAAAAATCTTGGTGCCGTTCCAATCTGAGCAACATGTCTAGCGATGCTAAAGATATCCTGCAGCAGATTTGATCCGAAATGCCCTTGATTTCCTGGAAAGTATTCTCTCTGCAATTTAGATATCTTCGAGGATACATCCTGGAACTGGACCCCTTCATCATAAAAACAGCCATCGATCTGTGACAGCAATCCACCTATAAGCTGTTCATATCCTTTTGCCTCATGCTCGAATACCATTACGAGACGTTGGACATGTTCAACCTCTTCGCTATCCGATTCTCTGGCAGCATATTCGACTCTATACCACCCCACTGGAAGAAACTCCATAAATGGACCTGGATTGATATTGATTCCGCTATCCATTTGGGAGGAGAGCTTTCGGACAAGCTCGATCGAGATGTACCTCAGAGGTGGTCTCTTTCCATATTCTACTTCATGGGTATCGGCACCTCCGTCTACTAATTCATAATCCGCCCAGTTGATGAACTGCTCCCAGTTATCTGTAAAAAAGACAAGGTGTGCTTCAGTAGTTCCTCCAAACTTCGGACCACGCAATGCCCTGCCAACCATTTGTGTTAACAATATTTTGCTAGTGGTCTGGCGAGTTATGAAACATGTCTTTACATCAGGTACATCTGTTCCCTCAGTAAGCATGCGAACATTGAGGAGAACATCAAGCTCATTTTTTCGAAAAGCTTCAAGGACCTTTGCATTTTCATCAGATTTTCGCTTATTGCGTTCATCCGATGTTCTCGGTCCTGCAACATCTCGTGAATAGATAGTCCCGGCACGTATTCCTCTCTTTTCCAGGTATTCGCCAATTGCCTCGCATTGGAACCACCGATCAGCAAATATCAGGGTCTTTCCATATCTTTCTCTATTTCTGGCATAATGGTCTGCAATAAACATATTCCTATCATTATTCTCTGCGAGTTGAGTGATAATATCTTCAGGAATATCTCTAAATGTCCCAATCCATTTTTGATATTCCCGCAAGTCGAAGTTTGGAGTAAAATTGGTCTCTTGCTGCTCAGGGATTGGCTTCGCCAGTATGCCTTGAGCCATCAGATACTGTGGAGTGACCTGGTAGAGGATACCCTGAGGGAATAGCTTATTGAGCCAGCCTTGAAGCTTTTCGTTAGAGTATAAAGGGGTTGCCGTCATACCCAATAGCAGCATATCTTTGCAGCGATCCCTGAGGCTCGTTAGCAGCTTGCGATAGCTTGGTGCTGGCGCATGGTGCGCTTCGTCGAAAATGACAAGTATCTTTCCCCTGGCTGAATCGATAAATGATTTAAGTGCAAAATGATCGTCACTATAGGCTTTAGTCACGGTCTGCAAGGTTGCAATAACGACGTCATCTTCTGATTGGATATCTGCGATATGGAAATGCCCAATGGTCCCTGAAACAACTCTAATCCTTAAAATAGATTTAGGTTCAGTGATCTTGCCGACATGCTCTCCAAAACTGTTATAGGCCTGTTCGAGAAGGTGATGGGTATGAGCCAGCCAAAGAACCTTATAGCCATCAGATAATGCGGTCAAGCAAAGGAATCTAATAGAAGTGAACGTCTTTCCTCCCCCAGTGGGTAAGACAAGAATACCTCCTGTGTATCCGTTTTTCTTTGCCTTATACCATTTGATCAATTCATCGATGGCCATCCTCTGATGGCCTGCAGGTTCTTTTAAATATGCTTTTCGAGCAATATTCAGGTCATATTCGCTGTAAAACTCTCGTTTATTATTGGTTTGCATTTTAGGCTCCCTTTCGCAAAAATTCCTTGCCATTAAGGGATGTTGGCTGCAGTTAAAGAGCCTATCGCTTTACAATAGGAAATAAATTTAACCTCAGCCAGCGAAAATAACACTCGAATGAAGCCAATAGATCGGGTTACAGAGACAGCAGGAAAGATCAGCAGCATGGAGATCAGAGGGGCAGGGAGAATTGCCACTGCCGCAGCCGCCTCTCTGAAGGAATATGCTCTGGCCGTCCAGGCGGAGAGCTTCGAGGACTTCAACCAGAAGACCGCGGTTGCCGCAGACCTGCTCCTCAAGACCAGGCCCACGGCAGTCTCTCTCTCCAATGCCATAAGAATGGTGATGAAGTATAAGGCAGATGACATCGATGGCGCTCGCCAGGCCATAGCCGCTAATGCCGATCGCTTCATCGAGAACTCCCAGAAGGCAGTGGAGAAGATCGGCCAGATCGGCAGCAAGAGGATCAGAGACGGGGATACTGTCCTCACCCACTGCAACTCAAATGCCGCCATCTCCGTGATCAGTGCTGCTCATAAATCCGGAAAGAATATCAAGGTGATAGCCACCGAATCCCGCCCCAGGTTCCAGGGCATCACCACCATCGGTATGCTCGACAAGATGGGCATAGAGACGGAGCTGATCGTGGACTCGGCGGTGCGGAGCGTTATGAACGATGTGGACCTGGTGGTGGTGGGAGCGGATGTGATAACCGCCAACGGCACCCTGGTAAACAAGATCGGCACCGCCCAGATCGCCCTGTGCGCCCGCGAGGCCAGGACCAGCTTCATGGTGGCTGCCGAGACCTATAAGTTCAGCCCGGAGACGATTTTAGGGGAGCTGGTCACCATCGAGGAGCGTGAGGCCACAGAAGTACTGGCCGACATCTCCAGGTACAAACACGTCAGGGTGCGCAATCCCGCCTTCGATGTCACCCCCCATCAGTACATCGACCTGATCTGCACTGAGGCAGGGGCCATATCGCCGGAGATGAGCTACTTGATCATCCGGGAACGGCTGGGCTGGGAGATGAAAGAGGATAGCGGCTGAGTGAGATGAAGATGCATTGACAGAGAGTGCTGGCAGGGTTCACGGGGCTCAATTTGATCGATGATCAATAAAAGCTGGCGGGGACCAGACCATCCCTATAATACCTCTGCCCCCCAGCCGATTTCCCTCACATCATTATCTCATAGCTGTCCTTATGCGGATTTATGAGCAGCTTTTCTGCAATCTCCCGGGCAGTGATCTCCGCCTC
>MVRL01000051.1 GCA_002067705.1 Methanosaeta sp. PtaU1.Bin112
CAGTTCGAATTGGAGGTTGGTTTAGTGCCGTTGCTTAACAGCCTGTCTACTATCAGGGGTTGACTCCACTTTTCCTGGCAGCTGGTCCTGCACCGGGCGGGCCTGCCGCTGGCCCCGGAGGGAACGCAGCCGGAGCCGCTGGTTTAGCTATCGCGCCCGCGGATTCATCTCAAAGGCAAACTGCATCTTGGTCCCGGAAGCTGAGGAGAAGCAGAGGAAAATGTTCGAGGGTTGGGCCCTGAGGAAAGCTATAATAGCTTAAGAGGCAATCTCATAATTAAAATGGATGAAATTATAGTCAAGGTTCCTAAAGGACTTCCTGCGCCGTATTTAAAGAAAAAAATTGAAGACCTTGTGAAAGAAGAGGAGTTGAAATGGGCGCTCTTCGAGAGATGCAAAGAAGAGCTATCCCTGGAAGTGGAAGACCTGGAAGCACTTGAAAAAGCAAGAGAGCTGGCATGGAGCGAGACACGGAAGAAGTACGGATTGTAGTTGACACCAACATCCTCATCTCAGCTCTTTTGAAAGATGGCTCATTTACAGGCAGGATTCTCAGATCGGATTACTGCAATTTTTACTATCCATGGGATGGTTTAAGTGAGATCGATTTCTATCGTGAGTACATAATCTCCAAGCGGTCTAAACATGTGCAAATCAATAGCTTCGAGTTCGCTTTGGGGTTCATTCTGGAATCCGTGAATGTCGTGCCCTCTGAGATGTATTCCTCAAAGATCAAGCTGGCATTTGATCTCATGAGGGAACGAGATGCAAAAGACACACCCTTTTTGGCCCTGGCACTGCAATTGGGCTGTCCGTTATGGTCTAACGACAAACATTTCCAGGGCATCGAGGGGGTCCTGGTTTATTCCACCCAGGCTTTTATCGAGTTTCTTCAAAGCAATCGGTCTTTCTGAAGTTCTATCCAGATAACTGCCTGATCTGCAAGGGCTTTGATAGCTTCCTTGCCGGAGATCACCGGCAGCTTTTGGGACATCGTTGGTCAGACCGTTACTTCTACGATCCTTCCAGAAGAGCCCATCAGCCTTGTTCGCTCTTCTGCTGGAGATTCCAGGCAGCCCACGATTGCTTCTTTGATGTTCTTCAAAGCCTCCCCCACATCATCGCGCTGGGATTGGCATCCGGGAAGCGCTGGGCAGCTCACTACATAGCCGCCTTCTTTTCTTCTGCCTCCTGAAGAACAACTTTGAAATTCATGATAGTAGGATGCTGTCTGGAGCTAAAAAAGCTTTCTAGAGACAAGAATCGATTTGTTCGATTCAAAACTCGCCCCGAAAGGCCCGCTCCAGCACAGCTGGCAGAAGCGCGTCCAACTCGCCGGCGGTCTCCGCCTGGTGGCGCATCGTATCTTGGTTTGATTCTGCATGAGTGCCGAGTAAAACTTATATATTATTTATTTGCTGGAAAAGAGCAACGAATTTAGGTCGTTTCTCTTTCAATGCATCGTAAGTATTTCGATGCACGCACATAATCAGAGTCTTCTTGGCCCGTGATGCTGCAACGAATGCTATTCGACGCTCTTCGGAGGATGAAGCAGGCCACCACTCTTCTGACGGGCACGGAGCGTTTTTGGAATGCGGCTTGGGTACAAATAAAACAACGCAATCGAATTCATCACCTTTCACTTGATGAATAGTCTTCACAATAGCTTTATCACATATGCTATCATCTATGTTTGAAGCTATTACTGCTATTCTTTTCGCGTTGCCTTTTTCGGACGCCCTGAACCTTCCTGAGAGTTCACTTCTATTTTCTTCCCAATTGAATTTTACTGCCGAGTCTCCGATTGTTTTTTTGACACGTTTCAACCAATCATTCCAGTCCTCGCCGTCATAATAGCTGCATACAGACTGAAGAATGCCATAAAGAGCATGCTTCCACTCGCGGATATCGATATCATTATTACGTAGTTCTTCATTGGTGGGGGATTCATTTTTTAAAACCAGCCACGAAAGCTCCTTAGCTACCATCCTGGAAGCGATACTTGATTGCCCATGGCAAAACAAGTGCATTGCGTGATCAAGACGCCTACCTGCATGCGATACTCCCTTAAAATTATTTGCTGTAGATTCTCCTATCAATCCTCGAATTGTTGCGTCTTTTCGAGCTATAATCGCTAGAGATTCATTTTCCTGACACGCCTCAGCAATCTGGGCAGATAATTTTTCGTCTAAGCATGCTTTTGTCATTTCGTGGATGAGAAAGATTGTACGTCCATCTTCAGCATCATCTCTTGATGATACAGTGGACCCAGAATCTGAAAGTGCAGAAGAAATCGCTGCAATAAGCTTAGGGCAACGATGTGTTTTGGTCATCGTGTAGCATACTGCTCCCTCTAGATTCTCGACATCATTGAATATTGTTGGTCTAGCTCCTCCAAATTCATAGATTGCTTGATCCGGATCTCCAACAACAAGTCCTGAGACTGATGGAACACGCAATAATTCCAGTAACGCATGTCCAAGGAACCATCCTGTGTCCTGGAGTTCGTCTACAAGTATGACTGGAAACCGACGAGCAACGAGTTGAGAGACTGCCTTTCCAAATTTCGGATGGCGTAAAATTGATGCCGCAAGATAATGGCTATCCGTATGCGTAATTAGACCACGATTTTCCCATAGCGATTTCTTGCTTGCTAGTATCTTTGGAACATATGACGCCTCGATATTAGCAGGACCTCGAAAGTCTCGTGCGGTTAGATTTGGAGCATCTTCTGTTCCGTCCAAAAAACGGATTTGAAAAAGGCTTATTTTTTGGTGATTAGAATTTACCTGCACCTCAGGGTACTCCATTGCAGCATCCAGCGGTGCAGGAATAAGTCTGGATCCTTCCCTAGGCAGTCCCACCAGGTGACCGAATGGGCGCACAACAAAACGAAGCATAAAAGAATCAAGAGTCCCTACGAAATGCGGGCAAGATAAGCTGTTGCCTAAGCTCTTTGCAATCTGTTCTTGCGCAACATTTGTGAAAGAAAGCGCTGCGATCCCAGTTCCTTTTTTTTGCCAGGAATTCAGATGCCTTCGCATTGATTCCACAAATACTCGGGTCTTACCGCTTCCGGGACAAGCACGAACAACGGTTATTCGAGCCGTACTATCTAGTACATCCTTCTGTTCGGAATTTGGAAAGTCGCTATTTGATGGGCTCATGATCATCTCCGGATTACATGATCAATGGCATCTTTTATGTATATTGGAACTGCAAAATCATCTAAATGAATTTTATAGCTTCCTGTCTCATCTTTTTCTTCAAGCAGCTCAGCCAATTGCTGCGCTAACTCGCTCTTTCCACGAGTTGAGTTCGCTCTACAAACCCCTCTCCAAACAGTAAGCGCACGTTTTTCGAGATCGTCACCACAAAGCTTCAAAGCTTCCTTGTTTAGAGTTCGGGGTTCGCCATCAAAGCATCGCATCCAAGCTTCGCATATCACATCAGCATTGCTATATCCTGCAAATGCCAAATCGTATTCTAGAGTCACTTGTGACCGGGAAACACTCACAACATTATTCTGAGCAAAACTATCTATCAATTTACGAACACGAGCAGAGATTTCGATGATATTTGAGTCTTTTTTAGGGATCTCGCTTCTCCAACTCATATCATTAGATCCATCAGTCTTCTTGATCTCAGCATCGTGAACAATAGTTGGATCCCCATCTGTAACGATTGAAATCGGGATATTTAGCTTATCTTCTCCAAAAAGCTTGGATATAGTTGAAAATTCCACACCGCATACAGGTATAACGGAAACGCCCTTATCCTCAAGTCTAATACTCAGTCGCTTGGATAATACCGGAAATAGAAGCGCTTCACTGATTCCTTCAACCAAAATTATCCCACGTGCAAACAGCAATGTAGCTCTTGTAATGTCTAACATTCTGCGGAGTTGGTTAGCCTCTCGCGCAGACAGGCCACATTTACCCAAGCATGTACATCTCAATCCACTAACAGCGTCTTGATGAAGAACTCGAATAGTCTCCGTAGGAACACGTGAAGCTATTGTTGGAGAATGCGTGGTGACTATTGTTTGCACTTTTCTATTCTCCACTTTATCGAGTTTGCTATTTGCCAAAAAGTCTGCAAGCAAAATCTGCAATTGAGGGTGCAAATGTGCTTCTGGCTCTTCGACTAAAAGAAGTGGAAGTGTTGCGTTAGCTGAAGCTTCGAGTTCTGCAAGCACAGTTGCAATATAAATGAGGTTATTATATCCAAGACCATTCGACCTTAGTTCTTGGATGGCTGGTTCCCCCGTCTCTGCAGCTGTTCCTCTTAACTTCAGAACTAACCTCAAGTTCTTTACTATCCTCTCAAACTCCGGCTCCGAGGAGCGGATCTGCACATCTTGACCGAAATCTGGCCCAGAAGCCCCTTTCAGAGCTTGGCGAATCTTTTCTTCCGCTCCTTTGATTAGCTCATTGCTCTGAAGATCCGAATTAGCTTTTTTGATGATCTCCTGTAGTTTTATCTTTTCATCCTCGCTGGCTGAAACTCCAAGAAGACGTCCAAGACGACTCTGGCGCCCCGGAACGAGTGCACTCATCGCGTCACGCAAAGCTGCCAATAATGTAACTGGAACTGATTGTAGCACGTCTTCTGGCACTGGTGCTTCAGAATTGGACTTGCCTCCTCCCCATCGACGAGAATGCCAACGTTCAGTCTTCTCCGACCAGGACCACTCAAAGTGAATGCTGGCGGTCGAACATTCGGGATGTTCCTGATTATACTCAAGTGCTTCAAGGAACTCTGCTTGCTCATCTCCAGAAAGATCTGAAAAATTCAGGTCAACTCGTATTGGCTCTTTAACTGCTTGGCCATTCTGATCAACATACAAGTCATCCTTTGATAGTCTTATCGGATCAACAAAAGCTGAAGCCGATCCAAGAGCTGCGCGGAGGGCATCTAACAAATTCGTTTTGCCGACGTTATTCTCTCCTACTATGACGTTTAGACCTTGGGATAGCTCGACCTCGATCATTTTTAGATTCCGAAAATTATTTACAACGATCTTGCTCAGATACATTGCTACCTCTTATATTTCATAATTCACCACTGAATGCTTTGTTCAGAATTGATGGCATCAGCGCGTCCAGCTTGTTGGCGGTCTCGGCCTGATGGCGCTTGAGGGCGTCGAGATTGGATTGCAGGGCGTCAACGTAAGCGATGATGCGTCGCTGTTCCTCTAAAGGAGGTTTAAACGCTTTGAAAGCCTTTAATTGTCTCTGATTGATAGAAGCTAAGTTGGTCGTTTGCTTTGAAGCTGCTCGAAAGTAGTCTTTCCCATAAGCTGATCCTATTAGAGAGCAAAGATACTCTGGATCAAACTCGTTAGGATTAACCCTTAAACGGAAAATATGATTTTGATGGATGCACATCTTAATTTCACTATGCCAGACTACCCCACGACCTAGTTTATCCCAGTCACCACCTTCCGTTAATAAAATATCTCCATCCTGCAATTGCCATTTTTCCTGTTCTGATTCCAAGATTTCTATTTCTTTAATCGAACCCAAATCAAGATAGCCATCTTGGACATTGGCAACTCGCAAATAGGGCAACTTGATTGTGGGACCGCATAGGCTTCTGCCTAAAGTTGCGCCGGCTCTAATATCGGCAATGTCGCTAAGTGCCATAATGGGCCACTGCTTATTGAATTCTTTGCTGAAAAAAACGCTCTTAGCTGATGATTTCAATGCGTCCATCTCCTCCACCCCCCGCCTTCGCAGCTCCTGCGCCTCCTCGATCCGGGCGACCAGCTCCTCGATGCGGGCCACGATGCGGCGCTGCTCTTCGAGCGGAGGAAGTGGTATATTCATTGCAAGAAGCTTTTCCTCTTTTAGCCGGTTACGGCTTGTTGGTGTTCCCCCGGTGCTCAAGCCAAGTGCTTCATCCCAAATCGAATCGAGGCTAAAGAGTTTCCACAGATATTTAGAATATAATATATCATTGTCGATGGCAAAACTTGGAAATTCATTGGAAACGTAGCAGCCATCATTCTCATCAACCGCCACCGAAAAGGATCCTTTCCAGGCAAAAAGCCGATTATAAACAAAATCACCTTTTTCTATTTTGTATAATTTTTTGGCTTGAATCTGAGCACCCTTAATTATATATTTTGTATATAATCCTTGTGCATACCAGTGAGCGCCTAAAATATGATACGTTTTCTCTGGATCGACTGGCTCAGGCCGACTAACTGGTTTAAGAACTTTTTTCAATGGCACAATTGGCCATTTTTTGTTCATCGCCATTCCTTTCCTTCAGCACCGATCTGCATTTCCACTGGAATTTCGCAGAAATTGTCTGCGAAATCATCCACGTTCATCTCTTCTCCGCCAGCAGCTCTTTGATCTCGCCCATGATCTGCATAATCCTCTCTTCCTTGGCCAGAATCGACTCCACCAGCTCCTCCGGCTGCAGTTGCTCCAGTTCCGTCTTCCCATTCTGATTCTTGATATCCAGATTGTACCCATTCCCGGCAATCTCCTCCGCCTGAACTTTCCAGGCCCTCTCGCCCTCGGATCGATCCTTCCACCAGGCCAGACAATCGGCAAACTCCTCGAACTGCATGGGCTTGGTCTTGGTGTAGTTCTTTCGGCCCTCAGGCAGAGCCAGCTCGTAGTACCAGACCTCTTTGGTCGGCCCGGATCGGTCGAAGAAGAGCAGGTTGGTGGGAATATTGGTGTAAGGCGCAAAGACGCCATTGGGCAGCCGCACAATGGTATGCAGGTTAAAATCCTTCAGCAGCTCCTCTTTGATCCTTGCTGCCACTCCGTCCCCGAAGAGCATTCCATTGGGCACGACAACGCCCGCGCGCCCAGGCGCAGGAGTGCGCCTGAGCTTGCGCATGATGAGCTGCAAGAACAGAAGCGTGGTCTCTGAGGTCTGCTTGTCATCCGGGAAATTTCCCAGGATTCCGCGCTCCTCCTCGCCGCCGAAAGGAGGATTGGTGAGGACCACATCCACACGATCCTTATCGCCAATCTCCCTCAACGGGAAACGCAGGCTGTTTTCTGGATCGATATCCGGATAATCTATGCCGTGCAAGAGCAGGTTCATCTGGCAGAGCATGTAGGGCAGCGGCTTGGCCTCGCCGCCCTTTATGCTGTCCTTCTGGAGCACCCCAAGGTCTTCCACCGTTTTGCATTGCTCGTACAGGTGCTTGTAGGACTCAACCAGAAATCCGCCTGTGCCGCAAGCCGGGTCCAGGATCTTCTCGCCCAGCCTTGGATCTGTCGCCGCCACCATGAAGCGAATGACCGGCCTGGGGGTGTAAAACTCACCTGAGTCGCCGGCAGCGTCCCTCATCTCTTTGAGCATCGACTCGTAAAGGTGGCTTAAGGTATGGATCTCCTCAGAGGAGCTGAAGTGGATGGCGTTGATCTTGTTTATCATATCCCGCAGCAGGTAGCCGCTGATCATGCGGTTGACTGTGCCCCGGAAGATGGTGGCAATCACATCCCGTCTGTCTCCTCCGTTGGCGCTCTGCAGACTGCGCAGGTAGGCGAAGAGCCCCTGGCCCTCCTGCCCATCGGGCCGAATTGCTTTGTCCTGGTTTATGAAGGATATGAGATTGTCTCCGGTGATCCCGTCCTCCTTCGCTGCCCAGTCCCGCCAGCGGTAAGGGGCCTCGATGGCTGGACGGAACCTCTCGCCCTTGAGAATTGCCTCCTGCTCCCTGATCATCTCCATATCGTCTATGAACTTGAGGAACATCACCCAGACCAGCATGGGAAGGCGGTCCAGGTCTCCGGAGAGGCCCTTGTCCTTGCGCATGATATCCCGGCAGGACTTGACGATGCTGCCTAACTGCTGGGCGGTGGTGAGCTGAGCTTCAGAGGCTTTAGGTTTGCGCGTTCGGGCCATGTTATTGCTACTCCTATCATCAAGCGGCGTACAGCAGCACTTGTAGCTGATCCACCGCTTCCTTTAACCTTTCCGCTCCGCCAAAGATGCCAGTGATCTCCCCCACATTCCCATGCTCGGAAATGGGCGGCACCTTCAGCACCTCCGGCATCTCGAACTGCGTCGTTCCATGCTCCGAGTACTTATCCAAAAGCTCTTCCAGGATAGCTCTGGCCTCCGGTCCGTACTGCCCGAAGAAGTCCGGCTTCTTGCGCCGGAGTTGCTCAGCCCGTTGCCTGCGTGTTTGCAGGGGCGCATTAAAGGCCAAATGGCAGAGCAGGTCAAAGGAATCGGCCTCCGGCTGCCCTGCCTCGCGGGCCAGGCTCTCAAAGTCTATGCCCCGCTCCTCCAGAGCGGCGACTATCTCCGCTCTCTGCTCCAGGTCAGACCATTTCACCCGCAGCTCGGATGCCGTGGGGTAGAGCGTTCTCACCTTCTCTGCAGCATAATCTGTGAACCTAATCACCCGCAGCTGCTTTCCATCCGGGTCCAGCTCGGAGACGTAGTGCGTTGCGATCTCAAAGCGGCCGCCATCCACATAGTACTTGCGTGGGGCGTCCTCATCCGGCAATTCTTGATCTTGGCCGTCGCCCTCACCCTTTCCGCTGCCGCTTCCTCTTCGATTGTGGACACCGTCCTCAATCTCGATTCCAAGCGGATCTCCATCAAAAGCCGGATCGGCAAACATCTGCGTGGCGCTGCCGGTGTAGTCCAGGATGGAAAAGAAGAGCTTGCCATAGTCGTCCCGCACTCGCGTCCCCCTGCCTATGATCTGCTTGAACTCGGTCATGGAGCCGATCACCCTCGCCAGGACGATGTTCTTGCAGGTGGGCGCATCCACTCCCGTGGAGAGCAGCTTGGAGGTCGTGAGGATCACAGGCGTCTTAGTCTCCAACTCCTGAAACCTGCTCAAATGACCAATCCCAATCTGTCCCTCATCCGCAGTTACCCGACAGACGTAATCAGAATTCTGGGCCACCAGATCGGCATTCAGATTGTTCAGAGCCCGGCGCATCTCATCTGCATGCTCCTGGTCCACACAAAAGACAATGGTCTTGGCAAAGCGGTCAGTATTCCTCATGAACTCAGCCAGGTGGCGGGCAATGGCCTGCGTTCGAGCCCGCAAAGCAATGACCCGCTCGAAATCCTTGGTCTGATACTCGCCATCAGGAATCTCATAGCCGAAGCGGTCTTTCTCTCCCTGGCTGGGCCTCCAGCCTGCTGCGTCAACGTCCGTGACAATGCGATGCACCCGGTAAGGGGCCAGAAATCCGTCTTCAATTCCCTGCCGCAGGCTGTAGGTGTAAATGGGATCGCCAAAGTAGGCATAAGTGTCCCGGTTATCATCCCGCAGCGGCGTCGCCGTCATGCCCAACTGATAGGCGGGCTGGAAATACTCCAGTATCTCCCTCCAGTTGCTCTCGTCTCTGGCGCTCCCCCGGTGGCACTCATCTACTATTATCAGATCGAAGAAGTCTGGTGCATACTCCCGGAATAAGCCCGGACGCCGATCGTCTTTCGCCAGGGACTGATAGATGGCAAAGTACATCTCCCGGCTCTTGATCGCATCTCCGTTTTCAATCTTCCAGCGTGCGTCTCCAAAGGGCGTGAAAGTCTTATCCTTCGGATCATCGATGAGTATGTTTCTGTCCGCCAAATACAGAATTCTGGGCTTGCGCGGCTCGCCGCGAGAATTCCACTTCGACTCCCAAAGCTTCCAGCAAATCTGAAATGCCACAAAGGTCTTGCCCGTGCCTGTTGCCATGGTCAGGAGGATGCGTTTCTTTCCCTCTATTATGGCCTCAATTGACTTATTGATTGCGATCTCTTGATAGTAGCGGGCGTCTTTTCCCTGAGAGCGATAGTAAGGAGCAAGAAGGCGTTCTTTCTTCTGCGCATCCTCAATTTTATGCGCCTCGCAGTAGCGTGACCACAGCTCTACGGGCGATGGAAACTCCGAAAGCAATCGTTCTTTTCCTGTGAAGTAGTCAAACTCAACTATCCCATCTCCATTAGTCGCATAGGCGAATTTGAGCCCCAAAATTTCCGCGTACTCTTTGGCCTGTTGCAGCCCGTCACCAGTTTTCCTGTACATCGGCTTGGCTTCGACAACAGCAATCTTAAAGTCCCGAGTGACTCGAAGCAGGTAATCAGCACGCTTCTTCTTTCGGCGCTTGGGCTTATCTCCAACCATTACGATTCGCCCGTCTGTGAAATTCTGCTGCTCAGTGAAAGAATGAGGCTCATTATCCCAGCCCGACTGGATCAGCTTGGGTACCACATATTTTCTGCAGGTATCAGCTTCATTCAACAGGGATTCCACTTTTCTCTATGCCTCCAAGACACTACTCTGATATTTGAAAGATCTTGAGATTGGTGAATTATCTATGGTATTTCAATCTATCATATATATAGCAGAGGCCTTCAAAAACTTTTAAAATTAATTCAATCTTATTTTTTTATTCGGAAGGACGCATCGCTTTGTCAAACAAACCCATTTCGGATTTCTTATATTGCTTCTTGCCTCTCCTGCAGAGAGTGTATCGTCAGGGATATAGGCAGGAGTTCAGGAGGCCAGCTGGCCATGAATGCATTGGCCAAAGCATTGAGAAGGTGTACACTTTGGCTCACAGCTATAATACCATCATTGCCTCAATCGGAATCATCTCTCATCTTCCGGCCCGGAATCGGCCAGTCTCTGATGCTCGGGACAGTAGTAGCAGGTCCGGCCGCCAAGCTTCTCGTGCTGAAGAAGCGCTCCGTCCCGTGGGCAGCGACCGCCATGATGGCGATGGCGGAGGAGATAGTATTCGGGCAGGCGGTCGAAATCCGCCCGGACAGAGATCGAGGTCCTCAGAACCTCTTTGATAATTGAGATGAGTAGAGATAGCTGCATCTCATCCAGGCTCCGGGACTGGGGATGAATGCCCGCCTGAAAAAGGGCCTCATCAGAATAAAGGTTCCCGATGCCGGAGATGAGCCTCTGGTTGAGAAGCAAAGACTTTATAGTTCCCCTCCTGCTGCGCATGATCTTTAGAAAATCATCCCGGTCTATCAGCAGGGCATCGGCCCCTATCTTTCCCTCCGTCAGGAAAATGGAGGGGCTTTCTGTGAGTCCTACCTCTCCAAAAATTCTAAGATCATCAAAGGCCAGACGGCGGCCGTTCTGGAACCGGATCAGCATTCTAGTATGGGCTGGCTCTACCTCACCCATATCCTGATAGATCAGCCATCCGGTCATGCCCAGATGAAGCGTGAGCCACAGGTCCTCCTCAAGCTCTAAAAAGAGCCTCTTTCCATGCCTTTGGACGGATCGGAAGATCTTTCCTGTCAGGCATTGATTGAGCTTGACAGGTGTGACCTGGGAGAGGATGCGCTCGTCTCTGATCAGCACCTCCTGTATGGGCTGGCAGAGAACTGCAGACTCCAGATACTCTCTGGCCGATTCTACCTCGGGAAGTTCGGGCATGGCCTTCTAACATCCTTTCTTGCGAAGCATACTGCTTTGCGCAGAGCAGTATACTCGGAGAAACAACTTAGCATATATACCTCAGGCCTGAATTTAAGGCAGTGGCAGAATTGTGGTATTGGCAGCAAAGGTGTGAGCATGGGCAGCAACATAGCCAATGAGGCATATGTCTTCACTGAGACGGACAAGACCAAATCCAAATGGGTGGCCAGAGTCTACCAGGA